>CALAOV010000052.1 GCA_937889515.1 uncultured Myxococcales bacterium | reverse complement strand
AGAGATCCTCGCGGAACGCGCCGTCGGCGATCTGGCGCTCGAGATCGCGGTGCGTCGCGGAGACGACCCGCACGTCGACCTTGATCGTCTCGGTGCCGCCGACCCGCTCGAACTCGCGTTCTTGCAAGACGCGCAGGAGCTTGACCTGAACATCGAGCGGCAGGTCGCCTACCTCGTCGAGGAATAGCGTGCCGCCGTCGGCCAGCTCGAAACGGCCGAGCCGCCGGGCAACGGCGCCCGTGAAGGAGCCCTTCTCGTGGCCGAACAGCTCCGATTCCAGCACGCCCGGCGCCAGCGCCGCGCAGTTGAGCCGCACGAACGGCTGCGACTCGCGCGCGCTGTTGATGTGGATGGCGCGGGCCACCATCTCCTTGCCGGTGCCGGTCTCCCCCCGCAGGAGCACCGTAGACGAGGTCTTGGCCACTTGCTCGACGCGGTTGAGGACCTCACGCAGCGCCGGCGACTCCCCGACGATCGCGCCGAAGCTGAAGGCGCTGTGCGCGTCCTTGGACAGCATCCCGACGTAGGCCGCCAGCTGCTCGCCGAGACGCCGGTTCTCACGCTGGAGCGCGAACCGTTCCACGGCGTGGGTCAGGACGCCCCGCACCTCCTTCGAGTCCCAGGGCTTGGTGACGTAACGGTAAATGCGTCCCAGGTTGATCGCTTCGATCAGCACGTCGACATCGGTGAACGCGGTCACGATGATTCCGACCGCGTCGGGTCGAATCTCTCGCGCGGTCTTGAGCAGATCGAGGCCGGTCATCTTCGGCATGCGCTGGTCGGTCACGATGGCGGCGACGTCGTGGGCGCGCGCCAGCGCCAGCGCCTCCTCGCCGCTTGCCGCCAGCAGGAGCTGGAAGGTCCGCCCGAAGTTGAAGCGAAAAGCGTCCAGGTTGTCGGACTCGTCGTCGACGACCAGCACCGGGTATTTCCCGAGGTCGAGCCCCTGTGGCATGCGGCGGATAGCATACCCCCAAAGGGAAGGCTTTTTGCGCTCTGGCCGAGAGTCTTGATACGATCACGCCCTTCGGGTGTCTCCTTTGGTCTCTGTGGTCATGACGGAACGCAAGCGCTCACGGTCTTCCGATGCTCTCGCGGCCCCGCCGGGAGCCGCCTCGGGCGTCCCCTCGGGCATCGCGCCCCGACGGCCGATGGCCCGGGCCACGCGAATTGCGCTCTTCGAGCGCGAGGTACGGGAACGGCTGTCGCGCGCGGCGCTCGAGCTGGTCTTGGGGCGCGCCGAGGTGATCTCCGAGGGGCAACGGAGCGTGCGCGCGGGACGCGACGCCTACTTCGGGTCGACCATGCTGACCATCGACCTGCCCGCCCTGGAGCTACTCCTGCGCGACGCCTGCGACGCGGGCACGGCGCGCCGGGTGGCGGGGCTGCTGGAGTCGGACACCCAGGCCGCCGCGTACATCGAGGCCCTGGCCGGTCGCGAGGCGGCGCGGGTGGCCGGCGCGCCACCCAAGACGGTGAGCACCCACGTGGCGATCCGGGCCCAGGCGGCCAAGGTCTTCATCGACATCGACGTCGAAGCGACATTCTGAGCGAGTCATCCATCTTGGAAGAAGCGTTGAACGAAGCGACCTACACCTACGGCGGGGCGGCGAAGATCCTGGACGTCGCCGAGAGCAAGCTGCGCTACTGGGCCCAGGTCGGCTTCGTCGGACCGTCGGTGCGGCGCGGGGGCAAGCCGCTCTACTCGTTCCAGGATCTGGTGAGCGTCAAGGCCGCCAAGGAGCTGGTCGATCGGGGCTTCAAGGCCGCCGAGATCCGCAAGGCGATCGAGGAGGTGCGGGCGGCGCTGCCGCACCTCGACCGGCCGCTCGATCGGATGCGGGTCGCGTTCGACGGCACGCGGCTGGTGGTGGTCGACGAGGGGAACGCCTTCGAATCGACCGGCCAGAAGGTCTTCGACTTCGGCCTGGCCGAGCTGGCCCGCCAGATCTCGGACATCCGTTCGACGCCCGCGGGCGAGCGGCCGACGGCGCTCACCCCGCCCGAAGCACCGGCCGACGGCGCGGCACCGAGGCGCCGGGCCTACGATTGGTTCATCGAGGGGACGCGTTCGGAAAACGGTGGTGAGGCCGGCGACGCGCACGCCGAGCACTGCTACCGACAGGCGCTGGCCCTCGACGCGGGGCTGGCCGCGGCGCGGACCAACCTGGGAAGCCTGGCCTACCGCCGCGGCGACGTGGCCGCGGCGCGGGAGGCCTTCGAGGCGGCGCTGGCCATCGATCCCGATCAGCCGGAGGCGCGCTTCAATCTCGCCAATATCGTCCTCGAGACCGGCGATCTCGAGCTGGCCGTGGCGGAGTTCCGCCGGGTGTTGCAGACGACGCCCGACTTCGCCGACGCGCACTTCAACCTGGCCGTCGCGCTCGACAGCCTGGGGGGTCGTTCGGCCGCCCGCGCCCACCTCGAGCGCTACCTGACCCTCGAATCGGATGAGACCCCCTGGGCCGAACAGGCCCGCGCGCTCATCGCGCGCCTCGACTAGACTCCCGGGACGATGGCACGCTGGCTCATCTGCGCCGCGGCCTGGTTGGCAGCGGCGCACGGCGCGCACGTCGATCAGCCGGCGCACGACCGGGTGGTGATCCCGGGCGGTCCGTTCACCCAGGGGAGCACCCGGGGTGAGGAGGACGAGCGGCCGGTGCGCAAGGTCGTCGTCAAAACCTTCGCCATCGATCGTACGGAGGTGACCCGGGGTGACTACGACGCGTGCCTCGCCGCGGGCAAGTGCAAGCCGCCGCCCGGTCCACCGGCCCCGAGCGCGGCGGGCGACGGCGATCTGAAACTGCCAAAGCTGCCCGTCACCGGCGTCGACTGGAACGACGCGCAGGCCTTTTGTCGTTTCGCGGGTGGTCGGCTGCCGACCGAGGCGGAGTGGGAAAAGGCGGCCCGCGGCACCGACGGGCGCGAGTATCCCTGGGGGAACGACGCCGACTGCGCCCGCGCGAACTGGGGAAACTTCGAGGGCGAAGGCCCCTGCGCCGGGAAGAACCCGGGCCATCCGGTCCCGGTGGGACAATATCCGTCCGGCGCTAGCCCGTATGGCGTTCTGGATCTGGGGGGCAACGTCTGGGAGTGGGTGGCGGACAAATACGACGACGAGCCCGGCCGGCGGGTGGTTCGGGGCGGGTCCTGCTGCAGCTACTTCGTGGGGCCGCGCGCCGCAAATCGGAACGCCTGGGCGCCCGAGCACCGCGACGGTGATCTCGGGTTCCGGTGCGTCGGCCCGAGGTGATGCGTCGCCGTTTCTGGATCGCTCTCGGCGCGCTGGGCCTCACGGCGTCCGGCGCGCACGCCGCGCCGACGCGCCACCGCGGCCGGCCCGAATCGGCCAGGCACCCGCACGCAACCGAGCCGGCCGAATCGAAACATGCGCACGTCGCCGACGTCGCGCCCGAGCCACCCGCCGACGATCGCGATCGCGATCGCATCCTCCGAATGCAAGCGGCTCTGCGCGAGATCCTCCACGACAGCGCGCTGCGCCGGACCCGGGTCGGCATGCGGGTGATGGAGGCGCGCACCGGTCGGCTCTTCTTCGAGACCCGAGGCGGAGTCCTGATGGATCCGGCGTCGAATCAGAAGGTGCTGGCCACCACCACCGCGCTCATGCGTCTCGGCGCCGACTGGCGGTTTCGCACCGAGCTCTCCGGGCCGGCGCCGACGGCGGAGGGCGTCGTGGTCGGCGACATCTATCTGCGCGGCAGCGGCGATCCGACGGTGCGCAGCGGCGATCTGGACGCGATGGCCGCCGACCTGGCCCGGCGCGGGGTGCGCAGCGTCGCGGGCGCCGTGGTGGCGGATCCCCGTCGGATCGGCGACGACGAACCGGTCGCCGACGAAGAAACAGCCGCGGCGGACGACGCGGGCGGCCCGGAGGACGCCGGGGCCGAGGCCGCTCTGGGGAGACTGTCGCCGCGCGCGCCGCTGGTGGTGAATCACGGCCTCATGCTGGTTCGGGTTCGACCGGCCGAAGAAGCGGGCGCGCCCGCCGAGGTGACGACCACGCCGGCCGATCCGTCGTTCGTCATCCACAACGGTGCGCGTACCAAGACGCACGGTCACTCGCGCGTGGCGGTGCGGTTGTCGGTGGCGGGCTCTCGAATCGCCGTCGACGTCGACGGGCACGTCTCGACCCTGCGTGGGGGGCTGGTGTTTCGTCGCCGCGTTCCGCACCAGGCCCTCTACGCCGCGGCGTTGATGCGGGCGTCGCTGGCGGCCGCCGGGATCGCCGTGCGCGACGACGCGCGCGTCGAGCCGACCCCCGCGCCGCGCTCCGGGCGGGTGCTGCCGCTCTACGCGCTGCACGAATCGGCACCGCTCGGCATCCTGCTGCGCAAGATCAACAAGGACTCCGAGAACGACTACGCGGAGCGGGTGCTCGAAGCGGCGGGGGCCGAGGTCTACGGCGGCGCGCCCACCGGCGAAAAGGGGGTGCGACTCCTGCGCGAGGTGATCGGCGAGCTCGGGCTTCCGCCCGGCAGCTACGTTCCCCGCAACGGCTCCGGCCTCGGCCACGCCAACCGCATCACCGCCGATTCGATGGCAGCCCTCCTGCGCGCTCTCTATCTGGATCCGCGTATCGGACCGGACCTCCTGCAGTCGCTCTCGGTCGGTGGCGTCGACGGCACCACCCGCAACCGGTTCAAGGGGACGCTGGCCGCCCAGCGGGTTCGCGCCAAGACGGGCACGCTCCACGGCAAGTCATGCCTGTCGGGGCTGGTCGGGGACGGCGTGGACGTGCTGGTGTTCTCGATCCTGGTCGAAGGGCTGCACGGCCACAGCCTGGCCGCGGTGCGCAGCGCACAGGTCGGCTGCGTGAACGCGATGATGCGTTATGCCCGCGAGGCCCACGGCGCCCAGGTCGACCACGCCCCGGGAAGTATTTCGCCGCCGTCGACCCCGGACTTCGAGGCCGGTGAGGAGGTGGGCGAGGGCCAAGAAGAAGCACCGCCGCCTCCCCCACCGCCCGCGCCGGCGGTTCCCAAAACCGTCTTTCCGGCCGCGCCACACTGAGCGCCGTCAGCGCGCGGCGGGCGGACGCTTGCCGCCGTCGCCCCCGCGGCCCGTGGGGACGAGCTGCGCGGTGATAGCCGTGGTCGGCTCCTTGAGATAAATCTTCTTGGTCCAGGGCAGGTAGCCCGGGTAGGTGGCCCGGATCGAAACCTGTTCGTAACGGGAGGCGGCCAGGTGGCGCGGCGCCGGGCCGAGCATCTGGTCGTTGACGGTGACGTAGGCGCGCGGCGGCGACGAGCTCACGATCAGCGTACCGGGCGGCCGTCGCAGCCTCTGGGAGACGACCACCGCCGCCCCCGGCTCGGCGGTGACGTCCCGGGTGACGGACTGGTAACGCTCGCGTTCGATCGTCAGCGTCCCGGCGCCGCAGGGAATGCGCGCGACGGCGATCGGGCTTTGACCGAGGACCTTCCCGCCCCAGATGATCTTGGCGTCTGGCGGTTCGGTGATGACCCGCGCGGTGCAGTCGCCCATCGCCGCGGTCTTGGACGGGGCATCACCACCAGTGGTCGCGTGGTCGGGCTCCGCCCGCGCAGACTCGGCGACAGCGGGGGGCGCGGCGATGCCGGCGGGCTCGACGACGGCGGGGGGCTTGGCGACGCCGGCGGGCTTGGCGACGGCGGGGGCCTGGGCGCTGGGGGCGGGCTGGGTTGCGGCAACAGCCTCGGCCGTGGGCTCGGGGTTGGCGAGGGCCGCGGGCTTCGGCGGGGGCGTCGGGGTGCGCGTCGGCGCGAGCCAAACGCGACCGATGAGCAGACCGACGATCAAGCAGACCGCGTAGGGCACGAGGCGGGGGCCCAGGGCTCGCCGCGAAGGGGCGCGCACCCCGACGGGGCTGGTCTGCTCGACGGGGCCGACCACCGCAGTCGGCGCGGCCCTCTCGGCGCCGACCATGGCGATCGGCGCGGTCCGGTCGGTACCGACCACGGCGATCGGCGCGGTCCGGTCGGTACCGACCACGGCGATCGGCGCGGCCCGCTCCGCGGCGGCCTCTTCGATCGGGACGTCGATCTCCGGCGGCCGGGCCGCCCGCTCGGCGGTCGCGTCGTCGTCGTCGGTCTCGAAGAGCGTGCTGTCGATGAACGTCCCCAGATCGTCCGAGTGCATTGCGCTGAGCGGATTGGCCGGCAGCGTGAAGGCAGCTCCCGGGACGCGCCTCTGCGCCTGCGCGGCCGCGACCTTGGCTGCGGTCGGACCGGTTCCCGGCGCCACGCCGATCATGGTTCGCGCGAGCGCATTTACCGGCGGTGGTGGCACGGCGGCCGATTTGGTTGCGGTCGGACCCGTCGGAGGCGCGACGCCGATCATCGTCATGGTCCGGGCGAGCCCGGCGACCGGGGGTGGGGGTGGCGGTCGCACCGGCGGCGGCGGGACCGGCGCGTGTTGTGACACGATCGTCGGTTCCGATTCGCCGGGCATCACGGGCAGCGGCACGGCCTGCCGCCGGTGGGCCAGCAGCCGGGCGTGGACGGTGCGGCTTCCCTCCTCCATCTCCAGAAGCGCGACGCGTAGGAGGGTCCGGCGCGGCCCCGTCGCCGCCGGGCTGACCGGGACCGTCTTGACGTCCGTGACCCGACAGCGACCGCGCATGGCGACCGACCGATCGGCGAGCCGGATGACGAACCGTCCCTCGGTTCCCGCCGGGAGCTCGCCGGCCGCCGGCAAGACCAGCGCCCCATAGGAAGCGAATCCCGAGAACTTCTCGACGAACTCGTCGATCGTCAGGCAGCGCGTGCTGACGTGGATCAGCGGCCCGCGTGAACCGATCGCCGAGCCGCGGGCGTCGCCGTCCCGCGGGCGGTCCGGTTGCTGGGTCGGCATCGGGCGCACCACCACGCCAGTATCGACCATTGGCCGGCCGCGCTAAAGGGCGCGGCCGGGCTCGACCCGGGGCAATCCGTCAGGCTTCGAGCGAGCGACCGGCGCGGCGTTTTGCCTTGCCGGCGCTGGGCTTTCCGCCGTAGCCGTTGCCCCCGCCGGACCCGTTTCCACCGCCCGTGACGTAGAACTTTCGCGCCGCCGACTTGAGCGCGTCGGCCTTGTTGGTGCGCTCCCAGTAGAAGTCGCTGTCCTGGCGGCCGAAGTGACCGTAGGCGGCCGTCTTCTGGTAGATGGGTCGCAGCAGGTTCAGCTCGCGGATGAGCGCGCCGGGGCGGCAGTCGAAGTTGGCGCGGACGATCTCGGCCAGGCGATCTTCGGAGATCTTGCCGGTGCCGAAGGTGTGCACCAGCAACGACACCGGCTCGGCGACGCCGATGGCGTAGGCGACCTGTACCTCGCAGCGGCGTGCCAGGCCGGCCGCCACCACGTTCTTGGCGATGTAGCGTGCGTAGTAGCAGGCGGAGCGGTCGACCTTGGACGGGTCCTTGCCCGAAAAGGCGCCGCCGCCGTGGCGCCCCATGCCGCCGTAGGTGTCGACGATGATCTTGCGCCCGGTAAGCCCCGAGTCGCCCATCGGGCCACCGACCACGAAGCGTCCGGTCGGGTTGATGAAGAACTTGGTCTTGAGCGAGACCAGCCCGTCGGGGAGCACCGGCCGGACCACTTCGTCCATCACGGCCTCCTTGAGCGTTCGGTACTTCACCTCTTCGCTGTGCTGCGTGGACACCACGACCGCGTCGATCCCCAGCGGCCGATCGTCCGCGTCGTAGCGGACCGACACCTGGCTCTTGCCGTCGGGGCGCAGGAAGTCGACCACGCCTTTCTTGCGCACGTCGGCCAGGCGCTTGGACAGCTTGTGCGCGGTCATGATCGGCAGCGGCATCAGCTCGGGGGTCTCGTCGCAGGCGTAACCGAACATCATTCCCTGATCGCCGGCGCCCTGCTCGTCGCGCGTGTAGACGCCTTTGCCGTCGACGCCCTGGGCGATATCGGGCGACTGCTGCTCGAGCGCCACCATCACGCCGCAGGTCTTCCAGTCGAATCCCATGTCCGAGTGGCTGTAGCCGATCTCCTTGACCACCCCACGGACGATCTTGGGGATGTCGATCTGGGCGGCGGAGGTCACCTCGCCGGCCACCATCACGAACCCGGTCTTGGTCAGCGTCTCGCAGGCGACGCGGGAACCCTTGTCGCCCTTGATGAGCGCGTCGAGGATCCCGTCGGAAACTTGATCGCAAAGTTTGTCGGGATGACCTTCGGTGACGCTCTCGGACGTGAACAGATACTCGGACATCGAGGACTCCTTAACCGGAAATAGACGACGGAAGCGGCGGAAGTTTCCCAGCGGGCGCGACGGGAGTCAATGACCGCGAGGGCTCGCCGCGCCGGAAGTCAGAATCCCTGGCCGCAGCCGACGTCCTTGACCACCACCCCGGGAGGCGGCGCCAGGGTGAACGCGGCGGGGGGCGGCGGATCGTCGAGCGACCGGTCTTTGAACCGAATCTCGACGCCATCGTCGAAGCTGCCGCCCCGCTCGGCGAAGAGGATGGTGCCCGGTAGCCGGCGCCCGGCGATGGATTCGAAGCTCTCGTACGATGTTTGCCAGAGGCGCGCGCCGTCGGCGCCGGTCCGGACCGCGCCCACGAGATCGCGGCCGGCGTCCGGTCCCCGGAAGAAGAGCTGCAGCGTGCCGCCTTGGCGGTCGTTCAAGACCAGGACGTCCGCGCCGCGCTGGGGATTCCAGGAGACCGTCGGCGCCCCGCCCCCGGCGGGCTCGGGCGGACGGGCGTCGCCGAGCAGCACGGCGGCCACGTCGGCGGGCCCGAGTGGGATCCGGATCAGCGAGGCGACGTTGGCGGGGCAAGCCGGTCCGCGCGAAAGCTGGTTGTGGCGCGCGTCGAGGAGCGCGAACGAAGGTCCGTCGGTGACCAGTGTGGCGACGGTGCCCTGCAGGCTGACCTCGGCCTCGAAGCGAAGCCGGCCGTCGCGTTCGACCAGCATGTTGACGGTCGCGCGCACGCGCTCGCCGCCCAGCCAGCTGGTGGCCCGCACGCGGGCGTTCATTCCCGAGACCGCCCGCTGTCGAGCTGCCAGCGCCGCGGTCAGAGTCTCGGCCGTCGGTGCGGGGTATGGGCGCACGACCGTTGGCGCGTGCAGGCAACTCGCCGCGACGATCGCCGTCAATCCGACGCCGACGCCGACGCCGACGCCGCTGCCCGGCCGCACCCTCATCGCCCGGCGGCGCTCTTTGCGTCGAGGGTGTGGATCCGGTCGCCGAGCTCGCGGGCGACGCGATCGCTCGGCGACAACGTGAGCGCCAGCCGGTAGGTCGCGAGCGCGCGGTCCCGCTCCTGGCGCTTGGCGTACAGATCGCCGAGGTGGCTCAGGATCTCGGGATCGGCCGGCTCGAGGCGGCCGGCCTGTTCGAGGAAGGTGTCGGCTCGGGTCAGATCGCCCGCGCGGAAGTACGCCCAGCCCAAGCTGTCGACCACGCCACCGGCGCCGGGCGAGAGCGCCACCGCGGCCTGCAGTCGCTTGATCGCGCGGGGGAGATCCTGGCCACGATCGGCGGCGATGAACCCGGCGAAGTTCAGCGCTTCGACGTTGCGTGGCTCGCGGGCCAGCAGGGCGTCGACCTCAGCGATCGCCGGCTGCCAGTCGCCGCGTCGTTCGTTGACCGCCGCCCGCGCCAGGATCAGGCGATCCGCCAGACGATCGTCGAGCGGCTTGTCGTCGGGCTTGGTAGCCAAGGCTTCGTCGAGATACCGGACCGCCAGCGCCGCATCGCCGCGCTTCTCGTCGAGCTGGCTGCGCGCGATGGCCAGATCGACCAGGCGCGTGCCGTCCATCTGCGTGGCGGCGGCTTCGGCGAGCCGCGCCGTCGCCTGGTCGAGCTTGCCGTGCTCGCGCTCGATCTCGGCCGCCCGCAGCCGAGACTCGAAGAGCTCCGGGTCGGTCTTGGCGACGCCGAGGTAGGCCTTTGTCGCTCCGCTCCAGTCCTCCTTGGCGGCCAGGGCGGCCCCGGTCATGAGCGAGACCCGCCCAGCGCTGGCGCCGGTCTTGCGGGCCCGCTCGGCGAGCGCCAGGGCGCGGGCCGGACGCTTGACCGTTCGCTCCAGGGCGGCCGCCAGCTCCAGCGACTCGGCGTCGGGCAGGTCGGCCGTCAGTCCGTCGGCCAGGTCTTGCGCCGCCGCCAGCTCGCCGCGCAAGACCAGCCAACCGGCGAACGCGTCGGCGATCTCGAGCGGCGCATCGGCGCGCTCGATCGCCGCCTTGAAGCTGACCTTGGCGGCCGCGGGCTGATTGGTGGCGATCTGCAGCTCGCCGAGCAGGATGCGGGCCTCGACGTCGGCGGGCTCGTCGTCGACAGCGGAGGTCACGGCCGCGATCGCCTCGTCGAGGCCGCCCAGCGGCCAGGAGAGCGCGGCCAGCTGGACGCGCCCCCGCTGCGTGTCGGGCTCCGCGTGCACCAGGCGCCGGACGGTCTCGATCGCGGCGGACAGATCCAGCGCGCCCACCTGCGCCTCCGCCAGCTCGAGGTGCGTGGTCTCGATCGCCTCGGCGTCCTCGTCGGTCAGCGCCAGTCGCGCAGCCTGCTCCAGCGACGGGATCGGACCGCCGCCCGATCGACGCGCCTCCGCGAAGTGGGCCTGGGCCAGATAGCCCGGCACCGTCGGCGCGGTGGCGAGCGATCGCGTGATCTGGTCGGCCGCGTCGTCGGTGCGCCCGAGCCGGATGAAGAGCTCGGCCAGCTCGGCGCGAACCTCGGCCGCGTCGGGATCGAACGGCAGCGCGCGCTGCAGCTCGTCGGCCGCCTCCTGCCAGCGCTCCTCCTCTTCGTACAGATGCGCGCGCGTCACGTGCTCGTAGGCTTCCGGGCTCACCGCCCGCGTCTCCACCACCCGCCCATTGACGATCTTCGTGATCGGCTGCGGCGCCGTCGCGCAGCCCAGGGCAAGACTGCTCGCCAAGACTGGAAACCACGATCGCGTGAGGGAGCGACGGCTCTGCCGGCGCGACCTCTTCGCGGGAGGGTTTGGGAACCCTCTCCGGGTTCCCATGTTCATGTCGTTCCCAGTACAGCGGTATGTTTCCGTGCTTCTTGGGCGGGTTGCTGTCGCGCTTGTTCGCCAGCACCGTCAGCGCGCGGCAGAGCTTGGCGCGGGTTTCGCGGGGGCGGATCACCTCGTCGACGTAGCCCAGCGACGCCGCCGGGTACGGATTGGCCAGCTTCTCGCGATATTCGGCGACGTAGCGCGCCCGGGCGGCCTCCGGATCGGCGGCCTTCGCCAGCTCCTCGCGAAACACGATGTTGACGGCGCCCTCGGGTCCCATCACCGCGATCTCGGCGGACGGGAACGCGAACGAGAGATCGCCGCGGATGTGCTTGGACGACATGACGTCGTAGGCGCCGCCGTAGGCCTTGCGGGTGATGACGGTCAGCTTGGGGACCGTCGCCTCGGCGAAGGCGTAGAGCAGCTTGGCGCCGTGACGGATGATGCCGCCCCACTCCTGCGCGGTGCCGGGGAGAAATCCCGGGACGTCGACGAAGGTGATGAGCGGAATGTTGAAGCAGTCGCAGAAGCGCACGAAGCGCGCGGCCTTCACCGAGGCGTCGATGTCGAGGCACCCGGCCAGGTGCGCCGGTTGATTGGCGACGATTCCGACCGGCCGGCCGTCGAGCCGGGCGAAGGCGACGATGATGTTGCGGGCGTGATCGGGCTGGATCTCGAACAGGTGGCCGTCGTCGACCACCCGCCCGACCAGCGCGCGCATGTCGTAGGGCCTCGAGGGCTCGTCGGGGACCATCTCGTCGAGCGCCGCGTCGGCGCGGTCGGCGCGGTCCTTGGTGGGCAGGCGCGGCGGATCCTCGCGGTTGTTCTGGGGTAGGAACGACAGCAGCGTGCGCAGCCCTTCCATGCAAGAGGGCTCATCGGGAAACGCCCGGTGCGCGACGCCGGAGCGGACGTGCGCCGAGGCGCCGCCCAGCTCTTCCTTGCTGACCTCCTCGTGCGTGACCGTGCGGATGACGTCCGGGCCCGTGATGAACATGTAGCTCGACCCCTCGACCATGAACACGAAGTCCGTGATGGCCGGCGAGTAGACCGCGCCGCCCGCGCACGGCCCCAGCACCGCCGAGAGCTGCGGCACCACGCCCGAGGCCAACGTATTGCGCAGGAAGATCTCGGCGTAGCCGGCCAATGAGACCACGCCCTCTTGAATTCGCGCGCCGCCCGAATCGTTGAGCCCGACGATGGGCGCGCCGGCCTTCATCGCCAGGTCCATCACCTTGCAGATCTTCCGGGCGTGCGCCTCGGCCAGCGATCCGCCGAAGACGGTGAAGTCCTGCGCGAAGATGAAGATCGTCCGGCCATGGACCGTCCCGTAGCCGGTGACCACGCCGTCGCCGAGGATCTTGTTCTCCGCCAGGCCGAAGTCGGTGGCGCGGTGGGTGACGAGCTTGTCGATCTCGACGAAGCTGCCCGGGTCGCAGCAGAGCGCCACCCGCTCGCGCGCGGTCAGCTTTCCCGCATCGTGCTGGCGCTTGGCCCGCGCCGCGCCGCCGGCCTCGGCCGCCTGCCGCTCCAGGGCCGCGAGGCGCTCGAACCGATCGCTGTTGCTCATGCTCGCTGGCTCATGCTGGCAACTCCAGGCGCACCTGGACATATCGGCGGAGCGCGATGCGCGCGTCGGCCGGTGGGTCCAAGAAGGCCAGCTCACGGGGCCGCTCTCGGTCGTCGTCGTCGTCGCCGCCGTCGCTCGCGACGCTGGCCCGGAGCGCGAGCGCCTCACCGTCGGGCAGCTGAAAACGCGCCTCGATCGGTCGTCCCGGCTCGAACGGCAGGTCACCCGCGAGGCGTAGGCCGTCCTCGCCCACGTTCCACGCCAGGCGAAAGATCCGGCGCGCATCGGCGCGGATCTCGACCGGGACAGCGATGGGGGCGCGCAGGCTCACGTCAGGAACCATCATAGCCGAGCGCCTCGACGACGGCGTCATGCAGCGCCGGGCGGAACTGGCGGAAGCGGTCGTCTGTGGGGGGCGACGGGTGCACGCGGTTCGAGAGCAGCACGATCCAGAGCTCGCGCGCCGGATCGATCCAGAGCGAGCAGCCGGTGAATCCGAGATGACCCACGGCGTCTCGCGAGAGCCGCGTGCCGGCCTGGGATCCGCTCGCCGCCGGGCCGTCCCAGCCGAGGCGCCAGGTCGAGCCCGGCACGCCCGAGGGCGACCAGAAGGTCCGCAGCACGTCGCGGTCGACAGTCGGCGGCGGCCCCCCTGCCCCGCGCCAGGCGGCGGTCAGCGCCCCGGCGACGAGGCCGAGATCGGCCGCGGTGCTGAAGAGACCCGCATGTCCCGCGATGCCCCCCATGGCGGCGGCGTTCAGATCGTCGACCTCCCCCAGCATCAGCCGCCGCCGCTCCGGGCAGAGCTGCGTCGCGGCCACCGACCGATCGCCGAGCAGGCGCGCGGGCGCGGCGGGATCGGCCAGGTTCACGAAGCCCGTTGCCGAGAGCCCCAGTGGCCCGGCAATCCGATCTTGCAGGAGGACATCCAGCCGGATCCCGGTCATCCGTTCCAGCAGCCAGCCGAGCAGGATGAAGCCCAGATCCGAATAGACCGCGCGGGTCCCGGGCGGATACTCGAACGGCTCGCGGGCCGCCAGATGGCAGATCGCCCAGCGTTCCGCCGGCGCCTCGGCCGCCCGGCGCCAGAGCGGCCGATGGGCCGGGAGCCCCGACGCATGGCAGAGCAGCTGGCGCACGGTGACCCCATCGCGGCCCGGACCGGCAAACTCCGGGAGCAGGCTCGCCACTGGCGCATCGAGCGTCAACCGGCCGGCGCCCACCTCGCCCATGGCGACGAGGCTGGTCACGACCGCCTTGGTCAGCGACGCCACGTCGTAGACCGTGTCGGGAAAGGCCGGCAGCTTGCGCGGGATCAGCTGCCGCGCCCCGAACGCCTCGTGAAATACGGTCTGTCCGCCGGTCGCCACCAACGCCACCAGGCCGGGCACGGTGCCGTCGTCCACCGCGGCCGCGCACATCCGTCGCACGGGATCGAACCTCAGCTTCACGTCCGGGCACTATACGTTACGCGGGGGCGGGCGCGCGCCGCCCGCCCCCCGCCAAGGGTAGGGATGGACCGGCCCCCACGTTCCGGTTTAGCCTGGGAAGACTTCCCGCATGAAATTCGGCCAGTACGAGCTCCTCGAGCCGATCGCGATCGGCGGTATGGCCGAGGTCTTCAAGGGCCGGGTGGTCGCCGCGGAAGGGTTCGAGAAGTTCGTCGCGATCAAGCGAATCCTTCCGGACCTTGCGGAGGACGAGCGCTTCGTCAAGATGCTGCTCACCGAAGCGCGGATCCATTCCGCGCTCTCCCACCGCAACATCGTCCAGATCCACGATCTGGGGATCTCGGAGGATGGCCAGTACTTCATCGTTCTCGAGTACGTCGAAGGCTACGACCTGCGCATCATCACCGAGCAGCTGACGGCGGTGGGGGAGATCATCCCCGAGGCGCTGTCGCTGCACATCGCCTCGGAGCTCGCGCAGGGGCTGCACTTCGCGCACGATCTGCGCGGGCCCGATGGGCAGCCGATGGGGCTCGTGCACCGCGACGTGACGCCGTCGAACGTGCTCATCTCGTTCGCGGGCGAGGTGAAGCTATCCGACTTCGGTCTGGCCAAGCGCCGCCACGATCGTTCGGTGGTGGGGAGCCTCAAGGGAAACCTTTCGTACATGTCGCCCGAGCAGGCGATGCAGGCGCCGCTCGATCGGCGCACCGACATCTTCTCGCTGGGCGCCGTGCTGTTCGAGATGCTCACCGGACGCCGCCTGCGCGAAATCACCAACGAGGTCGCTGCCTGGAGCCTTGTCGCCTCGGGCGTGATTCCGTCGGCGCGCCAGATTCGGCCCGATCTCCCCGTCGCGATCGAGCGGCTCCTCGACCGCGCGCTGGCCGCCGATCCGGCGCAGCGTTTTCCCGACGCGGCGGCGTTCGGCACCGCGATTCGCGAGGTGCTGGGTCAGATGAACGTCCCGGTGGGGGCCAGCGATCTCGGCGCGCTCCTGGGGCTCGTAAATCCGCCGCGTCGGCCGCGGATCCTGATGCTCGAGCGTTCGCGCGTCATCCGTCTCGGTCCCGAGGCTCAGGCGCTGCGCGAGGCGTTCGCCGCGGCCGCCACGCCCGCGCCGCTCACCGCGCCCGGAATGACGCCGGCCTCCGCCCGGGAGGGCGGCCAGCCGGTTTCTCGATCCGCGCCCGCGGTTTCGGCCGCGCCGACCGCGCCTCCCGACGATCCGCAGGCGACCCCGCCGCCCACCACGCCGCTGCCACCGCTGCGTCCGCGCGGGCGCACGCCGCTGCCACCGGCCCGCCCCCGGGGGCAGACGCCACTTCCGCCCGCACGACCGCGTGGCCCCACGCCGCAACCACCGGCACCGGCGGCCGAACCGATGACGGCGCGCGGGTCCGGCCGCACCACGGGACAGCGGGCGATCGTGCCCCCGCAGACGGTGTCGGGGGGACCGGCCGTCGGCGCGCAGCGACCGCCGATCGGGAGAACGCCGGCCTTTGGCCTGCAGCGACCGCCGATGGCGGCGACGCCGGCCTTCGGCGTGCAGCGACCGCCGATGGCGCGAACGCCGGCGCACGGAATGCAGCGTGCGACGATACCGGGGACACCGGCCTCCGGAATGCAGCGACTGTCGATGGCGGGGACACCGGCCTTTGGTGTGCTGCGACCGCCGATGGCGGGGACGCCGGCCCTCGGCGTGCAGCGACCCCCGATGGCGGGATCCCGAGGGGCGCAGCCGGCCTTCGGAGGCCAGATGGCTGTACCGGTCCCCTACCCGCTTCAGCGCGCCCACCATGAAACCGCCCGGGTCCAGATCCGTTCGCGAAGTCATTGGCCCGGCGTGCTCATGATGCTGGTCCTGATCGCCGGAGGCGGCGCCGCGGGCGTGCACTACTTCGTCATGCCGCTCGACGTGCTCCTGGTCTGGCGCAACCCGGCCAGGCTCTCGATCGCGACCGAACCCGAGGGCGCCAGCGTGCGCCTCGACGGCGTCGCGATCGCTGCGCCTTCGCCGACGATCGTGTCGGTCCGGCGCGATCTCGCCGATCATGTGATCGAGGCGACGCTGCCCGGGTACCACCCGGCGCGCGCGATCGCCCGTTACGAGCGCTCGGTGTCGCTGTCGACTCTTCTACGGCTCCGGCAGGATCCTGCGGCGATCGTCCCGACACCCCCGCCCCCGACCGCCGCGCCGGCCGCCCCCGCCTCTCCGCCGCCGGCTTCCCCCGGCCCGCCGCCGGCTTCCCCCCGCCTGTCGCCGGGGAAATAGTCGTCTCAGGCGGGATCGAGGCAGGGAGCCCGCCACGGTCGTGCCACCGACTGGCCCCGATCGGGTAGGCGCGCGCGCAGGCGCGTCGGTCCGGGCGCGGGGTGCGTCGGATGGGCCATCGCGGAAGCAGCGGGGCATGCCGACGGGTGCGGCGGATGCGCGGGTTGCGGCACGGGCTTTGGTGGTTGTGAAGCCACGGCGGGCGTCGCCTTCGCCGTGGTGGCGGTCGCCGTCGTTGGTCCGGCCACCGCCAGATGCACCCGCAACCGGCGGACCATCTTCCGCCCGACGCCCTTGATCCGGACCAGCTCGTCGACGGTGCGAAACGGGCGTCGCTTTCGATAGGCGAGGATCGCGACCGCCTTGGCGGGACCGATTCCGGGCAGCAATGCCAGGACCTCCGCGGGCGCGGTGTTGAGATTCACGACGCCGTCCACCGCCTTGCCGGCCACGGCCGGCGAGGGGCTCGCGAGGAGAAAAACAAACGGGAGGGTCAGACAGACGACGGCGGCGCCGGAACGCACGGCTGTCTATCGGCGCCGGTCCCGAATCGGTTGTCGAAGCGCGGGTAGATTCGCGGCTACTGGGGCGCCGGAGAGCAGAAGGCGGTCTGGGTACAAGGCGTCGCCGATAGCGCCATGCTTCCCGCCGTTCCGGTCGGCCGGCAGATGTATCCACCCCGGCAGTCGCCGTTGTTCCCGCAGACGAAGGCGCAAAAGCGCATCTCGGTCGAACGCGGCGCGCAGAGACCCTCGTCGAGGCAGATCTCGTCCGCCGTGCAATCGTTCGTCGGGCCGTTCGGACAGGCCGCATTGGCCGAGGCGTCCGAGGATGCCTGCGGGCAGGTCATCGAGCAGAGTCCGGCATCGGCCCCGCCCGACAGGCAGGTGCGGTCCTCGCAGAATGGATTGCACGGCGTGGTCAGATACTGGACCGGGAAGTAGCGCACGCAGGTCGCTTCGCTGGGGCAGCTGGTCTCGTTGCAACCCAGGATCGTGCAGTAGCCGCCGGGTTGCGAGAGATCGCAGATGCGTCCCCCGTTCGGGTCGCAGTCGGCCGCCGTCTGGCAGTTGTCCCCGATCTTTCGACCGCAGGACGCGGCCGTGAGCGCCAGCGCAAGCCCGAGGGCCGGCAATGCCCATCTTCGAATCCGATTCACCGCCCGCCTTTTACCGGAAACGGTTCGGCCACACCAGGGAGTGGAGAGCGCCGTCGCGGCAGCGGCGCGCGGAGCCAGCTCAGCCGGACGTCGCGTGGGGGCGGCATGGTTCTTGTAATGGACACGGAGACCAACCGATGACGATGCTGACTACGAGCGCCCCTTCCTCGGTTGCCCGCTACGATCCGCCCCAAGATCGGGAGTCCGAGCTGTTTCGGCTGGTGCCGGTCTGGAACGGGATCCTTCACGAGTTTCGAAACCATCTAACCGTCTTGCTCGCGGCGGCGACCGAAATCCGGACCGCCGCGCCGGCTGGGTTGGCGGGCGAGGTCGCGGAGGCTTTGACCGAGACCGAATGGAACGTCCAGCGGCTCAACGCCCTGGTGGGCTTTGTTGATGCCGCGATTCGGGATGGCGGGCCGATGGTCGCCGACCTCGAAGATGTGTTCGAGCGGGCCCTCCGGCTGGCGGCGCCCACCCTGGGTAAGTCAGCGGTTTCCTTCCACAAGGAGCGGCGCACCGGTGTGGGCAATCGGGGATGCGCGCTCGAATCACTGCTCGCCGCCCTGATCGTCGACCTGGCGCGTAACGACGGTCTGCAGATTGACGTTCGTGCCGAAAGCTCCCGGGGTTCGGTCGTGCTCGAGATCGAGAGCAACGGGCGGCGACCCCCGGTGACCTCCTGGCGTTTCGTCCTGGCGTCGGACCTGGCGGCGCGGATCGGGGCGACGGTGACCACCCGCCCCGACGGTGCCGGCTACGTCGTGCACCTCGCGTAAATCTTCAGCCGGGCCAGCTCGCGCTTCCTCCCCCTAGGGGCGGAGCTGGTCCGGCGCTTTTGTTTGAGTCGGGGGGACCGATCGGATGCGGTGGTGGGTGGTCGACAGGGGAGATCGCGGTGTGGCGGGGCATCGTGTTATTGTTTGGAAGATGGTCCCGCGGTTTCGCGCGAGCCTGCGTCGGCGACGGGTGGGTCGCGGTGTGCCTGCCGGTCTTCTTGTGTCATGAGAGTTCGGTTTTGGGGCGTGCGTGGGTCGCTCCCGGTACCCGGGCAGAAGACCGAACGCTATGGCGGCAACACGTCGTGCGTGGAGGTTCGATCTGCGGCGGGCACGCGGGTGGTGGTGGATGCGGGGACCGGGATCCGCAAGCTCGGCAAGGAGCTGGGCGCCGAGGCCGAAGCCGGGCGCACGGATGTTCACCTCCTCATCAGCCACACCCACTGGGATCACATCCAGGGGTTGCCGTACTTCTCGCCGCTCTACCAGCGCGGCAACAAGCTGAGCGTCTACGCGCGCAAGCGCGACGACCTCCACCTGCATGCGGTGTTCGCGTCGCAGACCGACGATCCCTATTTTCCGGTACCCTTCGCGGAGGCCCAGGCCGAGATCGCGTTTCGTGAGCTGACCGATTCCGCCAAGTTCGAGATCGCCGACGTGAAGGTCGCCTGCGCGCGCCTCAACCATCCCTATATCGCGACCGCCTATCGGCTGACGGTCGACGGGGCGTCGGTGGTCTACGTCTCCGATACGGCGCCCTTCACCGACATCCTGTTCGAAGACGAATTCGTCGAGCGTCCGCCGTCGCCGGGCGCGGAGCTGCCGGCGCGGGATCGGCAGAAGCTGGCGCGCATGCGCGAGGGCGTCGTGCGCCTCTGCGCCGGGGCCGATCTGGTCATCTACGACACGATGTTCACCTCGGAGGACTACCAGCGAATTCCCCACTACGGGCACTCACGCCCGAGCGACGCGGTCGACATCTGTCGCGAGGCCGATGCGCGGCGCCTGGTGCTCTTCCACCACGCGCCCGAGCGGAGCGACGTCGAGATCGACGGGATCCTGGCCGACACGCGGGCCCTCGCCGCGCGCGACGGCGGTCCGCTGGAAGTGATGGCCGCCTACGAAGGGCTCGACGTCGAGCTCGGACAGAGCTGATGGAGATCTCGTTCTGGGGCGTGCGCGGTTCGATCCCGGCGCCCGGACCGTCGACGGTGCGCTACGGCGGCAACACCTCCTGTGTATCTCTGCGCCCGAAGAACGGCGGGCTCATCGTGCTCGACTGCGGGACCGGTGCGCGCAACCTGGGCATGGCGCTCATGGAAGGCGCCTTCGGCCAGGGGCGGGGCGAGGCGAACATCTTGCTGTCGCACGCCCACTGGGACCACATCCAGGGCTTCCCGTTCTTCGTGCCGCTCTATCACCAGGGAAATCGGTTCCACATCTTCGGCGGCGCGCAGAGCTCGGCGATGCTGGAAGGGATCCTGGAAGGTCAGATGGCGCCGCAGTACTTCCCGGTGCAGACGCTCAAGAACATGGGCGCCGGCATCGACATCGCCGCCATCGACGAAGGGAAGCCCTTCCAGGTGGCCGGCTGCACGGTGCGCGCGCGCACCAATCCGCACGGGCGCGCGGGGGCCCTCGCCTTTCGCATCGAGGACGGCGGGCAGTCCGTCGTCTACGCCAGCGATGCCGGCTACGGTCCGGGTGGGCCGCCGCCCGCGTCGATCGATCTCTATCGGGGCGCGGACGTTCTCATCCACGACAGCACCTACACGCCCGAGGACGGTCGCCGCTATGCCGATCGTGGTTTCTCGTCGGTGGAGAATGCGGTCGACGCGGCCATCGCCGGCAAGGTCAAGCGCTTGGTCCTGTTTCACTACGATCAGGACTACAGCGACGCCGAAGTCGACGGGCTGTGCGCGCGCGGCCGGCGCCTGCTCGATGAGCGGGGCGGTCGCGACATCGACGTGGTGGGCGCGGCCGAAGGCGCCACGCTGGCGCTCTGAGCGCCGCGTGTACCCGGGACGGCTTTGCCGGCCCGAGCCCGTCGTGGGAGGTTTGGAACCCTTGAGGGTTCCATCTAGATCGCGTGGGCGAGGTTTGGAACCCTTTGAGGGTTCCATCTAGAACGCATCTCATAACCGACCAAAAACTTGCGGGGGCGGTCAGATGCTGATCAAACGT
>CALAOV010000051.1 GCA_937889515.1 uncultured Myxococcales bacterium | reverse complement strand
AGGTGGTTCGGCAGGCGCAGGCGCCGGTGGGGCGACGGGTGCCGCTGGCACGACGGGTGCCGCTGGCACGACGGGTGCCGCTGGCGGGAGCGGCGCCGGCACGGCAGGTACCACCGGCTCCGCAGGGAGAGGCGGCGCGACCGGCGGCGCTGGTACCACGGGAAGCGCGGGCCACGGCGGTTCTTCCGGCGGCAGCGCAGGTCACGGTGGCAGCGGCGTCACCTCAGGCGGCGGCAGTGGCTGCAGCTGCTCGACTAGTGGAACGCCCGGCGGAATGACCGGCGGCGCCTCGCTCCTGATCCTCGGCGCCGTGCTCATGAGCAGGCGCCGTCGCCGCCGCCGACCGTAGACCTAGCACCGTCTTCGGTCAGTCATCAGCGACGCGCGCTCGCCTAGACACGAGCGCGCGTCGTCCGCGAATCCGATGCGCTAGAATCGCCTCAGACGCGGTGGCGGCAGCGCTCGGACACGGGTCGTTCAAGACCACGGCCGAGGGCTACGCCCAGCGGGATGCGGTGGGGTTGTGGGCGTCCAGTGTGGCCACCCTCCCAGACGGCGCCCACGGCGTGGATGACATATTTTGCGGGCAGCAGATAGCCGGCGGTGATCTTGGCGCCCCCAGTCGGGCAGCCACCCAGCGTTCGGCGTTCGGCGAGCAGATCGGGTTCAGCAGCGTCGTGGAACTCGTTCGCGGTCGGGTCGCCCAGCTAGTCGAGCAAGCGCGCGATCTCGTCGCCTCCGATCGTCGACGGTCTACCGCCGCCCTTGGATGCTGGCTTCGTGTTGCCCTGGGCCCTATACAGACGAACCCAGCGCAACACCGTGGCACCGCCGACGGCGAACCGAGCGCCGACGGCAGGCGAGCTCAGGGGTTAGTTCCCGTATCTGACGGAGACGATGTTGGCTTGGAGGGAGCTGAGGGTCGCCACCGTTGCGGCGCCGCTTGCCATCACGCCTTCGAACCACTGTCCTCCACCACCGATGCTGTTGTCGCCGGCGATGCCGAGAACGATTGATCCCTGTTTGCGCATGGGAACATACCCGGTCGTGGGACGAATCCCGTCATACAGGGTCAGCAGGGTACCGGCCGTCGCATCCGCGCCATAGAGGGCGAACCGGCCCATGTTGGAGTTCTGCGTCGCCGTATCGCCGACGACGACGGCCGTGACGAAGTTTTTCTTGAGGGCCATGTTGGTTGGAATGTCCTGGGTGCTGCCTGCGGTCGTCAAGCCGGCAAAAAGACCATTTTCGAGGTCCGCCATGACCCAGGGTCCGTTGTTGTGGCCGCCGGGCGACCCGGTCCCCCAAACAACGCCGCCGCCAAAATAAACGGCTTCGGCATTGCCGTTGCCGTCGTCCTGCGCGTCCTTCTCAGCGTTGCCATAATCGAAGCAGCACCCATCGACCAGGCCGATTTGGCTGGTCACCATGTACTCGGTCTCGGGCTGGTCGCCGGTTGCGGTCCCCTTCGCCGTTGCGACTCCGCAGCCGGTACACCCGGCCCGGTAGCCCATACCCGGTTTGATCCAGAGGCCGTAGACCTCGTGGCCACCGAGCGTCGTCTTCAGATCGGTGGCAGTCGCGGGAATGTCTGGATTGACATTGTTGCCGCCGCTGGGCGCCGGTTGCAGGTCATTCTTGTTGGGGGACTGGTCGTAGATGATCGATATGGTGCAGGTGCTGCCGCTGGGGCAGAACGCGTCTTGAGCGGCGGCGTTGGCGTAGCCCCCGTTCACGCTCCCGATGTCCATCGTCATCCCGCTCCCGCAGGAGCTCGGCCCCGAACCCGCAGCTCCTTTGCAGACCTGGTAGAGAGGCCCTGTGTAGCCCGGGTAGAGGACGCGCACGGTGCTATGCGCGGCAACACACGTGTTGCCCGCGGCGTTCAGGATGTCGCAGGGAGTGATGATGGCGCTCGACGTACCGCCGGCGCCGGCGGTACCACCGGCGCCTGTCGTCCCGCCCGAGCCAGTGTTGCCAGCCGAGCCCGCTGTCCCGCTCGAACCGGCGCTGCCACCCGACCCCACCGTGCCGCCCGAGCCGGCGCTGCCACCCGAGCCCGCCGTGCCGCCTGAGCCGGCGCGGCCACCCGAGCCAGCCGTGCCGCTCGAGCCGGCGCCGCCGCCCGAGCCCGTCGTGCCGCCCGAGCTGGTCGCTCCGCCGGATCCAGAGGTTCCACCGCTCCCTCCTCCGCCGCTCGAACCGATCGTGCCTGCGGCCCCGGCGACGCCGCCGGTCCCGGGCGAGCCGCCGATCCCACCCGTCGCAACCGCCCCTGCCGCACCGCCAGTACCGCCGCTCGGATGCGAGATCGATCCCGCAGCGCCTCCGGTGCCGTTCGAGCCACCCGAGCCAGATGGTTCTAGGCCGTGGGGGCTATTGCCCACTATCGAGTTACAGGCCACTGCGAGAAGAGCAGCGCCGGCGAGCGCGACGAGGCGAATCCGCACTACCATACCCCTTTCATCTGCAGCATCCCGAGGCCCAACCCGACCTGCGTGGCCGCCTTCTCACCCGATTCCTCGGAGCGGTGCGGCGCCATGAACCAGAGCGCGGCGCCGCCGGCCAACCCCACGGCGCCCACGATGAAGCCGGCGGTCGAGACGTTGCCGGCGGAGACGGCCTGGTTCCAGAGATCGACGCCGTTCTTGTTGGGGCACAGCGAGCCGGGGCAGGCCGCGTTGGCAGTGTCGTGTTTCGATTTGGCGCTGAGGCCGTAGACGATCCCGACGCCGATCCCGACGGCGCCGACGCCCGCGGCGACGATCGCCAGGATCCGCTGGGTGCCGAGGCCGCTCGATTGGCTGCTGGAATCTGCCGGCGTATTCGGAGACGACGTGAGGATCGACGCGGGTTCGGCCGTCGGAGTGGGGGCCGAGGCCGCGCTGGGCGCGCCGAACGCGATGCGCTCGCGCCGGTCCTTCTCGCCCTCTCGGATGACGAACTGTTTTTTGATCTTGGCCTGGCCGGCGGTCTCGAAGGTGAAGGTGTGCTCGCCGGGGTCGATGGCCAGCGCCGTCCCCTCGAGGCGGTCGGCGATGGGCTGTCCGTCCATGGTCACCCTGACCGCGACGAGGTCATCACCGGCCGAGTCCTTGGCCGCGAAGACGATGGTTGGGATGGCGGTATTGGCCTCGGCGACACGGCGGGTGCACTCGTCGCGCACGTCAGCGGGGCAGCTGGCGGCGGAGCAGGTCAGGAGCTGGGTTCGGGCGTCGCGCATCTTGTGTTGGCGACGCAGCGCCAGCGAGCTCTCGCTGGCGCTCAGGCATTCCGCCGTCGTGGGGTCGGCCGCGGCGCCCGCGGATCGCTCGGCGATCAACCAGCCAGCGAGAACGCACACAGGCAGGAGCGACCGTATGGAAAGGTTCATCTGATTTTTCATTTCATAGGCTCAGAAGCATTCCGGCTTGAAATGCTTGTCGCCCTGGGCGTCGAAGTAGAAATTTGGGTTGCAGTTCGGCTTGGCGGCGGGCTTCAGTGCGGCTGCGGGGGTGGGTGCAACTGCCGGGCTGGGTGCAACTGCCGGGCTGGGTGCGGCTGCGTGCTCGGGCGGTGGTGAGATCTTGGCGCTGGCCAGCGGTCGTTGGTGGTCGTGCTTTCGCGAGTGGGCCGACTTCGAGGTCTCCGCGGCCGCGGCAACAGCGGGCACCTTCGCCGGAGCGGACGGAGCCTCGCCAGGGGCTGGCGCGACCACCGGCTTGTTCGGGGGCGGCGGTGGCGGAATCGGGGTGTGGGAAGCTGCCGCCGCCGACGGGGCCGGTTCGCTCGCCGGTGCGGCTTTCGGAATCGTCGTCGGTGCGCTCGAAGGTGCCGTCGCCGGAGCCGCTGCTTCAGAGGTTGGGCGCGCCCGGACGCCGAAGCCGACGGCAATGGCCAGCGCCGCCGCCACCGCGATACCCGCCGGCAGGCGCCACCCGCGACCGCCGGCGGCGGCAATCTCGGTCGCGCCCAGGTCGCTGTCGATTGCGACCCGCTCGCCGACCGATCCCTGGAGCGTCGTCGCCGATGTCGGCTGCGTCGAAGCCACTCCGGGGACGCGGCTCGATGGGGGAAGCGACTCGGGGCGCGCTGGAGCTGGCGCCGCGGGCGCAGGCGGAGCCGTCATCGTCGGCAGCCGTGGGATCATCGTCGCGCCGCCGGACCCGGTGCGCGCGCCGGTCTCGGCGGCGAACGCGGCGTCGAGCCGTTCGCTCAGCGCGTGCATTGTCGCCGGGCGCCGGTCCGGTTCTTTCTCCAGGCAGTCGAGGATGATCCGCTCCATCGCCGCAGGCACGATCGGGCGGTGACTCGACGGCGGGGCCGGCCGCTCGGTGACGTGCTTGAGAACGATCTCGTGCGCGGTCACACCATCGAACGGCAGCGCGCCGGCGAAGATCTGGTAGAGGACGACGCCCAGCGCGTAGATGTCGGCGCGGTGGTCGACCGCGCGGCCCAACCCCTGCTCGGGCGGCATGTAATGCGGAGTCCCCATGGGGACCCCCGCCTGTGTCGCCTTGACGTTCGTCAGGTCGTTCAGCTTGGCGATGCCGAAGTCGAGCAGCTTGATGCGCGACTCGGACTTGTGCTGCGTCGCTACCCAGATGTTGTCGGGCTTGAGGTCGCGGTGTACGACGCCCGCTTCGTGCGCCGCCTCCAGCGCACTGCAGATCTGCCCGAGCAACCGCCGCATCTCCGCGAAATCCATCGCCCCGCGCTCGAGCCGCACGGTCAGGCTCTCCCCCTCGAGGTACTCCATCACGAAGTAGTGGCGTCCGTCGGCGAGCTGATTGAAGGCGAAGATGTCGATGATGTTCGGGTGGCGGATCTTGTTGACGGCGCGCGCTTCCTCCTTGAAGCGGCGGATCAGGTCGGGGTACTGCGCCGCGTGCGGCGCCAACACCTTGATCGCCACCCGCTTGCCAATCTCCGGGTGCGTTCCCGCGTAAACGACCCCCATTCCCCCCTCGCCGAGGAGGTGGGTAATCTGGTACTCGCCGACGATGGCGCCGGGACTCAGCGCCGCGTCGGCCACCTCCGGCGGCGTCACCCCATACCCCCACGCCGGCTCGTCAAAACGTACACCACTCCGGGGCTTTCAATATCACACAACGCGGATGCGCCGGGGGATAGATTCCTCCATCGCCGACCTGGCCCGCAGTGAGAGGTCAGATCACACTCTGGAAGAAGTGGGTCGAGAACTCGCGGTCACCCGAGAGCGAATACGCCAGATCGAGACGAAGGCGTTGCAGAAGCTCGGGCATCCCTCGCGCAGAAACAAACTCCAGCCTTTCGTGGACAAATAGAGCTCTCGCTCTCGACTCGGACCGACGGCTCGAGTCAGAGACGACGACCTCCGAACCGGGGCACGGGAAGGGACCCTCACTTCGGAGCGATTGCGGACCCGGGGACCTGGATCGACCAGAGCTTTCATGCGGCCACGATAGCCGTCTACATGGACCCGATGGGGTCTGCCTGGGCGGTGGCTGATATCTGCTACCATCCGCGCCCATGAGCACCGTCCAATCTCTCATCGAGGATTTTACCAACCAACTGGCCGCCGCCCTCGAGAGCCAAGCCATGGAGCGCGCCCGTCTGGCTGTCGAGAGCGCCTTCGGGGTTAAGCGACCCGGACGTCCCCCGAAGGTCTCGGCGGTCGCGGTTCGGAAGAACCCCAGAAGGAAGGCCCCCGTGCAGCTCTGTCCGGTTCCCGGCTGCCGGAATCCCGGGGCTCCGGTTTTCGGGATGGTCTGCGCCGAACATAAGGGCGTGCCGAAGGCGAAGATCAAGAAGTACCGCGAGGCGCGAAGGGCAAAGAAGTTCGGCATCAAGATGGTGAAGGCGCCAAAGCGACCGACTAAGAAGTCCGGCATCAAGGTGAAGGTCTCGAAGCGGCGGACCAAGAAGGCACCGCCGCCGAAACCCGCTGCCGTCGCTAAGCCGCCGTCAGCGGTCGGCGCTGCCGCCTAGTCCTTCGCCCGGCGCCTTAGGATCAGAGTGTGGCGGCTCTGTGGGTTCCGGGTCACGCCGTCAACCCTTCCCCAGCGTCTCTCGGTGACCCCTCGGGAGCAGTCGCCTTGACGTTGGTACCTAGGTACCAACGTCAGACTCTCGGCTGTCTCGAAGGCTTAACTCATTGGCACGTAGCGGTACTACCAGCGCCGGCGCAAGCGAGGCCTACACTACACGACCGCATTGCGACTGCACCCGTGCCGCAGCATGGCTGCCCTGAGGCTCCACAAGGAATGCACGTAAACATCCCACCCATTCCTGTTGCGGTTGTGCATTGACTGCCGGGTTGACAGACGTTGCCTGGACAGCAGGCGGCCCCGGCGCCTCCGCAGCTCATACACGTTGCCGTAGTTTGGCCCCCCGCGTTCACGCACGCGAGGCCCATGTCGCAGATCTTGCCACTACAGCAAGCCACGCCGTTCGCCCCACAGGCTCGGCAAGTCGTAGGCCCGCCACCCATCATCGCCTGACAAGACAGACCGCTCGCACAGGTGTTGGACGCTCCGGCGCAACAGGCGTTGTTGACCGTCCCACACGCGACACACATGCTCGACGTGCTTCCCCCGCCGAACATGCAGACGGCGCCCGCCCCGGTACAGGTCACTGGGTTGGCTCCCCCGCCAGCGCAACATACTTGACCCACGGCCCCGCAGGGATCCCCCGCCGACGTCTGGCAAGAACCGTTCGTGCAGAGGCCGTCGGTGCTCGAACCGATCGAGCATGCAGACCCGCTTGCAGAGCACATGGATCCGGCACAACAGCCGCCATCGTTGCAGGCGTTCGCAGCACAACAGGGCTGCCGGGGACCGCCGCAGACCACGCCCCCAGTCCCACCAGCTCCGCCCATACCGCCGTTTCCGGCTCCGCCCGATCCCGTACCGGTGGTGCCGCCTCTACCCCCAGAACCGGCAGAACCGGTCGAGCCTGCGGCTCCTGTCGAGGAACCTCCACCTCCTGTCGTGCCCGCTGCTCCCATCGTGCCTGCTGATCCTGTCGCGCCCGCCGATCCGATTGTACCGCCCGATCCTGTCGCCCCTGCCGATCCCGCAGGCGCGCCCGATCCTGCTGCACCCGTCTGGCCTCCTCCCCCAGCCGCTCCGATCGTGCCACCCGAACCGAGTGCGTCCGCGGGAGTGGCGTCATTCCCCGAGCCTTGACCTGAAGCCAGGCCGGTTCGATCGAGCCTGCAGGCCACCGAAGTCAGGATCAAGAGGACTATGGCCCAGTGAAATCGCGCACCCATTGTTCAGCTCCGTGGTCCGATATGTACTGGACTCCACGTCTAAGCAGTGCGCGATCCAGCTCACCAAGGATTTCGATCTCTTAGAGTTGGCGTCCTCCGCATTTCATCGACTCTTCGAGCGTCTCAGACGCCGCCCGTGACGAGCCTTGAGGAATCGGTCGATCTCGGCCCAGTCAATGCGGGCCCCGTGGATCCCTCGATGACGCCAGGCTCCAGCAACGGCTGTTCGAACGGTTTGCCCGAATGGGCGATGGCGAGCAGGTAT
>CALAOV010000050.1 GCA_937889515.1 uncultured Myxococcales bacterium | reverse complement strand
GACCGGGATCTGCCTGATGCCCGATGCCGTGCTGGAGCGGATCACGGCCGGCGTCGCGGTGGGTCCTGCCAAGCAGGCGGGCGCGGCGGGGCTCGTGCTGTGGCTGGCGCTCGGCGCGGGGGGGCTGATCGCGCTCTCGGCCCGGCCGGTGCGCGCCGAGGAGGCCCAGATGGCGGGCGAGGCGCTGGAGCCTCCGATGCCGTCCGGCGTCGACGAGAACTGGCTGGTGCACAACATCATCTGTCAGTGCGGAACCTGCCGCCACAACCTGATCGACTGCGCCACAGAAAACTGTGGCCACGCCGCACAGGATCGGATCGAGATTCGCCAGCTGCTCAACCAAAAACAGACCCGGGATCAGATCATCGACTACTTCATACGGAAGTACGGCGGGCAGGTGGCGCTGGCCGCGCCCCTCGACCGCGGCTTCAACCGGCTGGCCTGGCTGTTCCCGTACACCCTGGGGACCCTGGGCGCGATCGGGCTCGGCTACGGCGCCTACCGCCTGGCGCGCCGGCCCGCGGCCACTCTCGCCGGTCCGAGCGACCCGACGATCTCGGATACGGAGCTCTCCGACAAGCTCGATGACGAGCTCCGCAATCTTGACTAAATCGGGGACCCTGGGAGGGTCCCCGAACCCCCCCGCGATGAGACCCGACGAGCAAAGCTCGCCGGGTTCTCACGCGATCAGGCCGGGGCGGCGCCGGATACCGATCTGGGTGCTGGGCGCCGCGGGCGCGCTGGCGGCGGTCGCCTACGCGGCGCTGGTCGAGAAGATGCGCTTTGGCCCGCCCCTGGTGATGCTGGGCCTCGGGGGCATGACCCTCGCGCTCACGGGGGCCGCGCTCTGGCGGGTCATCGATCCGCTCGCGCGCGCGGCCTGGACCACGCCGACGGGACGCGGCCTGCGGCGGCCCCGTGAGCTCGAGCGCGAAAAGCAGCTGGTCTTGAAGGCGATCAAGGAGATCGAGCTCGACTTCCAGATGCGCAAGATCGCCGAGCGCGACTACCGCGAGATGATCGAGCGCTACCGGACGCGCGCCATGCGCCTCATCGGCGAGATCGAAGCGGGCGACGACTACCGGGCGCTCATCGAACGCGAGCTGGCCATGCGCCTCAAGCTGGCGCCCGACAAATCCGCGGCGACGGTGGTCGCAGCCTCTGCCCCGGGCCCCACGCCATCAAACCCGCCCGTCGAGCGCCCGTCCTGCGCAACCTGCGGCACCCTCAACGACGTCGACGCACAATTCTGCAAGAAATGCGGCGCAAAACTCTCCTTGGCCTGATCTCGGTCGCCCTCGTCACCTCGGTCGCGTACGCGCAGCCGATGTTGAGCGGGGGCGGGGGCGGCGGCATGCCCAACCTGGCCGAGATCGTGGGCCGGCCGCTTCCGGATCGCGGGATGCCGACCGGGACGGTGAGCGTGCGGGTCTCGCGCAAGCTCCCCGCCAACGCCGTCGCCGGCGTCGAGGTGAGCGCCATCATCAAGAACGCGGGCGGCGATCTGCGCCGGAGAACGGAAAAGACCGACGCGAGCGGCCGGGCGCTCTTCGAAGGGATGATCCCGGGCGACGAGTTTCACGCCCAGGTGGTCGTCGACGGGAAGACCCTGAGCACGGATACCTTCCCGATGCCGGACGCGGGCGGTGTCCGCACCATGCTGATCGCGGAGCTCGGCGCCCCCGCCCAGCCGTCCGCGGATGGCGCCGGCACCGCCCAGGCCCCCGCCGGCAAGGAGCCACCGCCCTTCGTGCTGGGCGCCACCGCCGGCGTCGCCACGGCGGACTCCGCCCTGCCGGTCGGCACGCTGGAGGTGCGCCTCCTCGACGAGACCGGCGCGCCGGTCCGAAATCACGCCGTGCTGCTGGGCATGATCGACAAGAACAACAAGATCGACGTCCGCCACGGCAAGAGCGACGGCGGCGGCCTGGCGCGTTTTTCGGGTCTGCCGACCGGGGAGGGAACCGGCTACGCGGCCGTGCTCGAATGGAATGGCACCCGCCTCGGCACCGCGCCGTTTCCGATGCCGTCGACGGGCGGCGCGCGCGCGGAGATCCGCGCGCTGGCCCGCACCACGGATCCGTCGGTGATGACGATCGGCCCCGGCGCCCGCGTCGTCTTGCAGATGCACGAGGACACCCTGCAGTTCCTCGAGATGTTCCCCTTCGAGAACCGCTCCGACAAGATGTTCGATCCGGGACCGGGCGCCATCGAGATCCCCCTGCCCGACGGCTTCGTGAGCGCCCAGGCGCAGGAGAACGAGCGCAAGGTCGACGTGCGCCAGAACCACGGCATGGCGGTGCACGGCGCCTTCACCCCCCAGCGCGCGATCCTGGGAACGACCTCGAAGAACGCGGGGCACGAAGTGGCGTTCGGGTTCGTGCTCCCCTACCATGGCCATACGCGCGGGTTCGTGCAGCCGATGCCCAACGGAATCGCGCCCTTCACGCTGATCACGGAGCAGATCCCCGGCCTCTCGATCAGCGGGCCGGGCGTCGGTGAGCGGCAAGAACGCGAGCTCGGCGGACGGAAGTACTGGGTCATGCCCGTCGACGCCGTGCCGGCGGGCGGGGCCCTCTCCTTCACGATCGACGGTCTCCCGTCGACGGACGAGACCGGTCGTGACGTGGCCGGCCTGCTGGCGCTCGGTCTGGTGGCAAGCGCCTTCGCCTTCGGGCGGCGCCCCAAGGTGAGCGACAAAGACGGGCGGGCGGCCGATCAACGCGAGCAGCTGATCGGCAAGCGCGAGACACTCTACGCCGATCTGGTGGCGCTCGAAGCGACCGCGCGCGGAGCCGGCGGCCCGGCGCCGCCCGATCGCCGCAAACAGCTCGTCACGCGCCTGGAACAGATCTACCGGGAGCTGGCCGCGCTGGACGAGCAACGCGCGACATGACGGGGTCGCCGCCCGTGCTGCGCCTGGCGAACGTCGGCAAGATCTACGGCGGCCGCCGCGCGCTGGCGGGCGTTAGCGCGGCCTTCGAGCCCGGGCGGGTCGCGGCCGTGCTGGGCCCCAACGGCGCCGGCAAGAGCACGCTTCTCGGCATCCTGTCGACGCTGGTCGCGCCGACCACCGGCGAGGTGCGCTGGGGCCAGGCCCCGCTCGCGCACGGTTCACACCTCCGCGCGCGAATCGGCTACGTCGGTCACGATCCCGGGCTCTACGGCGATCTGACGGCGCTCGAGAACCTCATCCTGTTCGCGGCGCTCTACGGCGTCGCCGACGGGCGCGAGCGGGCGGACACCTTGCTCGCGCGCGTCGGTCTGTCGGACGTGCCGGCCGACGCGCCCGCGCGCACCTTCTCGCGCGGGATGTTGCAGCGCCTGGCGCTGGCGCGCGCGCTCACCCACGACCCGGCTCTCCTGCTGTTCGACGAGCCGGCCGCGGCGCTCGATCCGGCCGGCGCCGACTGGCTGGCCACCGAGCTCGGCGCCGAGCGGGCCGCCGGACGGGTGGTCGTGCTGGTGACGCACGACCTCGAGGCGGCGGCCGCGATCGCGAATCAGGTGGTCATCCTGCGCCGTGGGCGGGTGGTCTTCGACGAGACGCCGGCCGGCGGCTTCGGGGCCGCCGCGTTGCGCGCGACCTACGAGGCGAAGACCCGTGCCTGAGTCGCCGCCGCCCGGCCCGCGTCCCCCCGGGTTTGTGGCCCAGGCGCTGCGCATCGCCGCCAAGGATCTGGCCATCGAGTGGCGCAGCCGCGAGGTGGTGGCGACCATGACCTTCCTGGCGGTGGTGGTGGTGCTGATCTTCAGCTTCGCCTTCGTGGTCGAGGGGTCGCGGCCGCCCGCGCCGGTCGTGGCCGGAATCATCTGGATCGCGCTGGTGATGTCGGGAACGGTCGGCCTCGGGCGCGCCTTCGATCGGGAGCGCGAGGGGGAGGCGATCCGATCGCTGCTTCTCACGCCGGCGCCGCGCGCCGCCATCTACCTCGGCAAGCTGGTCGCGACCTGCGCGCTGATGGCCATCACCGAGACCGTGCTGACCGGCCTGGCCGCGGTGCTCTTCTCGGCCAGCCTGGGCGACGTGATCGGCCGGGTGGCCCTGCTGCTGGTGCTCGGCACCGTCGGCTTCGCGGCCGCCGGCTGCATCTTCTCCGCGGCGCTCCTGCGCGCGCGCGGACGCGACGCCCTGCTGGCGACGCTGCTCTATCCGATCATCGTCCCCATCGTGATCGCGGGCGCCCGCGGCACCACCCAGCTCATCGACCCGATCTCGCCGGACTTCGACGGCGCCCGTTTCTGGACGCAGTTTCTGGTCGCCGTCGACATCCTGTTCGTCACGGCAGGGCTGTGGGCCTTCGAGCCGATCGTCAGCGGCGACTGATGCAATACGTTCGCCGTTGCCGCGCATAGGGGATTCCCGAAGGGATTCCCGAGTCGACGAGGTTCGGTCTGCCCGATGTTCGGCCAGACCGGGTATGACGTATGGTACGATACTTAGTATGACCGCAGCCCGCAAGGTCAAGATCAGCGTCAGCCTCGATGCCGCATTGCTCGGGGTGGTCGATCGCCTCGCGCAGAACGAAGGGACCTCTCGAAGCGCCGTCATGGAGCGCTGGCTCAAACAGGTGTCTCGACGTACCCAGCTGCTTCGGCTCGAAGAGGAGACGGCCGCCTACTATGAGGCCCTAACCGTCGCAGAAATCGAGGAGGACGCGTCGCTATCCGCTGCGTCCTCGCACGCGGCGCGAAAGCTGGTCGTCGACGAACCTTCGCCGCGGCGGGTCCGGCGGCCGCATCGGGGCTGAGCTTGCACCGCCGGGGTCAGGTGTATTGGGCCCGACTCGACAAGAGGCGGCCGGTCCTGGTGATCTCCACCGATGCGCGCAACGATCGGGCGGGGGACCTGATCGTGATTCCCTGTTCCACAAACCTACGGGAAGCGCCTACACACGTGCACCTCCGCCGCGGGGAAGGCGGTCTGCCCCACGCCTGCGTGCTCAAATGCGAGCAGATCACCACGCTCTCCAGATACGACGTCGAACGCATGCCGATCGGTTCCGGTTTGACGACCGCGCGCATCGCGGAGGTCGAGCGCGCGGTTCTACGAGCGATCGGGGTGCCGATCTAGGCGCCGATTTTCCTCCGGCGGCTCCGTCGCTGCCGTTACGGCCGGACACGCCACCGCCCGCCTTCCGAGCTCGGGAACCTCTGCGCCGTCGCGACCCAGGCGGGCCCGGAGGTCGTCGCCAAGCCGCTCGACCATTTGTCTGAAACCGCCGTCCTCGAGCTTGGGCGACTCCCAGCCGTCGGATACGACCAAGATGAAGTCCATCGACACCATCAGCGGCAACCAGATGATTAGGTGCGTGCGGGACTGATACTGCAGGTGATCGGTCTTCTCCACCTGTGCGGCGTCGAGCCAGGCGAGGTCCACATCCAAGGTCTGCCGTTCCGTGGCATATCCAGGCACGACGGAGAGCGTCACCAAAGAGACGACGAAGCTCCACATCGGACCCAGGTCGTCGCGAAGCATGACCGTGAAGTCTGCGGGCGAGCCAGGCGCGGCGGTGAGCTCGGCCGACACGCCGGCCCTCGACAGAGATCTCTTCACCCGCTCGCCCAGCGCCGCCCTGCGTGCTCCTTCGTCGTGCAATCGATCCAGCTTCGGATCCGGCGCCAGGCAGACGTCGAAGCTGAGCGTCTGCCTCAGCGCGGGCAGTGTGTTCGATGGCAAGCGAGGGGGGGCGCTCACGTAGCCTGTTCCGACGACGCAACTGGCGAGCGCCATCGTCGAGAGGACGAGCGCGATACGAATTCGAGCATGCTGGACGGGTCTCATTTCGATCTGCCCGGTCAGTCGAGGTTCAAGACGAAAACGGTGGTGAGGTAGATGGGGGCCAGCGCGACCGCCGTGACGGGCGCCCGCGCGCCGGGCGAGGCCGCGAGCGCCCGGGCCGCCAACCCGCCGAGCAGACCGCCCACAACGGAGCCGCCGACCAGCACGGTGGCGCCCAAGACTTTGTCGCCGGCGGAGTGGGGCCCACTCTTGTAGTGGCGGCTGGCGACAGAGCCCAGGGCCACCCCGAAAGTGGTGATGCCGATGAGGGCCCCCAGGGGGACGCCGGCCCCGGTCGCTATCCGTCGGCCAGTTTCGTCGTGGCGCTCGACGAACGCTCCCGTCACGGCGCCGGCAAAGACGGCGGTCGCGAGGCCGGTTGTCAACAGGCGGCTCGTCTGTCTGCTCTGTCGCCATTCGTCCTCGGCGTCCGCGGGTGGCGTCGAACAGGTGCGCGCGCGGTCCTCTGACATGGTTCCCGCGCCCGCACAAATGGCCTCCTCCAGCCGATCGTAGCCGAGGGCCTGGTGCGCATGGGCGGCGGCCAGAACGGGCAGCAGCGCCTCGTGTAGCTCGGGTGTGCCCATCACGTTCGCTGTGGCGACGACGGCCGGGTCGATCTCCCAGCGCCCTTGCCTGCTGCCCGCAGGCTGCCGAACGGCGCGCCCGAGGATCTGGTCGCGCACCGATTCCGCCCCCGGCCAGGTCGCGAGCTCGCTGACGCAAACCGCGCGGACCTCGGCGTGGTCGGGATCGGCCGTCCACGCGGCGACCTCGCCCAGCGAGGCGGGATCCTGCATCGTGCAAAGAAGAATGCGACCCCGGTCGATCCACCCTGGTTCGCGCCGCTGGGTCCAGGCCCGCGCCGCCGACGTGGCCGCCGGCGCGGCCCCGCGACGGGTCTCGGCCCGACACGCGGGCGTGATCAGGACCGTGTAGGCGCGTGGCTGGGTGCGTCCGGTCGACGTCAGCCTGCCTTCCAGGTTCCCTTCTCGCTCGCGATAGTCGAGCCCGCGATCAACGGCGAGGTCGGGAACGGAGCCCGCGAGCGCCCCGCGAAGGTAATCGACGAGAGCGGCGCATGGTCCCGTGTCCGTCTCGCCTTCGGCACGCGCCGGAACCGCCGCGAGAGCGAGCGCAGACACGAACGCCAGGGTGCTCGCGGCTGACTTCCGTGGACCAAAGCGCCCCGTAGCGATACGACCGACCCGGGTATGAATACCGATATCCCGTCGCGCCGACCTGGCAGGAGAAGACCGCTTCGTTTCCATGCCGCCGAGTCTGAGCCCGCGGGATCTGTTTCATTAGGAATTAATGGATAGCATTACGCTAAGCATTACTTATCGATACAGATCGCCACGGATCGTCGCAGGCCGGCGGTGTCGAATCACGGGCAGCAGTAGATGTTGGTGACGTCGCCGATCGAGCCCACGACGCAAGGTGGGGACCTCTTCATGCTTTCGTTCGCGCGTCCGCGATCATCGTCGCGAGGCGCCCGAGGCCTGCGTCGACGCTCTCCTGCGAGGGGCCGAACGAGAAGCGCACGTGGCGGCGAAATCGGGAGGCGCGCTGGTGGCGGCGTTTACCCGGGTTGACGTCGAAGAACTCGCCGGGGACGACGATGACCCGCTGCCCGAGCGCCGCGCGGAAAAATCCCATCCCGTCGTCGAGCGGCGGCGGGAGCTCCTCGACGCGTCCCCAGACATAAAACGTCCCGTCGGGGGCGCGGTCGGTCTTGATCCCGAGGCGCGCCAGCCCGGACAGCAGGCGATCTCGCTTGGCGCCGAAGGCGGCGTGGATGGCGTTGGTCTCGGCGACCACGTGGGCGTCGTCGAGCAGCGGGATGGCCGCGCGCTGCAGCGGCTTCGAGCCGCCGCCGTCCAGGAAGGACCCGGCGCTGGCGACCGCCTCGATCACCCGGCGCGGGCCGATCGTCCAGGTGACGCGCCAGCCGGGATAGCGCCAGTTCTTGGTGAGCCCGTCGAACAGGATGATCGGATCGCGCTCGACGTCTTCGACGTAGCGGGCGGCGCTCTCGATCGGCAGCCGGCCCGCGGGCGCGCTCCAGACGTAGTGCGAGTAGAACTCGTCGAAGAGCATCGCGCAGTCGAGCTGCCGCGCCACCGCCACCCAGCGCGCCAGCTCGTCGCCCTGGACCAGCTTGCCGGTCGGGTTGCAGGGGTTCGACAGCAGGAGCGCCGCGAGGCCACGCCCGTGCACCTCGCGACGCAGATCGTCGACGGTGAACGCATAGCCGCGCTCGCCCTCGAGCAGGATCGGAATGGCCGTGAAGGCCTTGAAGATGTCGAGCAGCTCCTCGTAAGCGGTGTAGTCGGGCAGGAAGTGGCCCAGGTTGACGTGCCCCAGGCTGGCCGCCGCGCGGGTGAGCGACGTGCGGCCGCCGCCCGAGACGCTCACATTCTCGGCGCTGTACTGCGACGGCATGCCGCGCCGGTAGAGGCGGTTGTAGAGCGCCGCGATCGCCTCGCGCAGCTCCCAGATGCCGGGGATCGGGGCGTACTCCTGATCGTCGACGTCGATGGTGACGTCGTGAACGCGGGGCGGCGCGCCGGGCAACGGCCCCGTCTCGGGCTGCCCCTGGCCCAGGTTCGACCAGGTCGGATCGCCGGCGTGAAAGCCGAGCTTGGCGGCTTCCGTCGTGACGTAGATGACCCCCGTGCGCGGAACGGCCCGGAAGGCGGAGAGCGTGGTGTCGTCGGACATCGCGACGCTCAGGGCCGCGCGCGGCGAATGCGAAGCCCGAGGCCGGCCAGGAGCAGCAAGCCGACCGCGCCCGTCGATGGAAGATCGGTGGCGGGCACCTCGCAGGAACAGCCGCCCGAAGCTTTCGGCTCGCCACCGGCACCGCCCGCCCCCGTCGTGCCCGCGTCCGTGCCCGGACTCGATCCACCGGAACCGGGGCGACCGGCCGATCCACTCGTGCCACTCGTGCCACTCGTGCCACTCGCGCCACTCGTGCCACTCGTGCCACTCGCGCCCGTGCCGGCGCCACCGGCGCCGCCC
>CALAOV010000049.1 GCA_937889515.1 uncultured Myxococcales bacterium | reverse complement strand
CGAGGTCCGCTGCTGGGGACAGAACAGCGCCGGCCAGCTCGGCGAAGGCTCGATGAGCAGCCTGCCCGCCCCCGAGCCGGTCAACGGCCTCAGCAACGGCAAGCTGGTGGCGGCCGGCGCGACGTTCTCCTGCGCGGAGACCAGCGACGGCGCCGTCTTCTGCTGGGGCGACGACCACTACGGGCAGCTCGCGATGGGCAACGACGTCGTCGAGCCCCGCCCGATCACCGTCCCGGTGGTCGCGACCGGGACGGCCGCGGGCGGCGGGCACAGCTGCGCGGTGACCCGAGCCTCCAGCCAGGCCGGGCTCCCGGTCCCGCCGGCGTTCGTTTGCTGGGGATCCGATCAAGCCGGGCAGCTCGGCGACAACAGCAACACCGATCGGGCGACGCCGGCCCCCATCAAGATGCCGATCCTGCCCGAGGCGATCGCGGCCGGCGCGCTTCACACCTGCGCGATCGATGCGTCGGCGGGCCTGTGGTGCTGGGGGCGCGGCAGCAGCGGCCAACTCGGCCCCGGCCACCTCCTCGACACCGCCTTCCCGGTGCAGGTCGCGCTGCCGAGCGGTCAGACCGAAGCCAGCGGGGTGACCGCCGGCGACGCGCACACCTGCGTGCTGGTCTCGCCGGCCGACGGGCTGGGCGGGCAGATCCTCTGCTTCGGAGACAACACCTACGGCCAGCTCGGCGACGGCACCACCACCTCGCGCGCGACGCCCGCGATCGTGTCGCTCGGTGGCGGCGCCACCCCGACGCGGGCCCTCGCCGTCGCGGCCGGCGGCGGCCATACCTGCGCCGTCGACGTGGGCGGGCGGCTCTGGTGCTGGGGACGGGGTGACCACGGCGAGCTCGGCGACGGCACCTCGACCGACCAACCGCTGCCGACGGCGATCGCGATGCCTGGGGGCGCGACCGTGTCGTCGCTCTCCGCCGGCGGCGAGCACACCTGCGTCCTCGATCCCGCCGGCGACGTCTTCTGCTGGGGGGCGAACGACCGCGGGCAGCTTGGAACGGGCGCAGCCGGGCCCGACATTGCCGCGCCCGCGCTGGCGGTGCAGGTCGCGCCGGCCGTGCTGATCACCGCCGGTGGCGCGCACACCTGCGCCGAGCTGGCGGACCGCACCATCGACTGCTGGGGCGCCAACGAGAACGGCCAGCTCGGCGACGGCACGACCGCCGACCGGGCCCTGCCGGTCGCGGTGGCGGGCGCCAGCGGCGTCGTTTCGGCCGGCGCCGCGCACAGCTGCGCCGCCGCCAGCGACGGAACGGTTACCTGCTGGGGCGCCGACACCAGCGGCCAGCTCGGCGACGGGGTCACGCTGACCTTGAGCGCGCCCGAGCTGGCGCGCCTCGCCTGCGAGTGAGGCGCGGGACAGCTCGACCGGCCCCGCTTGCGCATGGCGGAAGCCAGTCCGGCGCGCGGGTGTTAGTGTCTAGACATGGCTGACCGCGCGGAACAGACGCTGACAGCGGTCCAATCGCCGCTTTCGCCGGGCGAGCAGAAGGACCGCGCGGTGCTCCTGGTGGTCGGCAGCGCCGAGCGCCCGGCGCTGCCGGCACGTACCCGGCTGCAGATCATCGGCGACGAGCTCACCGTGGGCCGCCGCGCCGAGGGCCTGCCGGTCCTGGCCAACGTCGCGGTCCTCGACGACGGGCTGGTCTCGGGACGACACGCCCGCATCGCGCGCGGCGCCGGCGGCTACGACATCGAGGATCTCGGCAGCAAGAACGGCACCTGGGTCGACAACCTGCGCACCGAGGGAAAGGTGCGCCTGCGCGACGGGGCGCTGGTCTTCTTCGGCAACCACATCGCCGTCTTCCGGATGGTGTCGCACATCGAGCTGGAAGCGATCAAGGCGGAGCTGGTGACGCCGCTCGGGCCGGTGGCGACGGCGTCGCCGACGCTGGCCGTCGCCTGCGATCGGCTGCGCCGGCTGGCCGCCTCGGAGGGCGAGCTCCTCATCGTCGGCGAGACGGGGGTCGGCAAGGAGGTCTACGCGCGCGCGGTGCACGCCGCCAGCGGACGCAAGGGACACTTCATGGCCATCAACTGCGCGGCGATCCCGCGCGATCTGGTGGAGAGCGAGCTGTTCGGGTACCGCCAGGGCGCGCACTCGACGGCCCACCAGGCCAAGGCGGGGCTCATCGAGGAGGCCGAAGGGGGGACGCTGTTCCTCGACGAGATCGGCGAGATGACGCCCGAGGCGCAGATCAAGATCCTGCGCTTTTTGCAGGACCGCGAGCTGACGCCACTCGGCTCCACCCGGCCCCGGCGGATGGACGTGCGCATCCTCGCCGCCACCAACCGCACCGCCGGCGGCCCGGGCAAAGGGCCGGGCGGGCTGCGCGACGACATCGTGGCCCGCCTGGGCGCGGCGCCGATCTTCCTGCCGCCGCTGCGCAACCGGATCGAAGACCTGGGCGCGTTGGCGGCGCATTTTCTGGGAAGGGGGTCAGATCGCGTGGACGGAGCCGGGCTCGGCCCGGCGGAGTCCGTCGCGGGGGGGCGCGGGGACCCTCCCAGGGTCCCCGCAGTATTCGATCAGCCGGCGTTTCGGGCGCTGGCGCTGCACACCTGGCCGCTCAACGTGCGCGAGCTGGAGAAGATCGTCTCCACCGCTGCGGTGCTCACCGGCGGGACCAAGCCGATCGCGATCCGCGATCTCCCCGAGCCGATCGCGCGCACCATCGCCGTGCCGGCGGCGCCAGGCGCGCGCCGGGCGGTCGGCCCCTCGCCCACGCCGGCGCAGCTCGAAGAGCTGCTGCGCCGCTACGAAGGCAACGTCGCCGACGTCTCGCGCGAGCTCGGCAAGCACCGCGCCGCCGTCTGGCGCTGGATCAAGAAGTTCGGCCTCGGCCCGCAGAAGTTCCGCAGGACCGAGTAGCGGTCAGGCCGCGCTCTTCGCGAAGGTCCCCATGAAGTCGGCCAGGGCCTTGGCGCCGGCGACGGGCATGGCGTTGTAGATCGACGCGCGGATGCCGCCCACGGTGCGGTAGCCCTTGAGCGCCACCATGCCGTTCTTGGCGGCGTCCTTGACGAACTTGTCGGTGAGCTCCTCGCTGGGGAGCAGAAAGGTCACGTTCATGTGGCTGCGCGCGCTCTTGTCGGCGACGGTACCTTTGTAAAAGCCGCCCGACCCGTCGATGGCTTCATAGACCAAGGTGGCCTTCTCGGTGTTGCGCTTCTCGATGGCCCCGAGGCCGCCCTGGGCCTCCAGCCAGCGGAAGGTCTCGAGCAGGAAGTAGATCCCGAACGTCGGCGGCGTGTTGAGGCAGCTCTTGGCCTCGGCCAGCGCCTGGAAGCTGAAGATCTTGGGGACGCTCTTGGCGATACGCGGGTAGAGATCCTTGCGGACGATCGCCACCACCACGCCAGCCGGGCCCAGGTTCTTCTGCGCGCCGGCGTAGACCAGCGCGCTGCGCGACACCGGGTGCGGGCGGGACATCATCTCGGAGCTGGCGTCGACCACCAGATTCGGGTGCTCGGGCCACTCGGCCAGACGATGACCGTGCACCGTCTCGTTCGAGCAAACGTGCAGGTAGGCGGCCGCCGGATCGGCCTTCCAGCCGACGGGCGGCCGATCGAACTTGGTCTCTTCGCTCGTTGCGATGACCCGGATCTTCTCGCCGTACGCGGCCTGCGCGGCGGAGGCGGCCTTCTTCGACCATTCGCCGCTCACGACGTAGTCGGCCGTCCCGCTCAGGAAGTTCATCGGAATGGTGTTGAAGAGCTGGGTGGCCCCGCCCTGCAGGAACAGCACGTCGTGGGTGTCGGGGATCGAGAGCAGCTTGCGGCAGCGATCGATCGCCTCGTCGAGGACGCCGTCGAATTCCTTGCCGCGGTGGCTGCACTCGGCGATACCGAAGCCCTTGCCCTGGAAATCGATCAGGGCCTTGGCGGACGCTTCCAAAACCTCGGTCGGCAGCATGGCCGGCCCTGCGCTGAAGTTGAACACGCGGTTGCTCATGCGATGTTGCTACCGCGACTCGCCCCGGACTTCAACCGGGTAAGCGGCGACCGCGTCCCGGTCACCGGTTCTCGGAAACCGGGAGCGTTTTCACCGCAGCTTGCCGGCCAGATCGGCGTGGGGGGCCGCGATGATCTCGGTGCCATGGATCAGCGCCGCGGCCAGGGCGCCGACCGCCGCCTCGACCGCCGCTTCGACGTCGGCCAGCGGGCCGGTGAGCGTGAAGAAGGCCTTGCCGCCGATACCGCGGGCCAGCTGCAGCTCGACCAGGCGCACGGCGGCGGCCTTGGCGGCGGCGTCGGCGCCGAGCAGCGTCGCGGCCACGGTAGTGGTCTCCACGATCCCCAGCGACTCGATCTCGGCGGTCGCGTTCGTCTCGCCGGCCAGCGCCTCCCAGAGCGCGGCGTGGGGCTGCGGCAAGAACAGCCGGTCGACCACGCGATCGCCGCCGATGTCGACGCCCACCCGGAAGGACTCTTCGACGGCCGCCAGCTCCCCCTCGACCAGCACCAGGAACTTGCCGGGGCTCACCCAGTCGGCGCGCAGCAGCGTCACCGGCGCGCGCTTGAGCATCGCGTCCGCCACCCGGTGGCCGCGGGCGATGGAGTGAAGCTCGATGAGGGCCAGCGCCTCGGACATCAGACGATCCGGAAGTATTCCTTGAGCGTGCAGCGCCGCTCGCGGGTGAAGTTGCGGACGGTGGTCAGCCCCTCGCCCGTCGGCGACGCGATGGTGAACGAGGTGTAACCCTCGCCGCCCAGACCCAGGCCCGCCAGGTTCGAGGCGTTCTTCACGAAGATGGAGGTGTTGATCGTGCGCGCCATGGCGTGCAGGTGCGCGATGTTGCGCGAGTACATCACGGCCGTGTGGCAGAACCCGTGCTCGACCCGCTTGGCCATCGCGATCGCCTCGGTGGCGTCGGGCGCCCGCACCAGCGGCAGGACCGGCATCAGCATCTCGAGCTGCACGAACGGGTGTTGCTCGTCGACCTCCGCGACCAGCAGGCGCAGCTCGTCGCCCGCCTGTACGCCGATCTGCCGCGCGATGACGCCCGCGTTCTTGCCGACGAAGTCCTTGTTCGGGTGAACGCCGCCGCCCGCGCCCGGGTGAAGCACCACCTTCTCGATCGCTTTGACCTGCCGGTCGTTCAAGACCAGGCAGCCGGCCTGGCCGAGGCGCTCCTTGAGCGCGTCCGCGATCGAGGCGACGGCGACGATCTCCTTTTCCGCGGTGCAAATGATGTTGTTGTCGATCGAGGCGCCCAGCACGATGCCAGCGGCCGCGAGGCCGAGATCGGCCGTCTCGTCGACGACCGCGGGCGGATTGCCGGGACCGGCGGCGATCACCTTCTTGCCGCTCCCCATCGCCGCCTTGACCACGCCGGGACCGCCGGTGACGACCACCAGCCGCACGCCCGGGTGGCGCATGAGCGCCTCCGCGCTCTCGATGGTCGGCCGCTCGACGCAGGTGAGCAGCGTCTCCGGCCCGCCCGCCGCGACAATCGCCTCGTTGAGCAAATGCACCAGATACGCGGACGTCCGCGCCGCGTAGGGGTGCGCGTTGAACACCACGGCGTTGCCGCCCGCGACCATGCCGATGCCGTTGTTGAGGACGGTCTCGGTCGGGTTGGTGGTGGGCGTGATCGATCCGATGACGCCGTAGCCGGCGCGCTCGACGATGGTGAGCCCGTCGTCCCCCGAAAAGGCGATCGGCGCCAGCATCTCGGTGCCGGGCGTCTTGTCGATGCAGAGTCGGTTCTTGGCGATCTTGTCGTCGACGCGCCCGTAGCCGGTCTCGACCACCGCGTACCGCGCCAGCTCGGCGACGTGGGCGCGCGCGGTGTCGCGCATGGCGGCCACCCAGCGCTTGCGAGACTCGAGCGGCGCCGCCTCATTGGCCTCGTGGGCGGCGCGCGCCGCCCGCACGGCGCTCTCGACGTCGGGGAAGACCCCGCGGCGGCCGCGCGGCACGTCGGCGTCGCGGTGGCGCGGTGGTGCGGGCGGCGGCGTGAATCCCGGCGGCGGGCTCCTCACCGCCTCGAGCGGCGTCTCTGGCATCCCGCCCACGCGGGCCAGCACCCGATCGACGATCTCCTGGATGCGCGCCTCGTCCACGTCCACCTTGCGCTAGACGTTAACCCGAATTTCGCTCAGGGTCAGGTGATGGAGACGCTCGACGATCTGCTGGCACACGCGCGCGCGCTGGTCGGCGTCGAGCTCTCCGAGCTGGCCGACGGGCTGGGCCTGCCGGTGCCGGTCGGCCAGGTCCGCACCAAGGGCTGGTCGGGTCAGATCCTCGAGCACGAGCTGGGCGTCGCGGTGGGCGGCGCGCGCGGGCCCGATTTCGCGGCGCTCGGCATCGAGCTCAAGACCGTCCCGGTGCGGGAATCGCTGGAGCCGCTGGAATCGACCGCCATCTGCCAGATCGATCCGGTCGCAATCGCCGCCGAGTCCTGGGAATCCAGCTACGTCCGCCAGAAGCTGGCGCGCGTGCTGTTCGTGACCCTGGCCGTGCCGGAAGGTGCGCGATCGGTCGGCGAGCGACGGGTGGCCGCCGTCCGGCTCTGGTCGCCCGACACCGTCGAGGAGCGCGCGCTGCGCGACGACTTCGATCTCTTCGTGCGGGAGTACTACCGACGCGGCCGGGCCGCTGAAATCACCGGCCACCTGGGCGTCGTCCTCCAGGTGCGGCCCAAGGGCCGCGATGCCACCGACCTGCGAGACGCCTACGACGCCGAAGGCCGCGCCACCCGCGTCGGCAAGCACGGCTTCTATCTACGGCCCGCCTTCGTAGCGCAGATCCTGCGCCCGCGCTGATCGCGACGGCCGAAGCGCTACTCCTTGGCGATGACCGCGGTGACCGTGAGGTTGTCGGGATCGGGCGGGGCGCCCACCGGACGCGCTTCGTCGGAGAACAGCGCCGTCAAGACCAGCTTGCCGCCACCGGGGCCGACCACCGGCGTCACCGGCAGCCGGTCGCCCGGCGAGACCCGCGCGCTCAGGGGGGCCGCCGTGGGAGCCGGGAAGATCGTCTGGGGCGTCCCCTCGCCGTCGCGTAGGCGGACCTCGAGGTAACTGACCCGCTCGCCGCGCACCTTGAGCTCGATCCCGTCCCCCGCGCGCAGGACGGTCTGCGGGTCGACCGAACGCACCTCGTCGCCGCGCCGATAGCGGATGAGCAGCCCGGCCGACCGATCGAGCGAGCCGCCGCGCTTGCCCGCGTACGGATTGGTCGTCGGGTCCGGCACCGCCGGGCGCGCGACCAGGAACGCGAGGCCGATCAAGAACGCCAGGGCGCCCGCCAAGATCAGCGGGCGCCGCAGCGAGCGCCGGGGTTTCGGCGCGCTTTCGCCTGCCGCGCCTGGGCTCACCCCTGCGTGTTGCCGGTGCGCCCGAGCGGCAGGACCTGATCCACGTTGACGTGTGGCCGCGGGATGATGTGGACGGCGACCATCTCGCCGACCCGCTCCGCCGCGCGCTGCCCGGCCTCGGTGGCGGCTTTGACCGCCGCGACGTCGCCGCGCACGATCGCGGTGACGAAGCCGCCCCCGATCTTCTCGAAGCCGACGAGCTCCACCTTCGCCGCTTTGACCATGGCGTCTGCCGCCTCGACCATCGCCACGAAACCTTTGGTTTCAATCATTCCGAGCGCGTCTGCCATGACCTCGCCTCTCTTGTCTGTCCTGGTTGGATTTATCTATCGACGAACTTTTCGCTACTCTTGCCCGTCAGCCCTTCGACCGCGGCGATCGCCGCCTTGGCCGCCGCGTCTATCTCCGCCTCCGGTCCCGAGAGCCACAGGCGCCCGAACGCCCCGTACGGCTGAACCTGGACCAGCGATACCTGCGCCGTCTTCTCGGCCTCGTTGGCCGCGAACGCGACGTAGCCGGCCGGTTCGGTCTCGAGGATGAACAGCGACTGCCCCGGCAGGATCATCATCCCCTGCGAGCTGCGGTTGATGAGCTGCGTCTGGTACGGCTCGACCGCCCGGATGATCTGGTTGGTCATCACGGTTGGCTTGATCCGGTCCTCTTCGCGCACCTCGAGGTGGCGCAGGATCGCCGCGCCCGCGTCGCGCACCTCCCCCTGATCGTCGGCGTGGACCTCCAGCAGGCCGTAGGCCCGCTCGACGATCTGGATCGCCGGCACCACCCGGGTGGCCTTGAGCGCCACATCGGTCACGCGGTTGATGGCGATCCCCGGCGCAATCTCGACGAACAGCGACGCCTGCCCCGGCACCGGCAGAAAGCCACGCGCGGTCTTCCCCATGAAGCTCGCCAGCTGCGGCTGCAGAGCATCCAGGAACGTGTAGCAGCGGAGGATCGTGCCGGCCAACGACGTTCACGTTACAGTCTGGCCGTCACGCCTTCAAGCACCCGATCGGTCAATCACGCCGGCCGGCCGATCACGCCCATCTGCTGGCCGGTCGCGCTGCCATCGCGGCGAAACGAAAAGAAGCGCGCCCGGTCGCAGTGCGTGCACTCGGGACCGGCGTCGATGGCGTCCGGCGCGACGCCGGCCCGCTCCAGCAGCAGCCGGTTGGCCGCCTTGAGGTCGACGTGGGACTTTCCGGGCGCGCCGCGTGGGGACGGCACGACCACGCCGCGCTCACGCGCGTCGGCAAACTGCGCCAGGAAGGCCGCCGTCACCTCGTCGCCCACCTCGAAGCAGCAGGGCCCGATCGCCGGACCGAGCGCCACCTGCAGATCGCCCGGACGCGCGCCGAATTCCCTCGCCAACGCCGTCACCGCCGCCGGCAGCACGCCCGCCACCGTCCCGCGCCAGCCCGCATGCACCGCCGCGAAGGCGCCGGTCTTCGGATCGACGAGCAGCGCCGGAATGCAATCGGCCACGAAGATCCCCAGCGTTACGCCGGCCGCGTCCGAACAGAGCCCGTCGGCCTCGACGCGCGCGATCGCCGCGGTCGGATCGCCGGCGCGCACGCGCGCGATCGCCGCCCCATGCACCTGCCGCGCCACCACCAGGCGGCCCCCCAACGCGCGCGCCAGCCGACGCCGATTCTCGACGACGTTGGCCGGATCGTCGCCCCACTTGCCGCCCAGATTGAGCGCGTCGAACGGCGGCGCGCTGACGCCGCCCGCCCGGGTGGTGAACCCGTGAACGAAGGGCGCTTCGAGCAGAGGAGAAACCAGCAGCGGCAGCTCCCAGCCGTGGGCGCCCGACGACCCCGGCTCACCATCCGGTGCTCGCGTCGCGGGCGATTCACGAAAATGGGTCAGCCGCATGGGGGGATCCTACAGGGCCCGCAGCGCCGCCAGCGCAGCCTGCAGATCGGGCGGCGGGTCCGAAGCGAACGTCATCCGCTCACCGGTCGCCGGGTGGACGAACCCCAGCACCCGCGCATGCAGCGCCTGCCGCCCCAGCCTCTCGCCGATCGCGCGCACCTTGCTGTCGCGCGGCGGATTTCCATAGGTGCGATCGCCCAGCAGCGCGCAGCCGAGCGCCGCCAGATGCACCCGCACCTGGTGGGTGCGCCCGGTTTCGAGGCGCGCCTCGATCCGGGCCGCCCCTGCGAACCGCTCGACCACCCGCCAGTTGGTGACGGCGCGCTTGCCGGTGCGGACCCGGCTGGAGAACTTCTTGCGCTCGCGCGGATCGCGGCCGTAGAGCGTGTCGATCCGCCCGTCCGGCCCGGGCGGCTTGCCCACCACGAGCGCGTCGTACACCCGCTCGATCGTGTGGGCCTTGAACGCCGCCGCCAGCGTGTTCATCGTCGCGTCGTCCTTGGCCACCACCAGCAGGCCCGAGGTGTCCTTGTCGATCCGGTGCACGATCCCGGGACGCAGCTCGCCGCCGATGCCGCGCAGATCGCGGCAGTGCGCGAGGAGCGCGTTCACCAGCGTCCCCGCCTCGTGCCCCGGCGCCGGGTGCACCACCAGCCCGGCCGGCTTGTCGATCACCACCAGCCAGCGGTCCTCGTGGACGACGCTCAGCGGCATCGCTTCGGCCGCGATCTCGGTCGCGACCGCCGGCGGCGCCTCCCAGGTGACCACGTCGCCGGCCCGCAGCTTGCGCGAGGGCGCCCCCGCCTCGCCGTTCACCGTGACCGCCGCCTGCCCGATCTGCCGCGCCAGCTGCGACCGCGACACCGATGCGATCTGCTGCGCCAAAAAAAGATCCAGCCGCTGCCCGACCGCCGCCTGCGCGACGACGAACCGCCGCGGGGCCGTCACCTCACCAGATCTTCGACTTGACGTTGCCCCGCGCCTTGAGGAGCATGTCGACCAGCGCGCGGTCGTAGATCCCCTGGCCGTAGATCTCGGGGGTCACCCGGGTCTTGTACAGCGCCCGCCCCTCTTCGATCTCGTCGCGCATGAGGTCGAAGAGGGAGTCCCGTTCGATCCCCTCGATGATTTTCTTCTCGTGATACATCGAGAGGTCCGACGCGATGGCCCGCGCGAGCTGTCGCGCGCGTTCCGGCTTGTCGATGAGGGCCATGTCGCGAGTGTAACGTACGAAGGCGCTTGGCTAAAGTGCTTCGCGTCCGCCGAGACCCTCGACCGGCAACCGGGTCGACGTCACGTGCACGCCGACCTGACCGCTATCGGTTACGTAGACCACTTCGCCCTGAACGCGTAGCGGGCTCTCGCCGCGCTGGCGTGGGAGCTCCAGATGGATCACCTGCCCCGGCTGTTCATCGGCCAGCGGGCTCTGCAGCAACAGGCCGTCGCCCGACATGTTGGTGATCCGCCGCAGATAGCGACCACCCTCGGACAGCTCGACGGCATAGAAGTCGGCGGGCACCCGACCGAGCCCCCGCTTCTCCTCGAGGTCCCGTCTCCAAATCCGTTTCGTATTCATGATTTGGGTTAAACCTACATCCACATACCTCTCCGGTCAAGTCCCTACATGACGCGATGGACCAAGCTACCCTCCCGACCCGGAGCCAGTCTGCGTAGCCGGCGGAGGCTCGGAGGGGTGACGTGCTACGCTGAGGCGCGAGGCCCAACCGATGAACCGATTTCTTCTGGCGGTATCGATCGTGACCGGGGCCGTCGCTGCGGGAACGGGCGCCGCCCGAGCCGCCGACGCGCTCTACGAGATCACCCAGTCGACGCCCAAGGTGACCGTCGGCGCGACCGCCACGGCCAGCCTGACCATCAAGGCCAAGGCCGGCTGGCACGTCAACGGCGAGGCGCCGATCACCCTGGCGCTGACCCCGTCGGCGGGCCTGTCGGTGAAAAAGGCCAAGCTGACCCGCGCCGACCTGGCCGCGGCCACCGTCGACAGCGCGCGCTTCGACATCCCCATCTCCGCGACCGAGGCCGGCAAGCAGAGCATCGCCGCCGAGGCGCGCTTCGTGATCTGCCAGGAGCAGGCCTGCAAGCCGGTCAAGGAGACCCTCGCGCTGGCGGTGGACGTCACGCCCGCCGGCGCGGGCAAGAAGAAGGCCAAGTAGTCTGACCATACGGCCGGATCCGACCAGACCGTCGCGACTAGATCGCGCGGTCGCGACTAGATCGCGCGGTCGCGACTAGATCGCGTGGAAGCTCGACGGGCTCTGCCCGGCGAGATCCATCGCGGGGGGGTTTGGGGACCCTCCCAGGGTCCCCATGACTATCGAAACCCGCGGACGATCTTCTCGACCTTGCGGGACTGCGTCGGGCTGAGGGCGCCGACCACGGTCACGGCCAGATTCTCGGGGCGAAACACGCGGCGGGCGACGGCCTGGATGTCGCGCGGACGCACCCGGGCCAGCGCGCGCGCCCGATTCTCCTGGGTGTCGGCCTGCCCGAACAGCTCCGTCCCGCCGAACCAGCTCGACAGCCCGTCGAGATCGTCGTAGCAGGCCTCGATGTCGGCGACGAACCGCCGCTTGGCCTTGTCGAGCTCGTCCTCCGCCACCGGCTCGTCCCGGAACTTGCCCAGCATCCCCAGCGCCTCGCTGACCAGCGCCGCCAGCTTCGGATGCGCGCAGGCGGCATCTATCTCCAGCAGCGCGGCGTCGTGGTACGAGTGCAGCGTCCCCGCGACCGAGTAGGCGAGGCCCTTCTGATCGCAGATCTGGTAGTGGAGCCGGGTCGACATCCCGTCGTCGAGCACCCGCACCAGCGCCCGCAGCGCGTGATACGCCGGATCGGTCTCGGGCAGCGCATGAAACAGGATGTGCACCTGCGTCTGCGCCGATTCGTTGTGCACGGCACGGAAGAGCGGCCCCGGCCCCGACGCGCGCGGCGCCGACGGCTTGCGGCGGGCGCCCCGCGGGACGCGCGCGAAGGCGCCACGGCTCTGCCGAAAGACGGTCTTGGCGGCGACCGGACCAGCCACCGCCAGAACCATGTTGCTGGCGCCGTAGAAGCGGCGAAAGTGCGAGCGCACGTTCGCCACCGAAAAACGCCGCACGTTGCCGAGGGGCCCGGTGATCGGGTAGCCGAGCGGGTGGTCGCCCCAGACCAGCTTGCGCGACTGGTCGTCGAGGTTGACGTTGCGGCCGCGGTCGTCGAGGTCTTCGAGGATCTCCTCGACGACGATCTTGCGCTCGAGCTCGATGTCGCGAAACTCCGGCGCGCCGAAGAGATCGCCCAGGATCTGCATCCCGCTCTCGACGTACCGCGGGTGCAGCGCGATCTGGTAGAGCGAATAGTCGCGCCCGGTTTCGGCGTAGAGGGTGCCGCCCAGCTCCTCGATCGCGCGGTTCAGCGCCAGCGACGACGGGTAGTGCGCCGAGCCCCGGAACAGCATGTGCTCGAGGAAATGCGACAGCCCGTTGGTCTGCCGCCCCTCGTAGCGCGAGCCCGCCCGCACGTAGAGGCAGACGGTCGCGCTGTGCAGGTGGGGGGTCTCGACGGCCACCACCCGCATCCCGTTGGGCAGCAGCGTCCGCCCGACCTTGTACGGCGGTTTCTCGAATGAGAGCCCGCCGTTGCTGGTCTTGGAGGCGGTGCTCAAGATGGTCCGAATTTACAAAACATTCGCGGTGGTGAAGCGAGATCGAAACATGCGCTTGCTACTATGGGCTTGTTCGGTGGGGATGGGCGGGATGGGGCTCGCGACGGTGTGAGAGTTCGGGGGGGCCGACCTCTCACACCGGCCGCGCCCCGGGTTGCGGCGCCGGCGGTCGGTCCGAACGGTCGCGCGCACCGCCAGCGCTGGTCGCTGAAAGCGGAGTGCATGCGGCTGGAATTCTTCCCCAAGTTTTTGCCTGCGCTATCCTGTGCCCGCTCTAGGCGGGTAGCTCAGTGGTAGAGCAGGGTCTTTACACGGCTCGGGTCGCAGGTTCAATCCCTGTCCCGCCTACT
>CALAOV010000048.1 GCA_937889515.1 uncultured Myxococcales bacterium | reverse complement strand
GCGGGGGCCTGCGCCTTCAGGCCCAATACCGATGCGCCCAGGGTCGCCGCCGCCTCCTCCATGTGCAGGTCCAGGTCCATGAGCACCGGTTGCACTGTCCGGATCACGAAGGGCAGACCGACGAAGATCATGGCCACCGCGACCCCGGCCGGCGCGAACGCCACCTTGATGCCGTGGGGCTCGAGGAAGCGGCCCAGCCACCCCTGCTCGACGTACAGGGTGGTGAGCGCGATCCCGGCCACCGCGGTGGGCAGCGCGAACGGCAGATCGATCGCGGCGTCGACGATCTGCCGGCCGGGGAAGTCGTACCGGGTGAGCACCCAGGCCAGCACCAGACCGAACACCACGTTCACGCTCCCGGCGATCAGCGCGGCGCCGAAGCTGAGACGGTAGGCGGCCAGCGCCCGCGGCGAAAAGACCGCGCGCGCCATCTCGGCGGCCCCGAGCGACGCCGTCTTCCAGACCAGCCCCGAAAGCGGGATGAGCACCAGCAACGACAGCATGGTGACCGTGATTCCGAGCGAGAGACCGAAGCCGGGAAGTCTCCCCAGCGCCCGCGAGCGGGGGAACGCCGTCGCGGGTACCAGGTCTGAAGCGGCGCCGGGCATCACGACCCGGGCTGATAGATCTGGTCGAAGGTGCCGCCGTCGGCGAAGTGGGTCGCCTGCGCCTTCTGCCAGCCCCCGAAGAGCTGGTCGATGGTGAAGAGCTTGATCTTGGGGAACGTGCCGGCGTGCTTGCCCGCCACCGCGGCGCTCCGCGGCCGGTAGTGGTTCTTGACCGCGATCTCCTGTCCCTCGTCGGTGTAGAGGAATTTCAGGTACGCCTCGGCGACGGCGCGGGTGCCGTGCTTGTCGACGTTCCGATCGACCACGGCGACCGGCGGCTCGGCCAGGATGCTGACGCTCGGGTTGACGATCTCGAACTTGTCCTTGCCGAGCTCGTTCACCAGCAGATAGGCCTCGTTCTCCCAGGAGACCAAGACCTGCCCGATCCCGCGCTGCCCGAAGGTCGTCGTCGAGCCGCGCGCGCCCGAGTCCAGCACCGGCACGTTCTTGTAGAGCTTGCGCACGAACTCCTTGGCCGTCGTCTCGCTGCCGCCCGGCTTTTGCAGGGCGTAGCCCCAGGCGGCCAGGTAGGCCCAGCGCGCGCCGCCCGAGGTCTTCGGGTTGGGCGCCACCACCACTACCCCCGGTTTGACGAGATCGTCCCAGTCGTGGATCCCCTTGGGGTTCCCCTTGCGGACGACGAACACGATCGTCGACGTGTACGGAGAGCTGTTGTCCGGCAGGCGCTTCTGCCAATCCTTGGCGATGCGCCCCGATTTCTCCGCGATGGCGTCGATGTCGTAGGCGAGTCCCAAGGTGACGACGTCGGCGTCGAGCCCGTCGATGACCGAGCGGGCCTGCTTGCCGGAGCCACCGTGGGACTGGCTGACGTTCAGCGTCTGGCCCGTCTTCTGCTGCCACTGCTTGCCGAACGCCTGGTTCACGTCCTGGTAGAGCTCACGCGTCGGGTCGTACGAAACGTTGAGCAGCTTCACCTGGGCGCTCGCGCTCCCCGCGGTCCCCAGCACGACCAGCGCGCTCAGGACCAATCCGTTTGTCCATTGGAACTTCATTGGATCTCCTCCTCTACCTTTTCTCTAAAACGCGATCTGGAACCGACCGAGCAGGACCTTTTCGGTCGGCCGATTGCCGGTCTTGGCACCGCCGGTGAACGACGTCTGCTCGTAGTTGCCGGCGACCTTGAGGTTGCGGCTCAATTGCCAGTTGAGCGCCACCCCATATGCCTTGGCCTCGCTGACCGACTTGGTCGGATCGATGCCAGTCGGAAACGCCGCGCTGTCGATGTTCAGCCAGTCATAACGAAGGGCCAGCTCCAGCGCCCCGAAGGTACCGGCGGCCAGATCCAGCGGCTTGTGCGGCTTGAGCCCCTCGTACGTCACGTCGCCGCCCAGAGCGCCCGAAACCGTGACGTGACCCGCGGAGTTGTTGTACGTGCCGGTGCCGAAGGTCGTGCCGGTCGTCGTGAGCTCGGCGACCTCCTGGTGCTCCTTGACCCACTCCGCCAAGAGGCCGACCGGGCCGTTGTAGTAGTAGAGCTGCGGGTTGATCCGGGTGTGCCGGCCATACGCGACCACCGTTTGAGTGATGTCGGTGGTGCTGGTCAGATACGAGGCGATGGTCTGTTGACCGTCCGACTTGAAGGTCCCCATCCAAGGGTTGGGGGCCGCCAGCGTGCTGACGCCCTTTTCGTTGCCGGTGCTGGCCGCTATCCCGACCCCGAGGCGCCCCAGAAAGCTAAGCGACTCCGTATTGAACGGCTGGATGAAAATCCGCCCCTCGAAGCTCTTGGCGTGATCGCTGTCGACGTCGGTGAGCGCGTTGTCCGCGTTGCCGTTGAAGATCCCCGCCTCGTAGCGCACGAGCCCACTGCCGATGTCCCCCCACAGCTCCAGGCCGATCTCGCGCTGGGGCGACAGGTTCGAGTCCAGGGAGCGCTCGATGAAGTCCATGTCCTGGTCGGCCTGCAGGCGCTCGAGGCCCACCGGCTCCTTGAATTTGCCGGCGCGCAGCCGCAGCCAGGGGCGCGGATGCGCGTCGATGTACGCGTCGAGGATGGCGGTGGTGTTGTTGCCAAAATCCGGCGAGATGCGGAAATCGACCAGGCCCAGCAGCGTTCCGTCGAGGATCGGCCGGATCCGGCGAAGGATGAAGGTGTCGCTGTTCTGCAGCGTCGAATCGCTGGTGAAGAACCGCCGCCCATCGACCTGGATCAACCCCTTGAAGCGAATCTGGTACTGGCGGTCCGCACTCGAGATCGAAAAGCCGTTCTCGTCGGCTTGCACAATCGGACGCGGGGGAGCCGCGGCGGCGGCTTCGATGGCCAGCTCCTGCTTTCTCTCCAGAATGCGGGTCCGCTGGTCGATCTCGTCGATGCGATCCTCCCAGGGCCCGCGGGGGGCGGGCGGCGGCGTTGCGATCGCCGGGGCGGCAGGCGCCTCGGCCGCTGGGGCGGCGACGTCGGGAGGCCCGCCAGCTTCGGTGGCCGGCGCGGGAGGGTCCTGCGCACGCGCGACAGCGGAGGTCAGTCCGAGGGCAAACAGAATAGTATATCTACCAATTTTATAGACTAACGAGTGTGCGAAGCGCCTCATACCGGTCTCCTTGTTTTGGGGTCAACCCATTCAGATGCTGTACGTGACGTTGGCCGCGGCGCTGTGGCGGGCGCGCGCAATTTGAGCCCGCACATCCGCGAGCGTCGTGGTGTCGAGGATGGCCGCGATGGCGTCGCGAACCTTTTTCATGACCTGCCGGGTCCCACAGGTCGCCTCGTCGACACACTCTTCGCAGCGCACGTAGGCGCGCTCGCTGGCACAGGGGATCGGGGCCAGCGGCCCATCGATGACCCGGATAACCTCGCCGATCATGATACGGTCGGCCGGCCGCGCCAGCGCGTAGCCGCCGCCCTTCCCCTTCTTGCTCTTCAAGATCCCGGCGTTCTTCAGCTCGAGCAAGATCGCCTCGAGAAACTTGCGTGGGATCCTCTCCCGCTCGGCGAGATCTGCGATCAACACCGGTCCCCGCGCCTCGTCCGCGGCGAGCGCGTAGAGGGACTTGAGGGCGTAGCGGGCCTTTCGAGAGAGGTTCGTCATCCCTATACAGTCTATAGGGTTATCACCTCCGTCAAACCGGGGTCAAGCGCAAAACGACCTACCTTGTGGTTCTAGGTAGGTCCTCGCTTGGAGCGCCGCCGGCGACCGGCGACGAGCCCCAGGCCCAGCAGAGCCAGGAGCCACGAGCCCCGACCCGAGCCCGACGAGTGACCGCCGGTCGAGCAGGAGCAACCACCCGAGCTGCTGCCGCCGGTGTCGCCGGTTCCGCCGTCGGGACCGGAGCCGCTGCCGCCGGAACCCGAGCCGACGCTGCCAGCCGTGCCGGTCGTTGCGCCCGCGCCTGTGGTTCCGCCTGCACCGGTGGCATTTCCACCCGCGCCGGTGCTACCGGCCGCGCCGCTGCCGCCGGCCGCGCCCGTCGTCCCACCCGTGCCGGTGGTTCCGCCCGCGCCGGTCGCTCCGCCAGCGCCTGTGATTCCGCCCGCGCCGGTGGTCCCGCCCGCGCCGGTGGCTCCGCCCGCGCCGGTCGTCCCACCCCCGCCCGTCGTCCCGCCCGCGCCACCGGCTCCCCCCGTCGAGCTGTTGCAGCCGGTGCCGATCTGGACCGCGTAGGTCGCGTCCGTCCCCACCGAGAGCGCCACCACGGCCGACTGCCCGCTGGTGGCGGTCACCGTGCCCGCGCTCGCGCCCCCCAGCAGGACATTATAGGTCCCGGCCGGCAGGCCGGTGATGGTCAGGTGGGTGGTGTGCGCGGTCGCGGGTGTCTGATTCTGCAGCGTGAACCCGAGATAGTTGTTGGTCGTGCTGACCGTGGCTCCCGTGTACCGGTCGCGATCGAGGTCCATGTGGAATTTCTGGGTGATCAGATTCAGCCGCTTGAACACGCCGTCGGTCGGCGTGATCGAGGTGCAGCCGTTGCTCGACGTGACGTTGCAGCCGTAGCCGGTCAGGCCGAAGATCGGATCGACCGCCACGTCGGCGCTCAGGATCCGGATCGCGCCGAAGAGGCCCAGATCCGCCTCGCCCGCCATCTCGCGCCAGTCGGCGTGCAGCTTCCCGTTGGCCGGATCGAAGCTGTTGACGTAGACGTTCCCCTTCATGCCCTGGTAGGTCCAGGCCACCGTGCCCACGTTGGCGGCGGTGGTGTCCATCTGCCCCGAGTTGATGGCGCTGATGTTGGCGATCTTGGCGGCGTAGGACAGCCGCTCGTCGACCTCGGCGGTGGTCGATTGGTTGCGCACAAAATCGTCCATGCAGCTACCGGCCAGCGCGGCCGTGTACTGAAACTGCCACCAGTTCTCGCCGTTGAGGGTGACCGGATCGGCGTAGTAGTACCAGACCGGCTCTTGCCCGCGGCAGGCCCGGGTCTTGAGGTTGACCTTGCTGAGCACCGAGGTGTTCTTGTTCTGCTTGGCCGCCATGTAGACGGCCTCCTCGCCGGTGTTGTCGTAGCTGTACTCCGAGCCGTACGGGTACTTGCTGCCCGAAAAGGCGTTGTAGAGCTGGGTGATGACACTGTTGACGAACGTCGCCTGCGTCGTGTGGCCGCCGGCGGTCAACGCGGCCTCGATGTCCGGCAGCGTCTGCTCGCCCATGTACCCGGTGCCGGCGTCGCCGTGCCCCGAGTAGAGCGTGTGCAAGATGTTGTACGCGCGCAGCAGGTAGGTATCCGCGGTGTTGTGGTAGGTCACCAGGCTCGGGTAGAGGCTGGCGATCTTGTACATCGAGAAGTAGGTGTTGAACGCGTGCGGGTAGGCATAGGCGCGGTCGTAATAGCAGCCCATGATGTTGGTGGCGCTGGTTCCCGGGGGACACCACCAGTCCTGGACGATGTACGAGGTGTTGTCGATCGCCCGCGCCCACACGGCGTCGAGGTAGTTGTCGAGCGCGGTCACCTCGGCGGCCACCGGCGTCTGCGCGTTCTTCTCGGCCAGGAACTCGCCGTGGGTCCAGCCCCAGTCGTCGCCCCACCCGCTGCCACCCTCGGCGCCGCGCTTGGCCTTGGTGTCCATCATCCAGTCGTCGAAGACCCCCTTGAGATCCCCGGTGGTCCACTGGGTATTGTTCACCATGAAGGTGGCGTGCCGCTGCAGGGCCGTGTCGATAGGCTCGAGGACGTAGAACTGCAGCGTGGTGGTCTCCCCCGTCCCGTAGCTCACGGTGACGTTGTTCTGGCCGATCTGACTGAAGTTGATCTGATAGATCTTGTGGTCGGTCGCGGTCGTCCCCAGCGAGGTGATGGTGGTCTGCGAGGGGAACTGCGCGGTGAGCGAGTTGATGGTCTTGGAGGTGTGCAGGTCGACCTTGGCCGTCATGTTGGTGGCCACCATCATGCTCGGCACGACGGTGACGTCGATGAGGCCCTCGCTGTACAGGCGGCTCTTGACGTCGTCGTGGCTCGCGACGTTGAAGAACTTGAAGCCGTAGGTCTGGGTGGCGCCGGCCGCCAGCATCAGGCTGGTGTTGGGCAAGTAGCCGCGGTTGGTGCTCTTGATGACGTTGGAGTGGATGTAAAAGACGTCCAGGCCGCTCGGCCACGACGGCGTGCCGCCGCCCGCCGCCCAGGCGCTGCCGGCATGCTCGCTCTTCACCCAGTTGTCCATGTACTCGAAGCCGGCGCCGGTGGTCGGGTCGGGCGTCATGAGCACGAAGGGGCCGACGCCGCTCGGGCGCTGGACCGTGATGTACGAGCTGTTGTTGCCGGTGAACGAGTGGTAGACGGTCCGCGTCTCGTAGATGACGTCGTTGGCCTGGAACCAGTACTCGTTGAAGGGCAGCGGCAGGCCGATGTCGCCGAATTCCATCGCCTGCGTGCCGGTATTGGTGATGGCGATCTGCCAGTAGAGGTAGTCGTTGACCAGGGAGTAAGTCTCGACCAGCTTGAAGTTCTTCACGCCGGTCGCGGCGGCCGAGCTCTGATAGGTGACGGTCACGGAGGTCGCGGTGGAGGTCACGGTCCGCACGGCGGCCGACTGGTTGGTGAGCGCGGTGGTCCAGGCGCCGGTCCCGATCCGGTAGGTGAACATCAGCTCGCCCAGCCATTCGTGGTCGGTGGTGTTCTGACCCGGGGCGTTGGTCGCGTTCATCACGTAGTTCGTGGGGAACGCGTCCCCGGTCAGCTGGAACGACGACAGCTCGCCGTTGGTGCCGACGTTCACCTTGAAGTAGCTGTTCGACAGGGTTTGCGCGCGCGCCGCCGTCGGTGAGGCCAGCGACGAGAGCAAGAGCGCCCCCAGCGCGGAGGCGGCCAGGGCGGTACGAGATCCAGAGTCGAAGCGTCGTCTCATCGGTCGGGTCCCCTCTTTTCCGCTGGTGAAGTGACGCCACCACCCGCCGACGGCTCGACATAGTTCGATCCTGGGCGCGAGCGCGCGTCTTTTCTCGAGCGCAGTGCGCCGCGGCGGCCTTTTGTGAGCCGTCCGTTCGTGGAGCTGTCACTTCCCGCCGAGAACCGTCGTTCTCCCGGGAGGCCCGTCGATGATTCGTAGAACCGCGCTCTGGCTCGCTCCGCTGTTGGTTTCCGTCGCCGTCGGTTGCGCGAGCTCCGACAGTGGCGGCACGAGCGGGACGGCCGGATCGGGCGGCGGTCCGGGGGCGGCCGGCACCACCGGCAGCGGGGGACGGGCTGGAGGCAGCGGCGCCGCTGGATCTCAGGGGGCCGCGGGAACCGGCGCCGGCGGGACGGCGACCGGCGTGGGCGGCGGCGGGACCACGGGCAGCGCGGGAACGGCAGGCAGCACGGGCACCGCGGGGGCTGGTGCAACCGCC
>CALAOV010000047.1 GCA_937889515.1 uncultured Myxococcales bacterium | reverse complement strand
GGAGATCGGCGACCTGGCCGGACACTGGTCGGCGTTGCCCGAGCTGCGCCAGACCATCGAGAACCCGGTGTTCAAGGCGTCGGAGAAGCGCGCGATCCTCGAGCAGATCCTGCCGCGCGTGACGCCGACCGCGGAGGTGCAGCGGCTGGTGCTGCTGCTCCTCGAGCGCCGCCGGATCGTCCTTTTGCCCGCCATCGCGCGCGCCTATCGCGATCTGGCCGACGCCCACACCGGGCGCGTTCGCGCGCGGGTGACCTCCGCCGAGGCGCTGGACCCCGCGGCGCTCGACCGGGTTCGCCTCTCGCTCGAGGCGCGGACCGGCAAGAAGGTTATCTTGGAACCCGCCGTCGACGCCGATCTCATCGGCGGCGTCGTGGCGCGGGTCGGCGACCTGGTGCTCGACGGCAGCGTCCGCAGCCAGCTCGACGATCTGCGGGGCAAGCTCCTCAACTAGGCAAGGTAGTCCAAGGTAGTCAAAGCAGGCAAGGTAGGGACAAAAGCACATGCAAATCCGCGCCGAAGAAATCAGTCAGATCATCCGCAAGGAGATCGCCGGGTTCGATCAGAAGGTCTCCGTCGTCGAGACCGGCACGGTCCTCGAGGCCGGCGACGGCATCGCCCGCGTCTACGGGCTCGAGGCCGCGATGGCCGGCGAGCTGCTGGACTTCGGGCACGGCGGGGTGGTTGGCCTCGTGCTCAACCTCGAAGAGGACAACGTCGGCGTCGCGCTGCTCGGCAACTTCGAAGAGGTACGCGAAGGCGACACGGTCAAGCGGACCGGCAAGATCGCGCAGGTCCCGGTGGGCGACGCGCTCATCGGCCGGGTGGTCAACGCGCTCGGGATCCCGATCGACGGCAAGGGGCCGATCGACGCGGCGACCTCCGAGAGCCGCAAGATCGAGGTCAAGGCGCCCGGGATCATCGCCCGCAAGGGGGTCCATCAGCCGATGCAGACCGGGATCAAGGCGATCGATTCGATGATCCCGATCGGCCGCGGGCAGCGCGAGCTCATCATCGGCGACCGGCAGACCGGCAAAACGGCGGTCGCCATCGACGCGATCATCAACCAGAAGGGGCAGGACGTCCGCTGCTTCTACGTCGCCATCGGCCAGAAGCAGTCGACGGTGGCGGCGGTGGTCGAGAAGCTGCGCGAGAGCGGCGCGCTCCAATACACCACCATCATCGCGGCCACCGCGTCGGAGCCGGCGCCGCTGCAGTTCCTGGCGCCCTACACGGGCGTCACGATGGCCGAGTACTACCGGGACAGCGGGCGCCACGCGCTCATCGTCTACGACGATCTGTCGAAGCAGGCGGTGGCCTACCGCCAGCTCTCGCTGCTGCTCCGCCGTCCGCCCGGCCGCGAGGCGTACCCGGGCGACGTTTTCTATCTGCACTCGCGCCTGCTGGAGCGGGCGGCGAAGCTGTCGGACAAGGAAGGCGGCGGATCGCTGACCGCGTTGCCCATCATCGAGACCCAGGCGGGCGACGTCTCGGCCTACATTCCGACGAACGTCATCTCCATCACCGACGGGCAGATCTTCCTGGAGAGCGATCTGTTCTTCTCGGGCCAGCGTCCGGCCGTCAACGCCGGCATCTCGGTGAGCCGGGTCGGTGGCGCCGCGCAGATCGTGGCGATGAAGAAGGTCGCGGGGAAGCTGCGCCTCGAGCTGGCCCAGTACCGCGAGCTGGCGGCCTTCGCGCAGTTCGGCTCCGACCTCGACAAGGCGACCCAGCAGCAGCTGGCGCGGGGCGCCCGGATGACCGAGCTGCTCAAGCAGGGGCAGTACCAGCCGCTGCCCGTCGAAAAGCAGGTCCTGATCCTGTTCGCGGTGACCAACGGCTTCGCCGACGCGCTGCCCATCGATTCGCTCGGGCGGTACGAGCGCGATCTGTACGCCTTCGTCGACGCGCGCCACGGCGAGGTGTGGACGGAGCTGCGCAGCAAGGGCAACGACGGCAAGGCCTGGGACGGCCTGCAGACGCTCATGAAGACCGTCCTCGCCGCGTTCGGCAAGGAGTTTTCGCCGGAGGCCCAGGCCGCCTAGTCGATGCCCTCTCTCAAGAACATACGCACGCAGATCGCGTCCAAGAAATCGACACAGAAGATCACGCGCGCCATGAAGCTGGTGGCGGCCTCGCGGCTGCGTCGCGCGCAGGAGGCGATCGTGGCGGCGCGGCCCTACGCCAACACGCTCGGCGAGGCCATCGCCGAGGTGGCGCTGCGCGCCGGTCCCGAGTCGCATCCGCTGCTCGACAGGCGCACCCCCGAGCGCATCACGCTGGTGCTGCTCACCTCCGATCGGGGGCTGGCCGGCGGGTTCAACGCCAATATCTTCCGCGTCTCTCAGCGGTTCATCGCCGAGCGCAAGCAGGCCACGCCGCCCGCGCGCGAGGTGGTGCTGGAAGTGGTGGGCAAGAAGGGACGCGACTACTTCCGGCGCCGCAAGCTGGAGGTGACGCGTGAGATCGCGGCCCCGACCGCCGACACCGCCGCCGCCATCTCCCGCGAGCTGGCCCAGATCGTGTCGCACGCCTTTCGCCACGCGCACACCGATGCGGTGTTTCTGGTCTACAACGAGTTCAAATCGGCGGTGCAGCAGCGGGTGGTGGTCGAGCCGCTGCTGCCGGTCAGCGGCGCCGAGCTGCCGGGGGCGACCCGGGCCGCCGGGGGCGTCCTCGACTTCCTGTACGAGCCGAGCAAGCAAAAGCTGCTCGACGCGCTCTTGCCGCTCTATGTCGAATCGCAGATCTACCGCGGCCTCCTCGAATCGATCGCGTCCGAGCTGGGCGCACGCATGACCGCGATGGACAGCGCGACCAACAACGCCCGCGAGATGATCGCGAGCCTGACCTTGCAATACAACCGGGCCCGCCAGGCTGCCATCACCAAGGAGCTGATGGAGATCGTGAGCGGGGCCGAGGCTCTGAAAGGATAGAGGACAGTCATGAGCACGCACGCAGCAGTGGCAATCAGCGCACAGGGCAGGGTGGTCCAGGTCATCGGGCCGGTCGTCGACGTGGAGTTCGCGGGCGGCGATCTGCCCGAGATCAACACGGCGCTTCGCATCTCGAACCCGTCGATCAGCGGCCTGGCCGGAAACCTGACCGTCGAGGTGGCGCAGCACCTGGGCGAGCGCAACGTCCGCTGCATCGCGATGGACACCACCGACGGCCTGGTGCGCGGGATGCCGGTCGAGAACACCGGCGAGCCGATCCAGGTTCCGGTCGGACGCGAGGTCCTGGGGCGCATCATGAACGTCATCGGCGAGCCGGTCGACGAGCGCGGGGCGATCACCACCGCCAAGAAGCTGCCGATCCACCGGCCAGCGCCGCTGTTCGTCGACCAGTCGGTGCGGGTCGAGATGTTCGAGACCGGCATCAAGGTCATCGATCTGCTGGCGCCCTACCGCCGCGGCGGCAAGGTCGGTCTGTTCGGCGGCGCGGGCGTCGGCAAGACGGTCACGATGCTCGAGCTCATCAACAACGTGGCCAAGAAGCACGGTGGCTTCTCGGTCTTCGGCGGCGTCGGCGAGCGCACCCGCGAGGGACGCGATCTCTACAACGAGATGGCCGAGTCGAAGCTCTCCGACGGCTCGTCGGTGCTCTCGAAGACCGCGCTCGTCTACGGGCAGATGAACGAGCCGCCGGGTGCCCGGGCGCGGGTCGCCCTCTCGGCGCTCACGGTGGCCGAGTTCTTCCGCGACGAGGAGGGGCAGGACGTGCTGCTCTTCATCGACAACATCTTCCGCTTCACCCAGGCCGGCTCGGAGGTCTCGGCGCTCCTCGGCCGCATCCCGTCGGCCGTCGGCTACCAGCCGACGTTGGCCACGGACATGGGCGAGCTGCAGGAGCGGATCACTTCGACCAGCAAGGGATCGATCACCTCGGTGCAGGCGATCTACGTCCCGGCCGACGATCTGACCGATCCGGCGCCCGCGACGGCCTTCGCCCACCTCGACGCGACGACCGTGTTGTCTCGCGCGATCTCGGAGCTGGGAATCTACCCGGCGGTCGATCCGCTCGATTCGACCTCGACCATGCTGTCGGCCGACATCGTCGGCGCCGAGCACTATCAGGTGGCGCGCTCGGTCCAGAAGATCCTGCAGAAGTACAAGGAGCTGGTCGACATCATCGCCATTCTGGGGATGGACGAGCTGTCGGAGGATGACAAGCTGACGGTGTCACGGGCGCGGAAAATCCAGAAGTTCTTGTCGCAGCCGTTCTTCGTGGCCGAGACGTTCACCGGCACGCCGGGCAAGTACGTCGAGATCAAGGACACCGTGCGCAGCTTCAAGGAGATCGTCGACGGCAAGTGCGACGAGATCCCGGAGCAGGCGTTCTACATGCAGGGTGGCCTCGACGACGTGCGGGCCCGCCACGAACAGCTCAAGAAGGAATCTGGCAGTTGAAGTTCTCGCTCACCACGCCGCGCGGCGCGCTGGTCGACACCGAGGTCGAGGAGATCACGGCGCCCGGCGAGATCGGCGAGATGGGCATCCTGCCCGGCCACGTGCCGCTCATGTCGGCGCTCAAGCCGGGCGTGCTCACCTACCGCACCGCGGACCACGCCGGCGTGGTCGCGGTGGGGCAGGGCTTCTTGCAGGTCGCGCCGCTGCCGGCCGCCGGCGACCCGCACCCGCGCGATCGGGTGCTGGTCCTGGTCGATCAGGCGACCCCCGCCGGCGACGTCGATCGCCCCGCCGCCGAGCGCGATCTGGCGGAAGCCGACCGCGAGCTCAACGCCTGGAAGGGCGAGCTCGACGGCGCCTACGTCGCCTTGCTGATCCGCCGCCAGTGGGCCGCCGCCCGCGTCGACGCGGCGGCACGCCTGGCGCCGCACTGACGCGCCTCCGCCGCCTCAGGCGGCCGCGAGCACGTCGATCAGGGGGACGTCGGGCGAGGCGGGGTTGACCCGCAGCTCGCGTGACTTGGGATCGACCAGGAAGTCCAGCTCCTCGAGCGGGATCTGGCCGATGAGCGCGGTCGTTCCGGCCTTCTCGACCACCGCGGTGCAAACGGTCTTGCGTCCCAGGATCTCGATCTCGATGTTGCCGACCCAGGGGCGCTCCGCGATCTCGCCGCTCGCGTAGCGAACCTTCCGTATGCCCTGGATGGGGACACCCAGGGCGGCCACGACGTCGGCTGGCAGGACCAGCATGGTGGCGCCGGTGTCGACGAGGGCGTCGATCTCCGCCGTCCGGATCGCCGTCGGTGGTAGGCCGCCTTCGGCCGCCCGGGCCACGTCATTCGAATTCCGAAGCTTGATCGAATGCATGACTCTTCCCATCCGCGGCTCTCCTCGACCGACATCATCGGGTCGACGCCGCATTTGTTTCGCACCAAGCCTAGCACCGCTGGGCCGCCTGGGATGATCTCCATCTGTGGCGCCTCTCGAACGTTCTTCCCATGCTGGCGCTCGCCGTGCCCGGGTCCGCGCTGTAGAGTGCGCGCGCCGTGTTCCGATTCTTCGTCACCTGCGCCCGTGGAATGGAAGGCGCTCTGCGCCGCGAGCTGGCCGACATGCGCATCGCGGGCGCCAAGGGCGACCGGGGCGGCGTCTGGTTCGAAGGCCCGCTAGACATGGGGATGCGCGTCTGCCTGCACGCGCGCGTCGCGGTGCGCGTCCTGGTCCAGCTCGGCACCTTCGAGGCGCCCGATCAGCAGAGCCTTTACGCGGGGACGCGCGCGATCCCCTGGCGCGACTGGCTGACCGCCACCAGCTCGTTCGCGGTCGACGCGAACATCCGCGACACGCCCGCGCTCACGCATTCGGGCTACGTGGCGCTCAAGGTGAAGGACGCGGTGGTCGACGCGCTCCGCAACGCGTTCGGCGCGCGGCCCGACGTCGATCCGAAATCGCCCGACGTCTCGATCGTCCTGCACCTGGCCAAGGGCCAGGCGGGGATCTTCCTCGATCTGGCGGGCGAGTCGCTGCACCAGCGCGGCTACCGCGTCGCGATGGTCGATGCGCCGCTCAAGGAGACGCTGGCGGCGGCGGTGCTCCTGCTCGGAGGTGCGCAGGGCGACGCGCCATTCATCGACCCCATGGCGGGCTCCGGGACGCTGGCGATCGAGCACGTGCTGGCTGCGCGCGGGATCGCGCCCGGATTGCGCCGCCGGTTCGGGTTCGAACGCTGGCCCAGCCTTTCGCCCGAGACCCGCGCCGCCTGGAAACGCCTGCGCGCCGAGGCCGACCAGGCATTTCACGAGGCCGAACATCGGCCGCTGCCGCCGGTGGTTTGCGCCGACATCGATGCCGCCGCGCTGGCGGCCGCGCGCAAGAACGCCGCCGCGGCGGGCGTCGATGACGCCATCACCTTCGAGCGCGCCGACGTCGCGGCGCTCGAGCATCGCTGGCCGGTCGCGACGCTCGCCACCAATCCACCCTACGGAGAGCGGTTGAAACCGGTGGAGCTCGACGCCCTGTACACCTCGATGGGGCGCGCGTTCGAGCGGCTCTCCGGCTGGCGGGTCATCATCCTGTGCGGCAACCCGGCGCTCGAGCGCGCGATCCGGCGCAAGCCCACCGTCTTCCACCGCCTCTGGAACGGCCCCCTGGAAGTCCGCCTGCTTCGCTACGACATGAAGTGAGGCGCGAACGATGAGCCTCGGCCGTCGCAAGGTCGGTCTCGATGAACCGTCGAGATGGGTTTTCAACCGGATGGCGGAGTTCTACGCCGCCCGGCCCCCGTACCCGGCCGCGCTCATCGAGGCGCTGGCCGAGCTGGCGGGCCCGGTCGGCGGACGCATCGGCGATCTCGGCGCGGGGGTCGGTCACCTGGCGCTGCCGCTGGCGGAGCGGGGCTTCGACGTGGTCGCGATCGAGCCGGCCCAGGCCATGCTGGATCTCCTACGCGCGGCTGCCGTCGAAAAGGGTATCCCGCTCCGCGCCCTTCACGCCGCCGCCGAAGCGCTGCCGCTGCCGCCCGCCTCTCTGGACCTCGTGGTGGTGTCCGACGCGCTTCACTTCCTGGACACGGAGCTCACCGCGCACGAGATCGCGCGGGTGCTCGCGCCGCGGGGCGCGCTGGCGCTGGTGACCTGCGGGTTCGGGGCGACGCCCTTCATGCGCGGTGTGGTCCGTTTGATGGAGGAGGCGGCGCCGCGCCGGCCACGCGCGCTCACCCAGTCGATCGTTCACCTGTCGGTCCTGTCCGAGGTTCCCCTGACCACGGAGCGGCGATTTCACGACGAGACGCCGATCGATCACGCGTCCCTGGATCAAATCCTTCGCTCGATTTCATTCATCGGACCAGCCATGAATCCGGCCCGCTTCGCCGCTTTTCGCGCGCGCGTTCACGCCCTGCCGGACGCGCCGGTCTGGGCCCGGACGTTCGTCCTCCGCTCCGGTCGCCGCGCCATTCCCCTAGCGCGATCGGCTGGTAAGAATCGCCGAATGGGGTAGCGTCGACACCGATCGCGCCTCAGGGGGTCGCATGAAACAGCGAACCATCTTCGCGTTCCTTCTGCTCGGTGCCGCGCCGTTCGGCTGCGCGCGCAAGAACCTCGACACCCCTGCCGTTTGTGGGGAGTCGGACGCGTCGGTCTGCACCTACTTGAGCTGTACCGAGTCGGTCCAGAAGGCCTGCGCCGACGGAGGCTGTCGTTTTCCCACCTGGGACGCCGTCCTCGCGGCGAATCTGTGCACGCCCCCGAACCAGAATCCCGCCAACGACAATTCAACTGGCGTCATGGACTGCGGCAACTACCATGTTCTTCTGGGTGGAGGAGAGGGCGGATCGTTCCAGTACTATTACGATCGCACGACGGGGATGCTGGTGGCCGAGACGGCGTGGGCCCACACCCTTCTCCCAAGTTGCGACATTGGTCCGGCCAGCGGATTTACACCCCCGGATTGCGGTGGGGGGGTCGGTACACCCTCTCCCGCATGCCCGTCGGACGGTGGCGTAGACGTTCCCCCGTCGGACGCCATGCCGTGAGACCATGAAGGGGAGTCGTCCGAGTTTCATCTTGACCGCCATCCTGACCCGCCCGCTAGGTCCAAAGAACGGGGACCGCGTAAGCCTCGAGTTGCCGATCGTGCGTGACGAGCGTCAGGGACTCCGTGCGGGCCTGGGCCAACAGCATGCGATCGAACGGGTCGGTGTGATGCAGGGGCAAGGACGAAACCGCGGCTGCGTGCGCGAAGGTGATCGGCAGTTCGTCGAAGGAGCTGGCCGATACCGCCGCCGCAAACGGCCCAGGGATGCGAAGCTTCCGCAGCGCGACCTTGAGCGCCACCTCCCAGGCGGACGCGGCGCTCACGAACACGTCTTCGGCTTCCTGAATCGCCAGGCGAGCCGGCTTTTGTAGCTGGCGGCTGTTCTCGCACCACCAGAGAAACACGTGGGTGTCGAGGAGCAGCCGCACCTGCTCCCCTCTATTTCCCGGAGCCCGTGAATTGGGCCAGCAGATCGACGGGCAAGGGCCCGTCGAAGTCGGACGAGATCCAGAGCTTGGCTTTGAGCTTGCCCTTCGCGCTCCACACGCCGGGACGGCGCAGCTTCTTGTGCGCCGCCAGTCCGATCAGCCGCGCTTTGGGCTTGCCGCCCTTGGCGATGATGATCTCTTCCCCCGCGGCCGCTCGCTCGACGAGATCCGACAGGTGGGTCTTTGCTACGTAGAGATTGACCGACTTCGTCACCGTCCGAGAATAGCAGCCGAGGCTCGAGTTGGTCAAGTTGGTCAAGGACGAACGCCCGGCTCGCGGCGCGCCCCGGCCTGCGGTATGAGGGGCACGACAATGCGCGTCGTCGGCCTCCGGTTCGGGCTCTCGCTGCTGGCGGCGGTGCTGCTCTTCTCGTCGGTGCCGACCTTCGGCCTGTGGCCGCTCATGTGGATCGCGGTGGTGCCGGAGCTGCTGGTCGCGCTCGACGCTTCGACGCCTCGGCGCGCCTTTTTCTATGGCTGGCTCACCGGCGGCGTCGCGCACGCCGCGGCCTTCTACTGGATGGATGGCCTGCTCGAACGGTTCGGGCACATGGCGCCGATCGAGTCGCTGCCGATCATGGCACTGCTCATCGCCTATCAGGGGCTCTCCTTCGCGTTCTTCTCCTGGGGCGTGCGCCGGGCCTTTGAGCGGACCGGGTGGCCGCTGGCCCTGCTGGCGCCGCTGGTGATGGTCGCGATCGAGCTCCTGATGCCGCAGATCTTCCCCTACTACCTGGCCATCTCGCAGGCCTTCGTGCCGCCGGTCATCCAGATTGCCGACCTCACGGGGCCGCTCGGCGTCACGGCGCTCCTGATGCTCACGGGTGGCGCGCTCGCCGACGTCGTCCGCGCACCCCGGCCGCGGACCCGGGCAGCCTGGCGGGGTGTCGCCGTCGCCGGCGCGCTGATCGTCTGCGATCTCGGCTACGGTGCCGTCCGTCTCCACCAGGTCGACGCGCGGCGTGCGGCGGCCCCCAAGGTGAAGACCGGCCTCGTCCAGGCCAACGTCGGCGTCATCGAGAAGTGGGACCCGCAGGCGTTCGCGCAGCTCCTCGACATGCACCAGCGCGCTTCGGCGGATCTGGCGCGGGCCGGCGCGGCGCTGATGGTCTGGCCCGAGTCGTCGTACCCGTACGCGCTGCCGCGAGACTTCGCGCGCGACTTTCCCATCACCGACGACCGGCGGGTGCGGCGCGGTTTCGAGACGCCGCTGCTATTCGGCTCCGTGACCCTGGCCGCCGGACGGAACCGCAGGGGCCCGGATCGCTACCCCTACAACACGGCGCTCATGATGGACGCCGCCGGCAACGCCACCGGCAGCTACGACAAGGTCTTCCTCATGATGTTTGGCGAATACATCCCGTTTTACGACCGCATCCCCTGGTTCACGAAAATTTTCCCCGAGGCATCCAACTTCAGCCGGGGCTCGGAGCCGGCGTCGTTTCCGCTCCACACGGCCGTGGGTGACTTCAAGCTGGGACCGCTCATCTGCTACGAAGACATCCTGCCGGGGTTCGCGCGCCGGGTGGCCCGGCTCTCGCCGAACGCGTTCGTCAATATCACCAACGACGCCTGGTTCGGTCGCACCGCCGAGCCCTACCAGCACCTGGCGCTGGCGGTGTTCCGCGCCGTCGAGAACCGCCTGGAGATGGTCCGGGCCGTCAACACCGGCGTCAGCGCGCACATCGATGCGGCCGGACGGGTGCTCGCACAAACCGAATCGGTCGATCCCGACGATATCCCCCCGGCGCCGCCCAAGACCCTGCTGGTCGACTTGGCCATGCTGCCCGGCGGCGGCCTGTACCGCCACGTCGGCGATCTCTTCGGGCTGCTCTGCCTGGCCTTCCTGATCGCCGGCCTCCTGCGGGGACGGGGCCAAGTGGACGCTGGCGCCGGCGCGGGCGCTACGGGCGGCGCAGGTAGAACAGGTACTTGAATTCCTGGCGCTCGCGCTTGAACGTCGGGAAGTGGGCCTCTTTGGCCACCTCCAGCGAGCAGGTACCGGTGGGTGTCCCCGCGAAGGTGCTACCGACCTGGACGGACTGCACGGTGCCGTTTCCGCCCACGACGTAGCTCAGGACCAGCGCGCCGGGGACGTGGAATTTCCCATAGCAGTCGAAGAGGCGCGGGCTGATCTTGGTCATCACATCGCCGATGGCCGCTTTGGAGAGCTGATCGGGGCGCGCATCCGCCGCGGCGGTGCTGCTCGGATCCGGCTCGGGGCTCTTGCCGGCGCGGGCGCAGGCGGGGTCCTGGTGCCCCGGCGCCGGGCGATCTGCGAAGCCCGTCGAAGGTGGCTTCGAGACCAGGATCTCGCCGGTGCATCGGTTGTAGATGCGCGCGGCGATCAGCTTGAGCGCGATCCCCGGCGCCATTCCGATCGTGAACGCCGCACCTTCGGCCTGCGGTTGGTAGAGAAACTCTGCGCGCAAGAAGGGTCGCTCGGTTTCGACCCAGCGCTTGGCGGCCGCGAAGTCGTCGAAGGCGAAGGTGCTCTTCGAGAGGGGGACGCCCGCGGCCAGCGAGGCGGCGCTCTTGTCGGGCGTCTTGAGGGTCACGTAGCGGGGCTCCCCGCGATCGCCGATCGGGAGCGGCTCGGTGCAGGCGATGCAGCCGGCCAGCGAGACGTGGTAGCCCTTGACCGCGGCGTCGTAGCTGGAGACCTCGATGGTGGCCGGATCGTCCGATTGGGTGGCGAAGGTCTTTCGCGGCAGCTCCCGGTGCAGGTAGGCGGTGGTGGCGCGGCAGCGCGCGCGCTCGATCTCGCGCAGGTCGCCGCCGCAGGAGTCGACGAAGGGCGACAGCAGGGTCGCGACGTCCTGGGTCCTCACCGCGCCGTGCGCCAGCGACTCGTAGCTGTCGCCGGCCGGGCCGGGAGCGACGGTCGCGCCGGGCGCCTCGTCCGCCCGCGCACCCCCCGGCGCCACCCCGGAAAGCGCCAGCGCCGCCGTCAGCGTCAGCCGGCCACGCCGACCGAAGAGCCCGTTCCCCCTCATCGAGCGGGACTATAGATGACCGCCGGCCCCGCCGGCCAGTCCGTTGTGGCCGGCCCCCCGATGCGGGTGGCCGCTGGGTCGGGTCGTCCCACGCTCATAACCCTGGACCAGCTTGGCGACGCCGGGCTCGTCCGGGATCCCGGGGGCGAGCGCCACGATGCGGTTTTCGAACCAGCTTCCCGGGATGGCCTCCGGCAGCCGGGCCAGCAGCGCGGTCTCCCGGTCGATGGCCTGTCCGAGCTGACGCCGCCGCGTTTCCCGGTACTCGACCAGCGAGGCCGGGTCGGTGTCGCCCACCGGCCGGTCGTATTCGGTGAGCTGGCGCCGGTGATCGGCCAGGATGCCGGCGATCTCGGCGCGCTCGCCGCGATCGGCAAACGCCAGGCTCCCCCCCACGATGTGGAGATCCAGCCGCCCGAGATTCTTCCCCTCGGACATCGCCTCCAGCATCCGGGCGGCGCCGACCTTTTCCGGCACCTCCAGGTTGAGGCCGCTGTGTCCCAGCACGGCCCAATCGATACCCTCGACGGCCGCGACCAGCCGGCGGCTCTCCGCGGGGCCGCCCAGGTGCACCAGCGCCACGACCACGGTCGCACCGCGGGCACGCAGCGATCGCACCGCTTCCCGGGCGGCGTCGGCGGGTTCCCGCACCACGATTCCGGCCGCGCGCCACCGGTCGGCGTCGGCGGGGGTGGGCGGCGCGCTCACCCCGAAGATGCCGATTTTCACCCCGGCGGCGTCGACGAGTCGATCGGCGTCGAACAGCCGCTCCCCGGTCGGTCCGTACAGGTTGGTGGCGACGACCGGAAGATTGGCCGCCGCGGCCAGCCGACGCAGGAGCGGCAACCCGAGGGCGAGGTCTCGCTCCCCCGGCGTGAACGCGGTGAGGCCCCCGCGCGCCGTGGCGGTGGCGACCAGGCGCGCGCGCCGCTCGCGGTCGCTGGCGTCGGTCTCGGTGTCGCCCGACGGCTCGAAGAGATCGCCGGCGTCGACGATCAGCACCGCATCCGCCTCGGCGCGCGCACGGGCGATCGCGGTCGCGCGCCGGGCGATCCCGCCGAGGGGAAGGGTGCAGGCGCAGGGCGCGAAAGCCCCGAGCAGGTTCGAGGAATAAAGAAGGCCGATCGCCTTGCCGCGCGCGGGCGGCAAGGGCGGCGCCGGGGGCCCGACCGGCGGTGCCACCGGCGGCGCGGCCTCCGGATGGCGGCATCCGACGGCGGCCAGGGCCAGCACCGCCCCCAGGAGGCGCGACCGAGCTTTCGATGCTAGACCCAAATCGCCTCTGGAAGCACCATCATAGTAGCCGACGACCGATGCCAAGCGAGAGCGACCAGGACCTGACGGACGACGACGGCGCGCTGGCGGAATCCGGCGACCTCGGGTCGGAGGGGGCGCAGGTCGACCTCGACGCCGACGAGGTGATGCCGCCCGCGAAGGCGGGTGCGCTGACGCCGCTGCGCGATCCGCTCCAGCGATTCTTGGCCGAAGCGCGGCGGTACCGGCGCCTCTCCGACGAGGAGGAGCGCGCGCTCGGCAGCGCGGTCCGGCTGCGCGGCGACATGAACGCGGCGCGCACGCTGGTGGTGCACAACCTCCGACTGGTCATCGCGATCGCGTATCAATACCGCCGCGCCTGGGCCAACATCCTCGACCTTTTTCAGGAGGGGAGCGTGGGGCTCATGGAGGCGGTCAAGCGCTGGGAGCCCACGCTGGGACCCAAGTTCGGTACCTACGCCGCCTACTGGATCCGGGCTTACGTCCTCAAGTTCTTGCTCACCAACTCGCGCCTCATCCACGTGGGCAATACCCGCGCCGGGCGTAAGCTGTTCTTTCGGCTCGAAAAGGAGCGGCAGAAGCTGCTGGCGGCGGGCTTCGAGCCGACGCCCAAGCTGCTGGCCGCCAAGCTCGACGTCACCGAGAAGGATCTGGACGAGGTCCGACAACACCTCGATTCGCGGGAGGTGTCGATCGATCCGAGCCCGGGCGACGGCGGCGGCGAGGGCGTCTACCCGCTGGCCGAGCGGCTCGCCTCGGGCGGCAGCTCGCCCGAGTCCGAAGCCTCCCGCGCCGAGCTGACGGACGCCCTGCAACGATTCATCGGCGGGTTCCGCGAAGGCCTCAAAGACGCGCGCGAGCGCGCCGTCTGGCAGGAGCACCTGGCCACCGAGGAGCCCGTGCCGCTGGGTGAGCTCGGCAGCCGCTTCGGTGTCTCGAAGCAGCGCATGGGGCAAATCGCCGATCAGCTCAAGCGCCGCTTTCGCACCGAGATCGTCGAAGAGCTCGGCCCGGACATCCGGACCGACTGGCTCGACTAGGCGAGCCAGGGCGCGCGCATCGACGGCCGCTACTTCGGGCCGGCGCCGCTCTGGACTTCGCTCTGGACCGCGCTGGCGGCGTCGAGGGTATAGGTGTAGCCCGGCGTGAAGACGGCGGTACCCTTGTTGCCCGTCTGGCCGCTGGTGCCCGAGTACAGGTTGCCCTTCGACACCACGATGCTGGCCGAGTTCGAGTAGTCGGTGCTGTCGATGGGATCCTTGACGCCGACGAAGGCGTTGTTCTCCATCAGGATGTTCGCGCTGTCGCCGACCTCGACGCAGTGGTCGTCGCCGGTGGCGGTGTAGAGGCTGTTGAAGATGTGGACGTCGCCGAAGCGGACGCGCGGCATGCGCTCGACGACGTTGGTGGCCCACCAGTCGTGGTGCCAGGTGACGCGCAGGTGGCCGGCGTCGCCGGTGTCGCTGTCCGAGGCGCCGATCAGATCCGAGAAGTGGTGTACCTCGCCGGTATAGCCGGAGACCCGGCTCGCCGAATAGTGGAGCTTGGTCCAGGAGACCGTCACGCAGTCGCTCAGGTCGGTGATGTCCAGGTTGCCGTCGGACCCGTCGGAGATGTCCAGGTGATCGATCCAGATATGGTGCGCGCTGTGCTCGATCGTGATGGCATCGGCACCGTCCTGGCAGTCGCCGTTCGACGCCACGTCGGAGCAGTTGAGGCCGACCACGGTCAGGTTCTGAATGATGACGTTCGACGATCCGTTGAGCGTGATGTTGCCGGTGATCTTGGCACCAGACAGGCCGATGATGGTCTTGTTCGAGCCGATGTTGAAGCTGCCGCTGATCGAGCCGGAGACCTGAACCACCCGCGCCGTGGTGCCGCTGGTGTTCGAGCTGAACGAGGTCGCCGAGGTCGCCAGATCGGAAGAGCACACGTCTGAACTCCAGTCACTGACCAATCTC
>CALAOV010000046.1 GCA_937889515.1 uncultured Myxococcales bacterium | reverse complement strand
GAGATTGGTCAGTGACTGGAGTTCAGACGTGTGCTCTTCCGATCTGGCGGCGTCTGCGCGAAGGCGCGAATTGGCAGAACAACAGCTATCGCGAGCAGGCAGGCACGAAGTCGCATCAGTTTTCCCCTCCGGTTGGTTTCTTACGTTTTTTTCTCTGACTCTTCGCGGACCGTAGCCGCGCGGCAGAGACATGTAAAGACTTTCAGTACGTGTCGTCCTAGATTTTGCGGGGGGGAAACTGGCACGAAATCAGTTGGAAACATTGACGAAGTGAGTCCTGCAAAATGCCGTTAAAATCGCGGTGATCGGCGCTAGGCGCCGGCCCGCGAGACCGATCCATCCACGCCGGCCATGAGCCTCATCAGGGCCTCCTGATCGGCGCCCCTGGCCAGCTCGCCGACCAGACGCCCTTGCCGTAACACGAGCATTCGGGTCGACAGGGCCAGCAGCTCAGGCAGCTCGCTGGAGATGAGGAGAATTCCGGCGCCCTCCGCCGCGAGATCGCGGATGAGCGCGTGAATCTCAGCCTTGGCGCCGACATCGACGCCCCGGGTCGGTTCGTCGAGCATCAGGACGCGGCAGCGCGCGGCCAGCCATTTGGCGAGGACGATCTTCTGCTGGTTCCCGCCCGAGAGCCCGCCGACGGGGGCGTCGAGATCGGGCGGCTGCAACCTCAGCCGGGCGAAGACCTCCCGGGCCCGCGCTCGCTCGGCGCCGGAGCGGATCCAGCCCAACCGCGAGAGCTGCTCGAGCGTGGGGAGGGTCAAATTCTGTAGCGCGCTCAGGCCCGCGACCAGGCCCTGCCGCTTGCGGTCCTCCGGAACGAGGCCCAGGCCCGCCCGCATGGCCGCCACCGGCGAGCCGCCGAAAAGCGCCTCTCCCGCGACCTCGATCCGCCCCTGCGCCTCGGGGTCCAGGCCGAAGACGGCGGTGGCGATTTCCGAGCGCCCGGCGCCGACCAGGCCAGCCAACCCGACGATCTCTCCGGCACGGACCTCGAAGGTCACCTGTTCAAAATGCCCGGGGCTCGACAGCTTCTCGACGCGCAACAACGGCTCCCCCGGCTCACGGTCGGCCTGGCCGCCCAGATATTCATCCAGCTCGCGGCCGATCATGAGCTGCACCAACGCCGCCTCGTCGAGAGCACTGGCCGCTCGGGTGGCGACATGCTTGCCGTCGCGCAGGACCGTGATCGTGTCGCAGAGACGGAAGATCTCCGGCATGCGGTGCGAGACGTAGACGCAGGTGGTGCCCCGCGCCTGCAGACGCCCGATCAGCGCGTAGAGGTGATCGGCCTCGTGCTGGGACAGGCTGCTGGTCGGCTCGTCGAAGATGATGACCCGGGCACCGCTGCCGACGGCGGCCGCGATCTGGACGACCTGCTGCTCAGCGACGGTGAGCTCACCAACCAACCGGCGAACGTCGATGGTGGCCTCGATGGCGCCCAGCAGGTCGCGCGCCCGCCGCTCCATCTCGGGTCGCGAGATGAAGATGCCCCGCCGCGGCAGATCGCCCAGGCAGAGGTTCTCGGCGACCGAGAGGTTCTCGCAGAAGCTGAGCTCTTGATGGACCATGCCGACGCCGGCCCGGAGCGCGTCGCGCGGATCGTTGAAATGGACCGGCCGGCCGTCGATCCGGATCTGGCCCCCATCGGGGTGGTCGATGCCGGCCAGCAGCTTGCCGAGCGTGCTCTTGCCGGCGCCGTTCTCGCCGCAGAGCGCATGGCACGAGCCGCTCGCGACGTCGAAGCTGACCTCGTCGAGCGCCCGCACCCCCGGGAAGCGTTTGCTGACCCGGTCGAAGCTGATGAGCGGCGGCGCCGGATCCACGGATGACCCCAGCCGCTACTTCAGCTTCAGATATTCCTCGGGGACGTCGGGGAAGCCCCACAGACGGAGCTGGCGCGCCCACGAGCCGAGCGTATCGATCGTGACGCGGACCGGATCCATCGCGACGATCTCGGGCACGTCCTTCTTGTAATAGAGCTTGTCGATGATCTTGGTGACGCCCACGTTCCCCCAGAGGTAGGAGGACTGTGCCAGCAGCACCGGCGCCAGCCCCTTTTCGACGTAGGGGAGCTCGGGCGGAAGTGCGTCGACCGAGACGATCTTGATCTTCTTGGGATCGAGATCGGTGAGGAGCGTCTTGGTGAAGAGGGCCCACCCGCCGGCCATCGCCCAACCCTTGATGTCCGGGTAGGCGTTGTTGACCCGGATCACCTCGGCTGCCGCGTCCTGCGGCGTCTCGGCGTGATAGAAAGTGCCGACGATCTGGATGCCGCGGGACTTGGCCGCCTCGGCCTTGATCCCCTCGACGCGCCGACGGAGATTGGGGGCGTTCTGATTGCCGGCCAGGATCGCTACCTTGCCGCGGCCCCCCACCTGCTTGGCCAGCTCGGCCATCACATCCTCGCCGATCTGATGGTCATCCACGCCGTAGTACGAGAAGCGCTTCGATTTCGGCGCGTCGCTGTCGAAGGTCATGACGACCACGCCGCGCGCTACGGCGTCGTCGATGGCGCCGGTCAGCTTGCCGGCGTCGGAACAGGAGATGAGGATCGCGTTGGCCCCCTCGTTGACCGCCTGGGCGATCCGCTGCGCCTGGATCTGGCCGTCCTCCTGAGGGGGGGTCAGCCAGATCACCTCGATGGGAACGCCGATCTTGCTCGACAGATCGCGCGCGGCCGTCTCGGCGCCCCGGCGCGCGGATAGAAAAATCGGGTTGGTCGAGCTCTTCGCGATCATGGCGATTCGGATCGCCTTGGCGCCCGCCTGCTTGGCGTCTCCCCCCGGCGCGGACGACGACGACGACGGCGACGACGACGGTGCCTGCTGCCGGCAACCCGCCGCCAGCAGGCCGGTCAGAGCCGCCGCGCAGACCGCCAGGCGGGGCTTCACGCTACCCGCGCTCCACACGCTGGGATGCCCCCGCGGCCAGCCGGCGCGCCGCGAAGCGGGCGCTCGCTTGATCGAGGACCACGGCCACGACGATGGCACATCCAATGATTATCCATTCGTAGTTTTGATCGAGGTGCAGGGTGCGGATGGACTGCCGGATGAGGACGATGAGGACGGCCCCCAGCATGGCATTGATGGCGCTCCCGCGGCCGCCGCTCAGACGAGCACCGCCGACGACCGCGGACGCGATGACGTATAGCTCATATCCGGTCGCGTCTCCACAGGAGACCGACCCGTAAAAGCTGGCCCCCAGGAAGGCCGCCAGGCCCGCGGTCAGGCCCGAAAGAACATAGACGCCGATCTGGATGCGTCCCAGACGCAGCCCGGAGAAACGGCTCGCCTCCGGGTTGCCCCCCACGGCGAACACGTGCCGGCCCATCACCGTGCGCTGCAGATAGAGCGCACCCAGGGCCGCCACCACCAGCATGCCCAGCATGGGCACCGGATAGAGCGCCGCGCCGAGACCAAGCGGCGATTTGGCGAAGCGGGTCAACGATTCGGGCAGAAGGATGCTCTCGGCCTTGCTGGAGACGAAGGCGATGCCGCGCAGGATCCACATGCTGCCGAGCGTGATGATGAAGGGGTGGACCCGCAGACCCACCACCATGACGCCGTTGAGCGCCCCCGCGCCGACGCCGATGGCGACGCAGACGGCGAGCGCCAGCCAGACGGCCCCCGCCCCACCGGCCGGGCCCGCGGTGCGCAAGAACAGGCCCATCCCGACGCCGGCCAGCGCGTAGACCGACCCAACCGAGAGATCGATCCCGCCCGAGATGATCACCACCGTGGCGCCCACCGCCATGATCGCGATGAAGCTGGCGTCGGTGGCGGTCTGGATCAGCGTGTACGAGTTGAGGAAGTTGTTGACCGTCCGCCCGCTGCTCTCGTCGACGTGCGAGCCGGCCAGGAGCGACAGGGCCACCACCAGCCCCAGGATGATGAGCACCAGGCCCGCTTGCTGCGAGCGAAACAGCGGGCGCAGGACCGACCTCGCGCCGGAACCAGCCGGGCGTGGAGCCGACGACAGGCTGACGGGCGCCGGCTTCATACCGGGGCTGCGACCTCCTCGATGACGACCAGGAGGTCGCCGCCTTCGACGCTCTCGCCGGCCCCGGCGACGATCTCACGCACGATGCCGGTGATCGGCGCCTTGATGACCGTCTCGAGCTTCATCGCTTCGGTCACCAGCAGCTTCTGACCGGCCTTCACCTGCTCGCCGACCTTGGTCACTAGATCGATCACCCGGCCCGGCATCGGCGCGCCGACCTCGCCCGCCTTTTCGGTGGCACGCCGGCGTTTGGGGCCGGTCACCTTGGCGGCGTCGTCGGCGACCCGCATCTGGCGCGACTGGCCGTTCATCTCGAAGGTGAGCGTCCGCGCGCCGTCCGCCTCGATCTCGCCGATCGACAGCAGCTTCACGATCAGGGTCTTCCCCGGCTCGATGTCGATCCAGGCCTCCTCGCCCACCCGCAGGCCAAAGAAGAAGGTCGGCGTCGACAGCACCGAGGTGTCACCGTGCAGCGCCCGGTGTTCCATGTAGCCACGCATGACCTTGGGGTAAAGGGCATAGGAGACAATGTCCCGGCGGGCGACCTCGACCCCCGCCAGCGACTCCATCTCGCGCTTGGCGCCGGCCCAGTCGAATGGGGGAAGGCTGGCCCCGGGCCGGCCCTCGATGACCGCGGCGCCCTTGAGAATCTTGCCGCGCAGGGGCTCGGGGAACCCGCCCGGCGGGTGACCGAGCGATCCGCGCATGTAGTCGATCACCGACTCGGGGAAGGTCAGGTCCTGCGCACGCTCGGTCACGGCGCGCGCGTCGAGGCCCTGCTTGACCATCCAGATCGCCATGTCGCCGACCACTTTCGACGACGGCGTCACCTTGGGGATGTCGCCGAACAGGCGGTTCACGTCGGCGTACGTCCGTTTGACCAGCTCCCAGCCGTCGCCGAGCCCCAGCGCCTCCGACTGCGCGCGCAGGTTCGAATATTGCCCGCCCGGAATCTCGTTCTCGTAGACGTCGGCCGCCGGCGCCTTCAGGCCCGACTCGAAGGGCGCGTAGTAGGAACGCACCGGATCCCAGTAGGCCGAGAGCTGCTCGAAGGCCTCCGCCGGCAGGCGCGGATCGCGCGGTGCGCCCGCCAGCGCGAAGGCCAGCGACGATAGCGAAGGCTGCGAGGTCATCCCGGCCATGCTGCTCACGGCGCCGTCCACCACCGACACCCCGGCGTCGATGGCCGCCAGGTACGACGCGACGCTGTTGCCGGAGGTGTCGTGCATGTGCAGGTGCAGCGGCACGTCGGTGACGTCGCGGAGCGCCTTGACCAGCAGGGTCGCCGCCCGCGGCTTGAGCAGGCCCGCCATGTCCTTGATGCAGAGCAGGTGGGTCCCGCGGCGCACCAGCTCCTGGGCCAGGTCGACGTAGTACTTGAGGCCGTACTTGGTGCGCCGGGGATCGGAGACGTCCCCCGTGTAGCAGATCGCCGTCTCGACCAGGCGGCCGGTCTTCTGCGCGGCCTCGATCGACACCTGCATGTTGTCGACGTCGTTGAGCGCATCGAAGATCCGGAACACGTCGATCCCGGCGGCGGCCGCTTCTTCGATGAAGGCCACCACGACGTCGTCGGGATAGTTGGTGTAGCCGACGGCGTTGGCGCCCCGGACCAGCATCTGGAACATGATGTTGGGGACCAGCGCCCGCAGCTCGTCGAGGCGCAGCCAGGGATCTTCCGAGAGGAACCGGTAAGCGACGTCGAAGGTGGCCCCGCCCCACATCTCCAGCGAAAAGAGGCCCGGGCAGAGCCGCGCCGTCGCGGGCGCAACCTTGGCGAGGTCGAAGGTCCGCACCCGCGTCGCCAGCAGCGATTGGTGGGCGTCGCGCCAGGTCGTATCGGTCAGGTGCACCCGCGCATCGGCGCGCAGCATCTTCACGATCCCGGCCGGCCCCTCGCGGTCGAGCAGCTGCTTGGTGCCGGGCGACGGTGCGGTCTTGGGCACCGTCGGCGGCGCCGGATCCGCGGTCAGCACCGAGATCGGCGGCTTGGGTTTGCCCCGCACCGTCGGGTGACCGTTGACGATGGTCGAGCCGATGTAGCGCAGGATCCGCGTCGCGCGATCGCGGCGCAAGGGATACTGGGTCAGCTCGGGCGTCTCGTCGATGAAGGTGGTGTGCGCTTTGCCCGCCGCGAACGTCGGATGGAGCAGCACGTTCTCCAGAAAGGCCAGGTTGGTCTTGACGCCCCGGATGCGGAACTCGCGCAGCGAGCGAACCACCTTCCGCCGCGCGTAGTTCCACTCGAGCCCGCTGGCGGTGATCTTGGCCAGCAACGAATCGTAGTAGGGCGAGACCCGCGCGCCGACGTAGCCGGACCCGTCGTCGAGGCGGATGCCGAGACCCGCCGCCGGCCGGTAGACCTGGATCTTGCCGGTGTCGGGGAGAAAGTCGTTCTTGGGATCCTCGGCGGTGACGCGCACCTGGATCGCGACGCCGCGCTGGACGATCTCCGCCTGGCTGCCGATGCCGATCTCCGGATCGGACAGGCGATAGCCCTCGGCGATCCGGATCTGCGCCTGCACCAGGTCGCGGCCCGTGATCGCCTCGGTCACGGTGTGCTCGACCTGGATGCGCGGGTTGACCTCGATGAAGTAATGGCCGCCGTCCTCGCCCACCAGAAACTCGACCGTCCCGGCGTTCGAGTAGCTCACCTGGCGCGCGACCTTGAGGGCGTCCTCGGCCAGGCGCGCGCGCAGCTCCTGCGGCAACGACCAGGCCGGCGCGTACTCGACCACCTTCTGGTGCCGCCGCTGCACCGAGCAGTCGCGCTCGAAGAGATGGACCAGGTTCCCGTGACTATCGCCGAGGATCTGGACCTCGATGTGCTTGGGCCGCAGGACCAGCTTCTCCAGAAACAGCGCGTCGTCGCCGAAGGCCTTCTTCGCCTCGGAGCGGGCGCGCTCCATCATCTCGGGCAGATCGCCCCCGGACCGCACGACGCGCATCCCGCGCCCGCCGCCGCCCGCCGAGGCCTTGATCATGACCGGGTATCCGACCTCCCCGGCGAAGGCGCGCGCCTCCTCGACCGTCTTGATCGCGCCGGGCGTCCCGGGCACCACGGGCACCCCGGCCGCCGCCGCGATCTTGCGGGCGGCCACCTTGTCGCCGAGCGCCTCGATCACCTCGGGCGTCGGGCCGATGAAGACGATCCCGGCCTCGCGGCATTTGCGCGCGAAGGAGGCCCGCTCGGAAAGGAGGCCGTAGCCGGGATGGATCGCGTCGACCGCATGGCGTTTGGCCAGCTCGACGATCTCGTCTTCGGCCAGGTAAGCGGCCACCGGCTCGAGCCCCTTGCCGACCAGATAGGCCTCGTCCGCCTTGTAGCGGTGCAGATGGACCCGATCCTCCTCGGAGAAGATCGCCACCGTGCGGAAGCCGAGCTCCGTGCTGGCGCGGAAAACTCGGATCGCGATCTCGCCGCGGTTCGCGCAGAGCACGCGTTTGAACGGAACGATGGCCATGTCGCGTCCGCACAACTACCATCATAGCGGCGGGCCTGGGAAGGGTGCTCAGGCGCGCTTGATGCCGAGCAGCAGATCCATGGTGGCCTGATCGGCAGCGGGGAAGCGGTAGTTCTCGAACTCGCTCGATGCGACCCAGCGGCAGTCGGCGACGCGCACGGCGGTCGGCTCCGCGGCGCCGATGATCTCGGCCTGATAGAGCGCCAAGTCGACCGAATAGCCGTCGTAGTCGTGGGTCCGCCGGCCGATGCAGACGCCGACCGTGACCTCGACGCCGACCCGCTCCCGCACCTCGCGGCGCAGCGCCTCGGCGTCGGTCTCCCCTTCCTCGACGCGCCCGCCGGGAAATTCCCACAACCCGGCCAGCACGGCGGAGGGCCGGCGCTGCGTGATGAGGTACCGCTCGGTACGTCCGATGACCGCCGCGACGACGCGCAGATGGGGGGCTTTGCTCATGGGCGAACCTCCATAGTGTGGTAACACCCACGCCATGGTCAAACGCGTGACACCGCCCGAGGCTGCAGCGCTGCTGGCGGAGGGGTGGAGCTACCTGGATGTCCGGTCGATCCCCGAATTCGAAGGGGGCCACCCGGCCGGCGCGGCCAACGTGCCGTTGCTCCATTTCGACCAGGGCCGCATGGCGCCCAATCCCGATTTCCAGCGGGTGGTGACCGCCAACTTCGCGAAGGACGCCAAGATCGTGGTCGGGTGCAAAGCGGGCGGCCGATCGCTGCAGGCGGCGGGGCTGCTGGAAGCGGCCGGCTACACCAGCGTGATCGACATGCGCGGCGGCTTCCACGGGGAGCACGACGGGATGGGCCGGGTCGCCTGCGCCGGCTGGACCGAATCGAACCTCCCCGTCGAGACCAGCGCGCCGGCCGAAAAGACCTACGCAGCGCTGGCCGCCAAGCGCTGAAGCGCCCGCGCTACTCGCCGACCGCGATGCCGTTCTTCTGGCAGAGCGCGTGGACCAGGCTGCGGTTCTTGTCGTCGAGCCGCGCGTAGGCGCGCCCCGCGGCCTCGGCGTCCTTGAGCGAACAGGAGCAGACGGCGAGAATTTGATACGCGTCCGTCAGGCCCGGTTTCGCGCGCAACGCCTTGCGGGACAGATCCATCGCGGCGCCACACTGCTGGCGCAACCAGGCCTCACGCGCCTGCTTCATGAGGGCGTCGGCGTCCTCGGGCTCGGTGGCCGCCACCGTCTCGGCGCGCGCCGGCTCGGCCCGGGCGGATTCGCGC
>CALAOV010000045.1 GCA_937889515.1 uncultured Myxococcales bacterium | reverse complement strand
ACCACCGAGATCTACACTCTTTCCCTACACGACGCTCTTCCGATCTGTTTGTCCGATCGGGACGTCGAACGTCTGGTGGCGGGGGGGCGTCGGCGCCGCGAGCGCCGCGCCACCGTGCTGCGTGCGGTGTTGGCGGCCGGAGCGACCGCTGCCCTGGTTTTGACCGGCGCACTTGTCGTCCATCGCGCCCGCTACGCACCCGAGGCAGAGCTGGCCACGGCGCCCCAGGGCGTGCCGCCCGCCGACACCAAGCGGATCCTGCGCCTGCAGGATGGGTCGTCGGCCGTCCCGCTCGACCCGGAGACGCAGATCGACTTGCTCGAAGAGCGCTCGGATCGGGTGAGACTGTCGCTGGTGCGCGGACGGGGGCGGTTCCAGGTCACCCCCCAGCCGAACCGCGCCTTCGTCGTGCGCGCCGGCGACGTGACGGTCACCGTGGTGGGGACCGTTTTCACCGTCGAGCGGGTCGCGGATCGCGTCGGCGTGGCCGTCGAGCGTGGCACCGTTCGCGTCGACTGGGGGGCCGGTTCGGCGCCGCTGACGGCCGGCCACAGCGGCTGGTACCCGCCGCTGGTCACCACCGCGGATGGTCCGGCTGCGATTCCGAAGGCGGTCCGCGTGTCGGGTCCGCCCAGAGGCAAGGTCGCGTCGTTGGCCACCGCGCGCAACGACAGGGGCGCAGCGGCGGCCGAGTTGCTGTTGGCGGCCGATCGGGCGCGCCTGTCGGGGCGCACAGACGAAGGCGCGGAGCTGTTGCGGAAGCTGCTGCGCGAGCATCCAGACGATCCGCGGGCGCCGCTGGCCGCGTTCACGTTGGGTCGGCTGCTGCTGATCGAGCTCGGGCGCCCCGCCGAAGCCGCCACCACTTTTGCGCGGGTACGACGACTGGCACCGACGGGGCCCTTCGCGGAGGATGCCCTGGCCCGCGAGGTCGAGGCGTTGAGCAAGGCCGGTCTGGCCACGGACGCTCTCGCCCGCGCCCGGGAATACCAGCACCTCTACCCGAACGGGCGGCGCATGGTGACCGTGAGGACGGCCGGCGGAATCAAGTGAACGCCAGAAGGGGGCCGTTGCCCATCGCGTGGGCGTTGATCGCCGCCAATGCGTTGCCGGCAATTGCGCAGGACAGGGTTTCCCCGTCCAGCGGACACGTCGAGCTCGAGGTCGAGGGGTGTCCCACCGTTCCGACCGCCGCCGTGCGCCGCGTTCTGGGCATCGAGATCGGCGACTTGCTGCTCGAGCCGTCCACCGGCGAGGTGCAGGACGTTGACCGCCTGATCATCCGATGCGCCGGCAACTTCGCAGCGGTCGAAGCGACTGGGATCTCCGGCGGGGCGGCAACCGAGCGGATTCTTCGCTTGGACGATTTTCCCGGCGACGCCGCGCCGCGCGCGCTGGCCCTACTGGGCGTGGAGTTGCTCGCGGCGCGTAGCGCGGCCGTTCGCGAGCGCATCCTGCGCCGGCGGACAGGGGCGGCCGCGCCCGCCGTCGAGGCCGTGGCTCCATCACCACCCTCTGCCGCATTGGCGACGCCGGGCGAGCGCGAGGTGCTCATCGGGGTGGCTGCCGTAGGGCGGACGTTCGTGGCACAAGACCACCCGTTTGCATTCGGTGGCCGGGTGCAAGCCAGTTCGACCGCGATGAGTTTCGGCCTCGTCAGCGGCGACGTGGAATTCGCCGCCGCGCGGAAAGACGTGGACAACGTCGGTCAGACGACGGCCTTGCTGATCTCGAGCGCCGCCACGTTCGGTCCGACCGCTGGTGGCCGCCGCTGGCGCGCCGCGGCCGGGCTGGGCGGGCGCATCGGCCTCGTCCACGAGTCCGGCAGCAGCGCGGATCCAGCGCGGATCAGCAGCTCGACGTTCGTCCGACCGTGGGGCGGCCCGGTGCTGAGCGCCACCCTATCGGGAACGCTGGGACGCGTGGCTTTGGCGATCAGCGGAGAAGCCGGCTGGTCGCTGTCCTCGATCGACGAGATGGCCGCCGGGGTCACAGCAATTTCCGTCCGTGGTCTCTGGGTCGCCCTGGCGGTCGGCGCGGACCTGCGACGCTGATTTTTTCACTCCGGCATGAGCCGGTTTTCGAAACCCGTCCACCTAGGGTGCAATGGCCATGGATCGCCGTCGGTTTCGACTGGTGTTGCTCGCGTGCACCGCTCTCTCGTGGCGGTGCACGTCGTCACAAACGAATTCCTCGACGGGGGGAACCGGTGGAACGGTCGCCACGGGCGGCCACGCCAATACGGGTGGCTCGGGAGCGAGCAGCGGCACCGGCGGGGTGGGCACGGGCGGAACAGGCACGGGCGGGACGGGAACCGGCGGGACGGGAACCGGTGGGACGGGAACCGGTGGGACGGGAGCCGGTGGGACGGGAACCGGTGGGACGGGAACCAGCACTGGCGGCATCGTGGGCACCGGCGGAGGGGCGGGTGGGAGCACGGCGACGGGCGGCGCGAGCGCCGGTGGGCATGGGGGGAGCTGCGCCAGCGGCGGGGCAAGCGGCGGCACCGTGGGCACGGGTGGCGCCGGCGGCGGAGGGGCCGGACAGCCCGGCATCCAGCCCGACGGCAGCTTCGTGACCACCTGCCCGAACCTGCTCCAGTCGAACACCGGAGGCCCGCCGGCCGTCACACCGGTCCCCAGTCCGGAACAAGCCAGCTACCAGCACACCGAGCTGACGGCGTTCATCCACTTCTCGCTGGCGACGTTCGATGGGACCGAACAGGGGAACACCGCCGACAAGCCGACGGTCTTCGCCCCGACCAACCTGACCCAGGATTCGGTCAACGCATGGGTCAGCTCGCTGAAGGCGGCCGGTTTCCGTCAGGCCATGCTGACCACCAAGCACAGCATCGGGTTCTGCTTGTGGCCGTCGCCCTCGACCAACGGCTGCAACCAATACTCCGTGGCCCAATCCGGCTGGATGAACGGCGGGGGGGACGTGGTCAAGATGTGGACGGACGCCATGCACCAAAGCGGCATGCGTGTGGCGATGTACCTGGCGCCCTGGGACCAGCACTTCCCCAGCTCGAAGACCGGTTACCAGGACTACCTGGAAAAGCAGATGACCGAGCTGCTGACGAACTACGGCCCGGTCTACGAGATCGAATTCGACGGCTTCAACGCGCCTGGCTCGAACGGAACGCCCGCCACGGTCGATTGGGGGCACGTCTTCAACTTGGCCCGGCAACTGCAGCCGCACATTCTGATCTGGGCGGGACCGGAGGTCGAACAGATGGCGGCAGCCGACAGCCCCCCGGTGTTCCCCACTCTGCAGTGGATCGGCAACGAGAACGGGGTCGCCACCCGGACGACTTCCAGCCTGGATCTGTCGCACTGCACGGCGCTGGCGAACGGCTCGCTGGCGGCGATGAACCTGTGGTGTGCCTGGGAAACGAACGTCTCGGATCGCCTGACCGACGGTGATCACTGGTTCTGGCACCCGCAGGACACGCCGATGCCGCTCAGCAACATGCAGTCGATCTACTTCACGAGCGTCGGCATGAACACGACGCTGATCTTCAATGTCCCCCCCAGCAACACCGGCGCGTTCGACACGAAGGACGTCGCGCTGTTGCAGCAGTTCGGCAGCTGGTCCACGTCGCAGTTTCAGACCGACGTCTTCAAGGGGCAGCCGGCGACCGCCGACTCGACCTGGAGCGCCGCCGGCTTCGACGGGAGCAAAGCCGTCGACGACAGCGTCTGCACGTACTGGGCGGCGGCGGCGGGGACCACCACGGGAAGACTGGAGATCGATCCACCCTCGCCGGTCACGTTCAGTGTTCTCAGCCTCCGCGAGCCGATTGAGCTCGGCGAACGTTCGACTGGCTACCACGTCGAGATCAAGCAGAACGGCGCCTGGAACAAGGCGCCCAAGGACCAATCGGGCAACCAGATCAAGGGGACCGTCATCGGGCAGCGCCAGCTCTGGCAGCTCAATCAGACCACGGCCGATGCCGTCGCCGTTGTCATCGATTCGGCGCGCGGCGTTCCCGCCATTGCCGAGCTCAGCGCCTACTGATGATCAAGCAGGGTGTGATCCTCTTGACCGTGGCCGCGGCGTCGTGCGGGTCTTCGTCGACGGGCCAGCCCGACGCGTCGACGGGCCAGCCCGACGCGTCGACGGGCCAGCCTGACGCGTCCAGCACGCCGCCGAGTTGTATGCCCGCCGGCGCCGGACGGACCGATTGCGGACCGAACAAAGAGAGTTGCTGCGCCAGCCTGGCTGTACCGGGCGGCTCGTATTCGCGCACGTTCACCAACGACGGCACCGGCCCGACCGATGAGGACGATCCGGCCACCATCAGCGGATTCCGTCTGGACGAGTACTTGGTGACGGTCGGACGGTTTCGCCAGTTCGTGGCAGCCTGGAACGGAGGCGCCGGATACACGCCGGCGGCCGGATCGGGCAAGCACACGCACCTGAACGGCGGCCAGGGGCTGGTCGACGCCAGCGGCGGCAGCCCGGTTTACGAGCCGGGTTGGAACCCGTCGGACGACAGCGACCTCACCCCGACGGCCCAGAACCTCGCCTGCGATCCGAGCTTCGCGACCTGGACCAGCGCGGCCGGCAGCCAGGAAGACCTGCCGATCAACTGCGTGAACTGGTACGAGGCGTACGCCTTCTGCATCTGGGACGGCGGCTTTCTGCCGAGCGAGGCCGAGTTCGAGTACGCGGCGGCCGCCGGCAGCGAGCAGCGCGAGTACCCCTGGGGATCGAGCGACCCGGGGACAGCCAGCCAGTACGCCATCTTCGGCTGTGAGCATGGGGGCGACGGCACAGATTGCACGGGCCTCGCCAACCTGGCGCCGGTCGGGTCAGCCACGATGGGCGCCAGCCGCTGGGGGCAGCTGGATCTGTCGGGAGAGGTTTCGGAGTGGAACCTGGATTATCACGCGGTGTTCGGCAACCCGTGCACCGACTGCGCGTCGTTGGCCGGAGGCTCGGGCCGAGTGAATCGCGGCGGCTCGTACCGCAGCAGCGCGTCGCCGTACCTGCAGTCTTTCTTCCGCGGCGACCTCCTGTACGCGACCGATCGGACATCCTCGTTCGGAATCCGCTGCGCGAGGACGCCATGATGCGGCCGGGCTGCACCGCGGGCCTCTGGCTTTCGCTGCTGCTGACGAGCGGCGTTGGCATCTCTTGCGGCTCGGGCCCGAGCCGCACCGGCTCGGGCGGAAGCGCGGGGCAGGGGCTGGGTGGATCCAGCGGCGGTGGCCCTGACGGCGGTGCCAGAGGCACAGGAGGGGCAGCCGGCCACTCTGCGGGTGGCACGACAGCTGTGGGTGGAGCAGGAGGCTCAGCAGGCGGCACGACGGCTCTGGGTGGAGCAGGAGGCTCAGGTGGTGCCAGCACCGGCGCGGGTGGTAGCGGCACCGGCGGGAACCTGACCGGCACGGGTGGCGTCGGCGGGGCGGGTGGAGGTGCGGCGGGC
>CALAOV010000044.1 GCA_937889515.1 uncultured Myxococcales bacterium | reverse complement strand
ACGCCGTTCAGAGTGTCGGGTCGAGGTGACCGAAGGTCTGTCTCCACGCGATCGGCCCGGTGAACATCCTCGTGTTCGGCGCCGGCGTCATCGGGACCGTCTACGCGAGCAAGTTGCGACAGGCGGGCAACTCGGTCACCGTCCTCGCCCGCGGCCCTCGTCTCGACGACATTCGACGTCACGGCCTCATCCTGGAAAACGTCGTCGACCGACGCCGTTCAGAGTGTCGGGTCGAGGTGACCGAAGGTCTGTCTCCACGCGATCGGTACGATCTCATCTTGGTCGCAGTCCGACGGGACCAGCTTGACGCGAGCATGGCGTCGCTCGCAGCCAACTCGACCGCTCCAACGATACTCTTCATGCTCAACAATCCGCTCGGTACCTCTCGGCTCGTGGAGGCGATCGGGAAGGACCGGACTGTCCTGGGATTCCCCGGAGTGGGCGGCACGAAGGAGGGATACGTCGTTCGATACGCGATGATCTCACAGCAACCGACGACGATCGGCGAAGTGGACGGCCGGAGAACGTCGCGTCTGCAAGATCTGGTCAATGTCTTTCGCGCTGCGCAGCTCGCGACGAGGGTCGAGCGGCACATGGACGCCTGGCTGAAGGCGCACGCGTTCTTCGTCACGGCTGTGTGTGGGGCGATCTACCAGGTCGGGGGAGACTGTCGCCGTCTCTCGCTGGACAATGCCACACTAGAGCTGCTCGTAGCCGCTGTCTCGGAAGGGTTCGCTGCGGTTCGCGCAACCGGACTCCCGGTGACGCCGTTCTCTTTGAAGGTGATGTTCACCTGGCTACCAAGGTCCTTTGCGGTTCGGTACTGGCGTCGGTTCTTTTCCACCAGCACGGCTGAATACGTATTCGGAGCTCATGCCCGCGCCGCAGCCGGCGAGATGCTGGAGGTGGCCCGAGATTGTCGCACCCTCCTGCAAACGGCGGGCGTGGACGCGGTTTCCTGGCAACGACTCATGAAGTCGATTGAGAGCTACGCACCGTCTTCCCCCGGGGGAACGCGCGGGGTACCTCCCGGTTAGCGCGGGATGCCCGACCGTCATGCATTGCTACACCACGCCCGAAGACATCGAAGACGCAGCCAAGCTGGGCGAGCTGGCCTCCTTCTGCCGTCGCATGGGAAGGGAGACCAACCAGGGTGAGGTTGGATTGGTCATCGGCGACGAATACATCGCGATTCGAAATCTGAACGAGGAGTGATTCATGAAGCCGCGGTTGAACATGGACAAGATCGCGAAGGCGCTGGGTGGGGAACGTCGAGGCCCCGTCACTGCGACGGGCGGACACTTCGGCGCTCTGAATCTGGCGGCGGATATCGCTTCGCGTTTCAAGGTACCGCAGACCGGAGGCCGCTCGACGGATCCGAGCTGGACGGAACGCCGACAACTTCCACTCCACCCCAAAACACTCGCGCGCCTGGAGGAGCTGGCCGCCACCATCCGGGAGCGAGGTGGTGGGGAGGTGCACCCGATGCAACTCGCGGCTTTGCTGCTCGAGAAGGTGGCTCAGACTGTGTCTGATGAGGACGTCTTGGGGCTGGTCGATCACGGCCGTTAGTCGGTGGGCGACTCGATCGCGCTCTGGCATTTTGACCGCGGCCTGAGCCCGACTCACCCGAGAAACCGCTTCGCAGCCAGTCCGTGTGGTTCCGATCACTGGCATCGCCACAACGACCGAATAAGCTAGGAGCGTGAGGCGGCGAGGCGTTGCGTTTGGATTTGCAGCACTTCTCTTTGGGGGCGTGCAAGGCTGCGTGGTCGGCGGCCCAAAGCCTGAAGATTTTGCCGAGATGACCCGACACTTGCCGACACTCCCGGTATGCCAGCACCGATACGAGACGTCTGCGACAGTAGGTCCAAGGCGAGGCGTCGTCAGTTGCGAGGGAGACGCACGCGTCGGCGGCGCGGACTTGAGGGAGGCTGGGCTCGCGGAGGCGCGGTCCATGAATCCTGACCGTGCGTTCGTTGTCTTGACCGAGGCGATCAATCCAGTGGACGAGCTCGGGGTCTGGTGCGACGCCGTTCCGATCGTTCCATGGTCGCGGGCCCGCTTGGTGGACCTACGGTGGAAACGAAGGGTGTGCACGCTTGTCCCGACCGGGCCGCGCGGCCACTCCTTGGAGCTCGTCGTCCAATTCGCCGGCGCCGCAGACGTTTGAATCACGGATAGCGAGTTGGTGGAGCGCACCCTCGATTTTGCCGAGCCTCATCTTTCGACGATAGCGACGTGCGCTTGGATCTTGCCATCCACGGAATGCGTGCCGAACCTTCTTGCGACGGCGGCGGCGGCGACATCAGTCGCCTCAGCGAGCCGAGAGGCATCGCGGGCCTCGATCTCGTTTCGGAGAGGCGTGCCCTGGCAGTATGCGATTGCGGGGACCCTGGCAGAAACTGCCCGGCTCCGCGCCGCGACTGTGGCGATGCGCGGTGTTTTTACAAATCCACCGTCCACGAGATCCCGCTCCATGACCGACCGGTCGTGGTACCCGTGGGGCGTCCGGGCTAGGAACCGCGGCGGATCTTCTGGGAACACCGTCTCTAGCGCCGTCGTTATCGTATCGGCGAATTCGTTCTCTGAAATTCGGTCCCACACGTTGAAAATAAAAACGCCGCCAGGCTTGAGCACGCGGCGTGCTTCGGAAAAGGCTTTTGCTTTGTCGGGGAAGAACATCACTCCAAACTGGCAAACGACGGCGTCGAAGTCGCCATCCGCAAAGGGCAGCGCCATCGCGTCTGCCCGTTGCCACTTCACAGGGCGGGCTGTCCCGACGGCCGCCGCTCGGTCGAGCATCGCCTCATTGAGATCCGTGGCGATGATGGACATCCCGTCGGTCGCCAGCTTTGCCAGCGCGCGCGTCACCACGCCGGTGCCCGCAGCAATTTCCAGTATCCTGGAGGCATTCAGCGAGGCGACTCGATTCTTCAGATCCGCCGCGTAGGGCTCAAAGATCAGCGGCACGAGATGGGTCTCGTAGAGCTCCGGCACCGAGCCGGCGAAGACGCTATCGGTATCGGTCATGTGGCACTCATCGCCAGCGCTAGCGCGCCTGTGGCTGGATCGGGGCGGTCGCGTTCAGGATGATCATTGTGCGCTCCTCGGGTCGGCGGGCTGTCATCGGATCGGCAAGCTTGGACACCTTCGCATGGTCGAGCCGTACGTGTCACCTCCGCCCCTGCTCTGCGCTACCGGGAACTGAGGTCGCCATTCGCCGACGAGGTCTCGCCGGACGGGGAACGCAGGACGAGGGTTCGGAGCGCGCTCTCGGCCGACACGTCCGGACGCTTTGACGTTATAACGTCATAGCGTTATAGTGTCTTCATGGCACAGGCAAAGAGAGCCACGGTGTATCTGGAGGCGACCTTGCATCGTGCCCTTCGCGTGAAGGCTGCGGAAACGGATGTGTCGGTATCCGATCTCATCAACGACGCCGTTCGCTTTCGGCTAGCTGAAGACGCCGAGGACCTCGAAGCGTTCCGGACCAGAGCGAAGGAGCCCACCTCTCCTTTCGAGAACCTGGTGAGCGACCTCAAGCGACGTGGAAAGCTATAGCCTCAAAATCAAGCGTACGGCGGCCAAGGAGATCGACGATCTTCCCAAGCCCGACTGTCGGCGCGTCGTCGCAAAGATCCAGCCGCTCGCGCGCGACCCGCGCCCGCACGGCTGCGAGAAGCTCAGCGGCGCCGAGAAATACCGCATTCGCCAGGGCAACTACCGAATCCTCTACGAGATCGACGATTCGACGAAATCGGTGACCATCGTCAAGGTGGGTAACCGCAGGGAGGTCTACCGCTGAGACGGGACCGATTGAGCGGTCGCTCGGTCCCCGTCATCGCGCTGAGCCCAGCGAACGGTGACGGATCGTCCGTCCTACAGGTCTAGGGATCGGGGACGATCCAGGTATGTCGCCCAGAAGGTTTCGGGGGACGTGGCCTTGAGTGTGGACTGGTTCACGACTTCCACCGCGCCTTCGCCGGTTCGTCGGTAGAGGAAGAACCACGAGTCGATGAGTACGTCGGCGAATCCAATCCCCTGCGTGGGACCACTCTCGATCACGAAGTTCTTGCCAACGATCTTCTCGATCGGCCAGAAATTCACGCCGTGCAGATCCAGGGTCCCGTCCTGCATCCCATTCGCGGCGGAGTATAGGTCTCGGAGAACGGGAGGCAGCGTACATCCAAGACACTCCTCCAAAGCGGCAAGGAGCTCGGACGATGCGCCTGCGTTGGGAACACCGCCGTCGCTCGACCACTTCGCCAGGATCGTCTTGATCTTCACCATGCTCTGTCGCTCCGGGCGCGCCGTCCGTTAGCCGTCGTCCGAATGATTCTGCACATAGGCCCGAGCTTCGTCGAGCTCGACGCAGTCCGCGACGCCCGACAGACTAAGCGCAGCGCGATACCATCGGAGCGCCCCGCTCTGGTCGACGGATCCGAGTCGACCACTCGCAAGCAGACGTGCAAGAAAGATGCAGCCGAACAATTCGCCGCGCTCCGCCCCCCGCCGATAGAGCTCCCGCGCTTTTTCGAGGTCGACGGGAATGCCCAGTCCGCCCTCATACATGGTTCCAAGCCAGACGGACGGCCGGGACGCGCCCTGAGTTGCGGCCTTGGTGAGCAATCGGAACGCCTCTTCGTAGTTCTGCGGCACACCGTGCCTGCCCTGCAAATACATGATCCCGAGAAACCCCTGAGAGACGACATTCCCGGGGTCCGCCTCGGCGGTGTCATTCCGATCGCGCAGCACCATGACACCGATCGAGTTGGGATGAGGGAGAGAGCCGTCATCGTGGCCGAGGGTAGGGTACACGATCCTGCACATTAGAAAACTACGTCTAACGTGCCATTCGCTTCAACGGCTAGAGCAGGCTCGTCCGTAGCAAGCACCAGGGAGGCCCCGGCTAACTCCCCCGAGCCTGGACCGGCGGCCGCGTTCGCCTCGACTGCGATGGACCTTATCATCGCGGTCGCCGGGAGTTTTCGGCCAGCAAGGCGACCTGCCAATTCTCTCGAACGTGATGGCCAGGTGTTGGCATGTAGCTTCATAGGAAGTTGAGGAATCGGAGTAGGATCCCAATTCGCTCGATGGTGGACCACCTGCCCATCCACCAGCCACCTTATCAGGCCCTGTCCCCACTCGATTGCGTACCGATGGGGGGCGGCTGACGCATCAAAGCCGAGCTTAATTCGACTCGGTGCGCCCCGGTATCCGTAGTCAAAGGTTGCCCCCTCGCCGCCCGGATTATAGAAGACATTGACTAGAAGCCAATCAGCACGATTCCCCACGAGCTCGACGTCAATCTCCTGCCGCGGCGTATCTCTATGCAGGAAGAAACCGGTGACAACGCCGGGGATTTTTGTCGCCTGCAGGACCGCCTCGAATCGGCCGTAGAGAAACCGCTCTCGACTCGAGATGGCTCCCGCGCTGTAGCTGCGGACGCCCAGCGCCTCGCTCTCCACCGTAAACGCTACCCCAGTTGTGGGGCGACATTCAATGTTGGCCGGACGAAACAAAGCCAAGTTACCGGGAAACGTGTCGTCCCTTAGGAGCCAGCGCTCCGTGTTGAGACGCTCAAAGTGATCAACGAAGACAACTCCGGGGGGGGAGGCGACCCTCCCGCGAGCAGCTACAGCGCGGATGCCCTCCCATCCGTGGCGCACTTCAACCACCCAGGGCGATATATCTCTCTTTCCCTGTTTTCCGATCGCGCCCGGACTTTCGTCCGCGCCGACCGCCAACCGCCGTTGGCCACTGTCGGCTATCTCGGGGAACGGACAAACGGGCGGAGGGCATCCCAGGTGCTCACAGATCACCTTCCACTTGTCGGCGGCGTCCGTCGGCAGCACAGTAACGCTCGTTGCGCTCAGATGCTCCAACCCGTCGGGAGTGTGGGGTGCACCCCGTGTGTCATGAGTCGCTGTGAGGATGAACTTGGCCTGGGGGTAGCGCTGAACGAGACCTTCAATCTTCTCGGCCAAAGACCCAATGTTTACATAGGCGTCGAACACTCGATCGGCCCGCCCGGCAAGAAGGCGATCGAGTTCCGATTTTGGAAGGTCGTCTACGTCGCTGCAGCATCGGTAACCAAGCATCGAGAGAGCCATCGCCAGCGAGGAGAGACCGGAACCCTCGGGACCGAAGGCAAAGACCGGCCGCTCTCTAGGTCGGATTCGAAAGAGTGACTCACCCCCGCCATCAAGGACGCCGATCTTGGTCAGTGCCGGGAGGATTGAATAGGAGTTGGTGGAACTACCGTCACGTCGCTGATTTATGATCGAGCGTTTGGTCGCCCGTACGTCGAGCGCCGCGAACTGTCGATTGATCCAAAGGTCTACCGGACCGCGACAGGGCAGAAGCTTGAGCAATCTCTCTGCGCCTGCATGGGAAAGTACATATCCTGAAAGACACCAGAGACCTCGAATCGGCCGGAAAACGTTCGGCGATATGAACGTCTTTGGGGCCCCGCCTTTTACCTCGCAGTAGGACAAGTATAGGAGGTCGAACCGCTCGGATTGGACAGCTGTAGGCGGCATCTCGGCCCAAGCTCGATCCAGATCGTGAGCAAATCCCCGTCGGAACCAGACGTCGTCCTCAAGAACGAGGGCGTAAGCATGTTCGCTCGAGGCGATGCGGCGCCAGACGGAAATGTGGGAGAGCGCCACTGCAATTTCGGGCTCACTCATTCGGATCGGGCGATCCAGTTCAAGGCGATCCGGCAAGGCGCTCGGCTGTGGCTCGACAAAGAGTTGATCGCCTAGGGTGTAGAAAGGGTCGACCTCGTCTCCCGCAGACGCCGATTGCACGGGTCTTCTGGCGTCGATCGCGGAGTGTCGTATTGTGCGCATCGCTAGGACGACTCGCGACGAATCCAACACCAAGTCCAGTTCCGTGCTTACCTGGGCCCAGCGTTCTGGTTGCCGATCGAGATTGATCACGTAGATTCCCTCAATCGAGGGACGTCCCGGAGCGCCCGGTGGCCCGAACGTCTGAGACTGCTGCCGCGGCAACAGTCGCCGACTCTTCAAACCGAGAGTATAGAGAAGTCTTCTAGGGGCCAGCAGTGGCGGGAAGAGATTCACTTCTGGTCACCATCGTGGTCCCCGCTCGCGAGTCTCCGATAAGGTCGTTGGTTCGAGAGCCGCCAGTTTCTGGCGTCGTGCCTATAGCTTAGCGGCCACTTGCTGGTTGCAATGTCTTCCCAATTCCCGAGGACGATCAGCGTGTCGGCGATATCGCTTCGCTGAGTGCAGTCGTCAAAGATTGATTTCGTGAGCCTGCCGGGGCCGGTCGTGGACTGGATCTCCGGTAGTCTGTCTGGTGTTGCTCGTTCTAAGTCCCTTGTCGCAGACATAAGGGCCCGCCTAATGATTGGATGTCCACGCATGGCGATCAATGGATTGTTATTGAAGTAGAAGATCCAAGTCGGCGCGTCCGCAGCCGGCTCCGTGAAGACGCGGGGACAGATCATCTGATCTGTTGACGTGTCGTAGCAAAGCGGCTGGATCTTCAGTCGACCGTCTTCGAAGAGATGGTCAATCGGGCGCCCGTTATAGACATCGTCGGCATCAACGTAGCAGCCGCCCTCAACGAAGAGATAGCAGAGGCGGAAATAGTCGGACTGCATTGCAGGGTGATAGCACTTGTTGTAGGCGCCTACATGACGCGCGCTCAGCCTTTGCGCAATGAAGTCCCTCGCGCTGTGATAGTCGAAGAGAGTCAGCGCTATGCCTTGCTCCGTGAGCAAGCGCCAAGACTCCATGCAATCCCCGACGTCCGCCGGCAAGGAGTTCGGGTCGTCCCAGAACTGGACGATCGTTCTTGGGGGTCTGGTCGCAGCTGCGGCGGTGAGGCGATCGTCGACGCGACGCCGCTGTACCAGCTCTCGTACAAAATTGGAGCGCGCCCGGTGCTCGTCCTTAGTAGCGTCCGTCGCTTCCATGCAGGCGATACCTAACCACGGTGGACGGCCCGTGGCACCTACCCCCTACACCAACCTCGGCAACGCCTCCGCCAACCTCCGCACACCCTCCTCCACATTCTTCATCGACGTCGCGTACGACAACCGCACGAACCCCGGCGCATGAAACGCCGACCCCATCACCACCGCCACCCGCGCCGCTTCGATGAGCCACTCGCAGAGCTGCACGTCGTTCTCGATCTTCTTCCCCTCGGGCGTCTTCCGCCCGATGAACGCCGACAGATCCGGGAACGCGTAAAACGCCCCCTTGGGCTCGACGCACGTCACGCCCGGGATCTCCCGCAGCCGCGCGACCATGACCTTGCGCCGCTTGTCGAACTCGACCCGCATCTTCTCGAGCTCGTCGGTGGGCCCCTCGATCGCCGCCAGCGCCGCCGCCTGCGACACCGCCGCCGCGTGCGTGGTCGACTGACCCTGGATCGTGGCCATCGCCTCAACCACCGCCTTCGGCGCCACCGTGAACCCGACGCGCCACCCGGTCATCGCGAACGCCTTCGAGACGCCGTCGATGATCAGCGTGTGCGCCCGAACGTCCGCGCCCATCACCGCCGGCTGGAAGAACTTGCCGTCTCCGTAAACCAACGTTCTATAAATATCGTCGGTCATCAGCCAGACGTCCTTCTCGACCGCCAGCTTCGCCAACCCGCGCAACGTCGCTTCCTCATAAATGGCCCCCGTCGGGTTCGACGGCGAGCACACCAAAATCATCTTCGTGCGCGGCGTGATCGCCTTGGCGACGTCCTCGACCCGCACCTGGAAGTTCTCCTCGGCCTTGGTCGGCACGTTGACCGGACGCCCGCCCGCCAGCTTGACGATGTCGTTGTAGCTGACCCACGCCGGCGTCGGGATGATGACCTCGTCGCCCTCGTCGATCAGCGCGAAGATCGCGTTGAAGATCGACTGCTTCGCGCCCGAGCTGACGATCACCTCGCCGGGCTCGACCGGGATCCCGTGCGCGTCGCCGATCCACTTGGCCACCGCCTTGCGCAGCGGCACCGTCCCTTCGACCAGCGTGTACTTGGTCGCGCCCGCGTCCAGCGCCTTCTTGGCCGCCTCCTTGATGTGGACCGGCGTGTCGAAGTCGGGCTCGCCGGCGCCGAAGCTGACCACGTCGATCCCTTCGGCCTTGAGCTTGGCCGCCTTGGCCGAAACAGCGAGCGTGGGGGACGGTTCGACGACGGACAACCTGCGGGCGAGCTTCACGGGACTACTCCTTGTTTGCGTTTGCTGGTCAGGGCCGCGGCCACGCTCGCCGGAACCATCCGCGAGACGTCGCCGCCCATCAGCCCGACCTCTTTTACCAGCGAAGAAGATACATAAAAGCTCTCCTCGCCGGTCATCAGAAACAGCGTCTCCACGTCCGGTGCCAGGCGCCGGTTCATGTGGGTCAGCTGGAACTCGTACTCGAAGTCCGCCAGCGCCCGCAGCCCGCGGATCATGACCGTCGCGCCGCGCCGCCGGCAGTACTCGGCCAGCAGGCCCTGGAAGGCGTCCACCTCGACCCGGGGGTCGTTTCCGACCGCGTCCGCGATCATGGCGCGGCGCTCTTCCAGCGAGAACAGCGGCGTCTTGCGGACGTTGTCGGCCAGCGCCACCACCACCCGGTCGAAGATCTTCAGCGACCGACGGAGGATGTCGACGTGCCCGTTGGTGATCGGGTCGAAGGTGCCGGGATAGACCGCGAGGCTCACGACCCCGAGCATCTATAAAAAGATAGCTCGGTGTCGCCGTACTGGCGGCGGTCGGTAAGGAACAGGCAGCCGGCCGACTCGGGCGGCTGGTTGCGGCGGTCGTGCTCGACGATCACCACCGCGCAAGAGGTCAGAAGGTCGCTGCCCGACAGCTCGCAGAGGACACCCTCGGTCTCCTTGGCGTAGGGAGGATCCAGGAAGACCCAGGAGAATTGCTGACCCTGACCGGCCAGCTTGCGCAGCGCCGTCCGGACGTCGGCGCCGATGACCGTCGCGCGATCGTCGGTGCCCGCCTCGCGCACGTTGCGGCGCAGGGCGCCCAGGGCGACGCCGTCGCGCTCGACGAAGACCGCGCCGGTCGCGCCCCGCGAGAGCGCCTCCAGGCCCAGCGCGCCGCTGCCGGCGTAAAGGTCCAGCACCCGGCCCGGCGGGGGGCCCAGGATGTTGAAGATCGCCTCGCGTACTTTCGAGGCGGTGGGGCGGGTTCGCGAGCCGCGGGGAACTATCAGACGTCGGCCGCGGTCCTGCCCGCCGGTAAGTCGCATGTGACTGCCGTTCCTACCGCGCGCGCCCGATACGGTCAAATCCCGCGGCTGTCCCGGCACGTCTCGCCGCGTCGAGGTTTCGGACCGCCAGCGACGGCCGCCCGGTGGGAGATGTTACAATATCGAGACGACATGTCGCAGGTTGGCGCCTTCTTCGATGTCGACCGGACGCTTGTCTCCTGCAACACCGGCCGGCTGTTCTTGCGGGACCTGCGGCGACGCGGCGAGATCTCGTTCTTTCGGGCCCTGCGGGCCCTGGGCTGGATGGCCAAGTACCACCTGTCGCTGATCGATCTGCAGTGGGTGGCCGCCCGCGTCGCGTCGCAGATGGCGGGGTCGGTCGAGCGCGAGTTCGAAGAGCGCTGCCGCCTCTGGGTCAAGGAGGACATCTTGCCGCTGGTGGTGCCGGGCGCGCGCGGCCGGATCGAAAAACACCGCGCCGCCGGCCACGTGCTGGCGATCCTGTCGTCGTCGCCGACCTACGTGACCCGCCCGATCGCCGAGGCGCTCGGGATCGACGAGGTGATGTCGACCCAGTTCGAGGTGGCCGCCGGCCACTTCACCGGGCGGCTGGTGGGACCGGCCTGCGTGGGCCGCGGCAAGGTCCACTGGGCCGAGGACCTGGGCGCCCGGCGGCAGCTCGACCTCGACGGCAGCTGGTTTTACACCGATTCGTACACCGACCTGCCGATGCTGGAACGGGTCGGCAACCGGGTGGTCGTCAACCCCGATCCGCGCCTCAAGCGCGCCGCCCGGCAGCGCGGCTGGCCGGTGCAGGACTGGCGACGGGCGGCCACCGCCGCGGAGCTTGCCGCGTGAGCGTCTATTCGGCCCCCTGGTACACGCCCGCCGTCCAGCGGATCCTGGATCTGGCGGTCGAGGAGGACGCCGGCCGAGGCGACGTCACCAGCGCGGCCGTGATCGACGAATCGCAGGAGGCCGAGGCGGAGATCATCTCGCGCGAGCGGGCCGTCATCTGCGGCCTGGGCGTGGTCGAGGCGGTGTTCACCCGGTTCGACTGGCGGACGCGGGTGCGGCTCAAGGTGGCGGACGGCGATCCGGTGCAGTCCGGCGCGGTGGTCGCCTCGGTGCGCGGCCCGGCCGCCGCGCTGCTGGCCGGCGAGCGGACCGCGCTGAATTTCCTGCAGCACCTGTCGGGGATCGCGACCGTCACGCAGGCCTACGTGGCGGCCGCCGAGGGGGCCAAGCTGCGGGTGACCGACACCCGCAAGACGACGCCCGGGCTGCGCGCCCTCGAGAAGTACGCGGTGCGGGTGGGCGGGGGCGCCAACCACCGCGCCGACCTGGCCTCCGGGATCCTGATCAAGGACAACCACATCGCGCTGGTGGGCTCCGTGCGCGAGGCGGTGCGGCGCGCGCGGACCAACGCCCCGCACACCCTGCGGATCGTGGTCGAGGTCGACAACCTCAATCAGCTCGACGAGGCGATCGAGGCGGGCGCCGAGGGGATCCTGCTCGACAACTTCCAGACCCGCGACCTCACCGATGCGGTCAAACGGGTGCGGGAGCGGCGGCCCCAGACGGTGGTCGAGGCGTCGGGCGGCGTCACGCTCGACCGGATCCACGAGATCAGCAAGACCGGCGTCGACGTCATCTCGGTCGGCTCGATCACCCATTCGGCCCGGGCGATCAACTTCTCCTGCGACATCCACGCCTCCGACGGCGCGCGAGATTCATAAGTTCGCGACCCTCGTGTAGTCTGCGTCCGTTCATGAACGACGAACCGACGGCCGAGCGCCTCGGGCGCCTCCTGGGGACGCGCTGGCTCGGACGCGCGTTCGAATGGCATTCGTCGTGCGCCTCGACCAACGATCTGGCGGCCGAGCGGGCGCGGGCGGGCGCGGCGGCCGGACTGGTGGTGGCGACCGACGCGCAGACGGCGGGGCGCGGGCGCCTGGGACGGAGCTGGCATTCGCCCGCCGGCGAGAACCTTTACTTTTCGATCGTGCTGCGACCGTCTCGACCGCCGTCGGAGATTCCGCCGCTCACGCTGCTGGTCGGCGCGGCGGTCGCGGTGGCGGTGCGGGCGCTGGGGGCGTCGCCGCGGCTCAAGTGGCCGAACGACGTTCAGCTGGTCGACGAAACCGGCCGGCGGCGCAAGCTGGCGGGCATCCTCACCGAGATGACCAGCGTCGGGGAACGCGTGCAGCAGGTGGTGGTCGGCGTCGGCCTCAACGTCAACGGCCTCGAGTTTCCGGGCGAGCTGGCGGAGCGCGCCACCTCGCTCCGCCGCGCGCTCGGGCGACCGCTCGACCGCGCCCAGGTGCTGGCCGCAGTCCTCGACGCGCTGGAGCCGCTCTATGAGGACTTCGAGGCGCGCGGCCCGGTGGCGGCGGTGGCGGCCTTCGGCGCGCACGCCGCCCTGCCCGACCGCTGCCGGGTGTCGGTGTCGGTGTCGCCCCCTGCATCCCCCAACGACTGGCTGGAGGGAACGGCGCTCGGCGTCGATCCCGACGGCGCCCTGCGCCTGCGCGACGACGCAGGGACGATCCACCGCGTGATATCTGGAGAGCTGCTGCCATGACGATGTTCCAATCCTTGATCCTCGGCCTCGTGCAGGGGGTCACCGAATTCCTGCCCATCTCCTCGAATGCCCACCTGCGCATCGTGACGGCGCTGCTTCGCTGGCCAGATCCGGGCGCGGCCTACACGGCGGTCCTGCAGTGGGGCTCCCTGCTGGCGGTCATCGGCTACTTCCTGCCCGATCTCGGACGCATGCTGCGCGCGGGCCTCGGCTACCTGAAGGATCGGTCGAAGCCGCCGAGCCAGGACGCGCGCGAGCTGCTGTATCTCATCCTGGGGACCGCCCCCGCCTGCGTGGCGGGCCTGCTGTTCCGGCACGCCATCGAAGGCTCGTTGCGATCGCTGTGGGTGATCGCCAGCGCGCTGATCCTGGTGGCGCTCTTGCTGGGGGTGGTCGAACGGGTCGCCAGCCACACGCGCCACTTCAACGACATCCGGCTGCGCGACGCGCTCCTCATCGGCTGCGCGCAGGCGTTCTCGATCATCCCGGGCGTCTCCCGCTCGGGGAGCACCCTGCTGGCGGCGATGGCGCTGGGCCTCACGCGCGAAGCCGCGGCGCGGTTCTCGTTCTTGCTCAGCGTTCCCATCGTCTTCCTCGCCGGCGCCTTCGAGTTTCACAAGGTCCTGCACGCGAAGGATCTCCACGCCGGGACGCTGGCGATCGGCCTCGTCGCCGCGGCCGTCGCCGGCTACGCCAGCATCGCCTGGCTGCTCCGCTTCCTGCGGGTCCGCAGCACCATCCCGTTCGTCATCTACCGGGTCGCGCTCGGCGCGGTGCTCCTCGCGCTGCTGGCGACCGGGCACCTATAAGAGGTCCCTAACGGTCGGCCGCCAGGCGCAGGCGAAGGGCGGCGGTGCCTACCAAGGACCCCAACGGGGTAGACTGAGGCGTGAACGGTGGGCGGTGGCGGCTGCTGGCGGTTCTGCTTCCGTGGATCGGGGCGTGTCACCCGTCCACCCTTGCCGACGCGGAGCGCTCGTCCGAGACGGCGATCGCCCGGCAGGTGCTCGACGCGGTCGCGCGCGGCGACGTCGACACGGTGGTGGCGCGCATGCCGCCCGAACGACAGACCCCGGAGATGAAGTCCGCCGCGCGGAAGATCGCGGCCTACCTGCCCGCCGGGCCGCCGGCGCAGGTCCGGCTCCTCGGGTGGAACGTCAACAAGACGGAGACGGAGATGACCGAGGTGGCGCAGCTCTCTTTCGAGATGACGTACCCGAGCGGATGGTACTTCGTTCAAATGGACTTCAGAGGCTCGCCGTGGGCGCTCGAGCTGACGCGCCTCAACGTCGATCGACTGCCCGGACCGCTGGCGGTGGTGAACGCCTTCACGCTCCGCGGCCGGACGGCCAGACACTATCTCTTCTTGCTCATGATGGCCGCCGCCGCTGGCACGGTGGTGACCGCGCTCCGCCGCTGGTATCGCATCCGCGGGTCCCTGCGCCACCGGTGGTGGTGGTTGGTCGGTATCCTGGCGCTCCCGATCTCGGCCAGCCTCGACTGGACGAACGGCGAGATCAGCTATCGGGTGCCCCAGCTCAGAATCGGTCTCGTCCTCGAAATCGTGCGGGCCAGCATCGATGGGCCCTGGATCTTCACGTTTTCGGTCCCGATCGGCGCCATCGTGTTTCTCATCCTGTGGCGGCGACCGATGGCCCTCGCGCTGCCCGCGACCGCCCCGCAACCGCCCCGGTAGCTCAGCCGCCGCAGTCGTAACTGATGGTGATCCCTGTGTCGGCGCCGTTCATGACGTCGGTGCAGGCCGATCCGTTCAGGACGATGCTGCTCATCGTGGCGTCGGTGTAGGACCAGCCGTTGATTGGGTCTTCGGGGACCACGGCACCGCCGTTGCCGGTCGTCACCGAGATCGAAGCGACGCCGGCGTCGGCGTGGCCGAGGAGGCTGATCGTGCAGCCCGTCCCGCCAGAGCTCCCGTTGGTGAGCGCCAGGTTCAGGGGGGCAACGTCGGCGAGCGTGTAATAGGCGGTGGCGGCGCCCGTCTGCGGCTCGTTGCCGCTGGCCGCCAGACTATTGAGGGTGGCGGTCGAGAGCGCGTCCGAGCTGCCCGCGACGCCCACCACGAAGGTCGGGAAGCCCGCCGCCGCCGCGTTGGCCACCGCCGTCTCCGCGCCGGCGGAGTCGTCGGCCGTCATATCATTGCCCCCCGGTGTGCAGGTCGGCCGGCCCCCGGTCGCGAGCAGGATGTATTTGGGGCTCGAATCGTCCAGCTCCTGCATGTAGGCGACAGCGCTGGCCATCGCGGTCTCCGTCGGCGAGTAGCCGGCCGGCGAGACGGCCAGTGCCGCCTGGATCGCGCTCGCGCTGCTGGGGCCCACGCCCACATCGGCCCCGTCGGTGACGCCGCACTGGTCGTCGTTGCCGAAGAGCTTGAGCCCCCAGTTCACAGTCGTTTCGGTGGTCATCACCAGGTTCTCGAGCGCCGCCGACAGCAGCGACCACTTCGAGCTGCCGCCGCAACCTCCCGCGCAAGTCTGGTCGTTGATGTCGTTGTTCATGGACGTCGATCGATCCATGACGATGAGGATGTCGGGCGGGGCCGGCGGCTGGATCGTGAGAGACACCTGGACACAGCTGCCGGAGACATCCATCGGGCCAGCCTCGGCTGGGAAGCCGGCCGCACCGCTGTCCATGGGGCCGGCGCCTTTGCCCGAGCTACATCCGAGACCCAGCGCGCCACAGACCAAGATCGCGTTCAGAGGCCGCATCGGCATCACCCCGTCGCCAAACGACTGAGGCGAGTATCGACCCGGGAAGGGGGTTGTGGAAGCCCTTTCTCGACGGCGCCGTTCCTCACCCACGCCCGGCGCGGCCGGCCGGCGGCACGCCGACGTAGCGCTCGCCGGTGTCGGGCAGAACGGTGATCACGATCTTGCCGGGACCGAGCGCGCGCGCCACGTCCAGAGCGACGCTCACGGCGGCGCCGGCCGAGATGCCGACCAGCAGCCCTTCGCGGCGCGCGAGATCGATCCGGGTCGCCTCCGCCTCCGCCTCGCCGATGCGGCGGACCTCGGTGAGCAGCGCGCGGTCGAGGATCTCGGGCACGAACCCGGCGCCGATCCCTTGAATTCGATGCGGGCCGGGCGCGCCCCCCGACAGGACCGCGCTGGCGGTCGGCTCGACGGCGATGATGGCGACGCCGGGATGCGACGCGCGCAGGGCCTGTCCCACGCCGGTGACCGTGCCGCCGGTGCCGACGCCCGCCACGAACGCGTCGGGCCGGCGGCCGCCGAGCTGAGCCAGGATCTCGGGGCCGGTGGTGGTCCGGTGCACCGCGGGATTCATCGGGTTCTTGAACTGCTGCGGCATGTACGAGTCCGGGTTGGCGGCCGCGAGCGCGTCGGCCTTCTCGACCGCGCCGCGCATGACCCGCTCGGCGGGGGTCAGGTGCAGCTCCGCCCCGTAGGCCCGCAGGAGCTCCATTCGCTCGGCCGACATGTTCTCGGGCATGGTGAGGATCAGGCGGTAACCCTTCACGGCGGCGACCAGCCCGAGCCCGACGCCGGTGTTGCCGGAGGTCGCTTCGACGATGATCGAGCGTCCCGGGATGAGCCGCCCGGCGCGCTCGGCGCCCTCGACCATCGCCAGCGCGGTGCGGTCCTTGACCGAGCCGCCCGGGTTCATCTGCTCGCACTTGCAAAAGACCTCCGCGGCGCCGGCGCCCGGCAGCCGGCGCAGGCGGACCAGGGGCGTCTGCCCGATGCGGGACAGGATGCTGTCGTCGAATCCGGGGGCGGCCGTCATCAGATGAAATACATCGTGGCGGGCAAGACGGCCCGCCGGACGCCGGCGGCCTCGGCGCGCGCCACGAAGTCGGCCAGCGTCGTCTGCTCGAGCACGTCGATGAGGCGCGCGCCCACCTCGGCCCAGACCAGCGCCGGGATGTCGTCGACGGGAGCGGGCGTGGCCGCCGCCGTCGCCGGCGCCCGCCCCTCGAGGCCCAGGACCTCTTCGAGGGGCCCGCGTGCCGCGCGCAGGACGTCGGCCAGCGAGACCTCGCCCGGTGGACGGGCCAGCGCGTAGCCGCCGCGCGGACCGCGGCGCGCCTCGACCAGGCCCGCCCGGCGAAGGTCCTGCAGGATCTGCTCGAGGAAGCGCAGGGGGATCTGCTGGCGGGCGGCGATCTCCTTGGCCAGCGCCGTCTGGCCGCGCCGGTGGAAGGCCAGGTCGTAGAGCGCGCGGATCGCGTAGCGCGTCCGGGTGGTCACCCGCACGTCAGGCCGGCGCCCCCGCGCTCATATCGAGTAGTCCTCGACGAAGACCTTGGCCTCCCGCAGGTTGGCCATCACCAGGTCGCCTTCGTTGATGCCGAGGGCCTCGATCTCCGACTTGGGCATCTCGACGGTCATCGGCGCGCCGTCGGAGAGCTTCAGCGACAGCTTCACGTAGCCCCCGATCCAGGCCATGCGCTCCACGCGCGCCGCCGAGATCTCCGGCGTGTCGGCGTCGGCCTTGGTCAGGGTCACGTCGTGCGGGCGGACGTAGGCGTTCACCGCGGCGCCGTCGGGCGCGCTGGTGCCGTTCGGCACCGACACCGCCAGCGATGCCCCGACGTTGACCCGACCGTCGACCATCTGCCCGCGCAGCACGTTGGCGCCGCCCACGAACCCGGCCACGAACGGGGTGGCCGGGCGGTCGTAGACCTCCCGGACCGTCCCGGCCTGAGCCACCCGCCCCTCGTGCATCACCACGATGTGATCGGAGACCTCCATCGCCTCTTCCTGATCGTGGGTGACCAGCAAGGTGGTGAGGTGGTGCTCGTCGTGAAAGCGCCGCAGCCAGTCGCGCAGCTCGACCCGCACCTGCGCGTCGAGCGCGCCGAACGGCTCGTCGAGGAGCAGCATCTTGGGCTCGATGGCCAGCGCCCGCGCGAAGGCCACCCGCTGCCGCTGGCCACCGGACAGCTCCGCCGGGTAGCGCTCGCCCAGGCCGTCCAGTTGCACCAGCGCCAGCAGCTCGTCGACCTTGCGCCGCGACTGCTCCTTGGGCGTCTTGCGGACGCCGAGACCGAAGGCGATGTTCTTGCGCACCGTCATGTGCTTGAAGAGCGCGTAGCTCTGGAACACGAACCCCAGACCCCGGTGCTGGGCCGGCAGATGGGTCACATCCTCGTCGCCGAACAGCACCTGCCCGCTGTCCGGCTGTTCCAGGCCGGCGACCACCCGCAACACCGTCGACTTGCCCGAGCCCGACGGGCCCAGCAAGGTGGTGATGCCGCCCGCCGGCGCGGCGAACGAAACGTCCGCCACCGCCGGTGTCTCGCGCGCCGTGAAGCGCTTGGTCAGGCTCTTGACGATCAGGCTCATGCTAAGGCGGGGAACCGACGGAGACCGGAAGCCCGCCGCGAGCTAAGCCGCGCACTCTCCTTCCATCTCGACGATCTCGAAAGCCTTGCTCTCGCCGAGGTCGACGAAATCCTCGGGCTTGGCGCTGGCCACGTCCAGCTCGGTCAGGTCCTTGATCCGCGCCGTGACCTTGGCCGGTTCGATCCGGGTGAAGAACGCCAACGGCGTCTCGCCGGGCTGCTTCTCGGCGGCGTACATCTGCACCAGGCGCTCGATCGCGGCCGCCGCGCGCCGCGCCGGCACCTTGCCCGCGATGCGCCCGAACTTGGGGCCGTCGGCGGCGAACCCACCGCCCACGTAGACGAAGTACTGCGGCACCGGTTTGCCGTCGATTTTTCGCATGCCGCCCTGCAGGCCGATCACCGAGCTGTAGTGCTGGCCGCAGCCATTGGGGCAACCCGAGATCTTGATGTCGAGCCCCGGCGCCTGGGCCACCAGATCGGGCCGCGCGTCGAGCTGCGCGGTCAAGGCCATCCCGATCGCCTTCGAGTTGGTCACCGCGATCTTGCAGCTCGAAGCGCCCGGGCAGGACAGCACGTCGGACAGCGTCATCGCGCCGGCCTGACCGAGCCCGGCCGCCGACAGCTCGCGGTGCAGCTCCGCAACCTGCCAGGTCGGCACGAACCGGATCACCAGGTTTTGCTCGTTGGTCGTCCGCAGCTCGCCCTCGCCGTATTTCGTGACCAGCGCCCCGAGCGTGCGGAACTGGGCCGGCGAGATATCGCCCCCGGTCAGCCGCACGATCACCGAGGAGAATCCCGGCTGCTTCTGCGTGCGCACGTTGCTCGCGGCGAACGCGGCGAATTCCGGCAGCGGCTCGCCGACACCGACCTTGCCCGGTTCCGGAACCGCGCGCGGCTTGGGTGCCGGTGCGACACCGAGCGGCCGTCCGCCCTCGGCGCGCACCGCTTCCAGATCCTTGCGGTACTCGGCCAGAAACCCTTCGGTCCCCAGCTTCTGGATCGCCCACTTGAGGCGCGCCTTGTGCTTGTCCTTGCGGTTGCCGATGCGGTGGAACGTTCGCACGATCGCCTCCGAGACCTCCAGCACCTGGGTGACCGGCAAGAACTCGTGCACCAGGAGCGCCGCCCGGCGCAGCGTCGCGAGGCCCCCGCCCATGTAGACCTTGAATCCCGGGTTGCCGTCGGCGTCGACCGCCGCCAGGAAGCCGAGGTCGTTGATCTGCGCCTGCACGTCGTCGTATCCGCAGCAGCCGCCGAAAGCGATCTTGAACTTGCGCGGCAACGCCGCCGAATACGCCCCGCGCAGCAGATGCCGGGTGGTGGCGTCGGCGTAGGGCGTGACGTCAAACGGCTCGTGCGGCGAGACGCCCGCATAGGGGCAGCCCGTGATGTTGCGGACCGAGTTGCCGCAAGCCTCGCGGGTGGTGAGCCCGACGTCCGACAGGAGCTGCAGCGACGCCTGGGCGTCGGCCTCCTTGATGAAGTGGAGCTGGACGTTTTGCCGGGTGGTCACGTGGCCGGCGCCGCTGCCCGCCCACTTCTCGGCGATCGTCGCCATCGCTTCGAGCTGCGCGACGTTGAGGATGCCCTGCGGGATCTTCACCCGGATCATGAAGACGCCCTCCTGGCGCTGGCCATAGGTGCCGTTGAGCAGCCGGAAGGCCCGCCAGTCGTCGGGGGTGATGTCGCCTTTTTCGAACCGCTCGAGCATGTCGACGAACGCGTCGACGTCCTCTTGCTCGGAAAAACCGGGACGGCCCACGCCGTCGGGAACGAAATCAACCACGGGATTCGCGCTCATGATTCACCCTTCTCGTTTTTTCTCACGGAAACGTCCAAGACTTCGTCGCGGGACGAATCGGAAGCCAGCTCGGCGGCCAGGCCGACCACCGCCCCGATCACCAGCAGGCCCGGCGCACCGAGCGACGGCGGCGGGATCTCCGCCCCGCCGAGCGCACCGAGCGTGCCGGTCCAGCGCCAGCTCTGGGGCGTCGCCGCGCCGACGACGACGGCGGCCGGCGTCTCCCGCGACCAGCCGCGCGCCATGAGGCGCTCGGCGATCGGCGCGCGCTGCCCCAGGCCCATCAGCACCACCAGCGTGAGGCTCTCCGGCGGCAAGCCGTCCAGCAGCGGCGCGTAGGTCGCCTCGTGGTGTCCGGTGATGACCGCGAAGCTGGAGGCGAGCCCCCGGTGGGTGACCGGAATGCCCGCCAGAGCCGGCGCCGCCACCGCGGTCGAAAGACCCGGGATGATCTCGAACGGGATCCCGGCGCGCGCCAGCGCCAGCGCCTCTTCGCCGCCGCGCCCGAAGACGAACGGATCGCCGCACTTGAGCCGCACCACCTGCAGACCGCGCCGGGCGTACTTGACCAGCAGGCGGTTCAAGACCTCTTGTTCGATGGACTGGCGACAGGCCCGTTTGCCCACGAAGAACCAGCGCGCCTGGGGCGCGTAGACGCGCATCTCTTCCGAGGCCAGCGCGTCGTAGAGAACCAGATCGGCCTCGCCGAGGCGGCGCGCGCCGCGGACCGTGATCAGGTCCGCGCTTCCCGGTCCAGCGCCGACCAGCGACACGCGACCGATGGCCGCTCTGGGCGGATGGGCATCGATCATGGCCGGACCTTAGCGCCGGACGGGCGCCCTTCATAGAGCCTGTTCAATGCCGCCAGGAGCTGCGGGCGCCGCTCGGGCATAGGCACCCCGTCGGCCCGCCAGGCGGCCCGTTGACGCACAGCCTCCTCGGTCCAGGCGCCGAGATCGTCGGGGAGCAGTGCTTCCAGCCCCTCGCGCAAGAGCCCCGCCAGCGCAGGCGCTCGACCATTGGTAGACACGGCGACCGTCACGTCGCCGCGCCTAAACGTCCCGGCGCCGTACGCGCTCGCGGCCGATGTATCGTCGACCGCGAGCACGAACAGACGCAGGGACGACGCCGCCGCCGCCACCGACTGATTGACCTCGATAGGCGCCGCCGCCACCACAAACCAAACTCCTACGAGGTCACTCGCTTGATAACAACGTCGGGCGACGGAGATCTTCCCTGCTTCCGCGAAATCCAGTATCTCGGGGCGCAACTCGGGGGCCACCACGGTGATCACCGCCCCGGTTTCGAGCAGGGCCGCGACTTTGGCGGCCGCCACCGGTCCCCCACCCACCACCAGCACGCTGCGCCCGGCCAATTTCAGAAACAGGGGATAGAGCGCTTCCCGCTCTGGAAGGAGCGTAGGCGCCGCCGGCGTGGGACTGGGTGAGCTCATTGTCGATGTTTTTAGTTAAGAACTAATCTGCGCACAATCGACAGGAAATCAGAGAAACTCCGGGGTAAGTTACCCTCAATGGGCGGGAGGGTCAAGCCACCATCCCCGCAGTTATACATAATTCCAGTCAACAATTATCGGACTTGAAACTCCGCTATGCTCAAGCGCATGTCCGCCCGAGACCACCGCCAGGACGATAGCAAGATCGCCGAAGAGGCCCGACGCCTGCAGGGCGCGCGCCCGGCCGAGGTGGCCGCCTGGGCGCTGGGCCGGTTCGGCAGCCGTCTGGCCATCGCGTCGAGCTTTTCGATCGAGGACTGCGTGGTCATCGACATGGCGATGAAGGCGGCGCCCCAGGACGTGCGGGTCTTCGCGCTCGATACCGGCCGGCTTCCGGATGAGACTTACCTGACGGCCGAACGGGTCCGCATGAAGTACGGCATCGAGATCGCCTGGTACTTCCCCGAGCGCCCGGCCGTCGAGAACCTGATTCGCCTCAAGGGGCTCTACAGCTTCCGCGACTCGCTCGACAACCGGCACGAGTGCTGCGGCATCCGCAAGGTCGAGCCGCTCGGGCGGGCGCTGGCCGGGCTCGAGGCCTGGATGACCGGCCTGCGCAACGAGCAGTCGGTGACCCGCACCGACACGCCCGAGGTGGAGATCGACCGCGCCCACGGCGGCATCGTGAAGGTGAACCCGCTGGTCCGCTGGACGATGGAAGAGGTGCGCGCCTACGCCAAGGAGCACCGCGTCCCCATTCACCCGCTCCACGACCGAGGCTACCCGTCGATCGGCTGCGCCCCCTGTACGCGCGCCATCAAACCGGGCGAGCACCCGCGCGCCGGTCGCTGGTGGTGGGAGGACCCCGAGAACAAGGAGTGCGGCCTGCACCTGCCGCCCGCCGACGCCGGGACCGGTTAGACTCGCCTCGGCGGATGAACAAGAACCGGCTCGAGGCGTTCAGCGACGGCGTCATCGCCATCCTCATCACGATCATGGTGCTGGAGCTGAAGATCCCGCACGGCGCCAGCCTGGAGGCTCTCCGGCCGGTACTGTCGGTGTTCCTGACCTACGTGGTGAGCTTCGTGTTCGTCGGAATCTACTGGAACAACCACCACCACATGCTCCAACTGGCCACCACCATCACCGGCAAGATCCTCTGGGCGAACCTGCACCTGCTGTTCTGGTTGTCGCTCATCCCTTTCGCCACCGGCTGGGTGGGGGAGAACGACTTCGCGCCGCTGCCGACCGCTCTCTACGGCGTCGTCCTGCTGCTCTCCGGCGTCGCCTACCTGATTCTCCAGAACGCGATCATCGCCAGCCAGGGTCCCGAGTCGCGGCTGGCGGCCGCCGTCGGTCGCGACCTCAAGGGAAAAGCCTCGGCCGTGCTCTACGCCATCGCCATCCCCACCGCGTTCGCCAACCGCTGGGTCTCCGAGGCGATCTACGTCGCGGTGGCCTGCATGTGGCTGGTCCCCGACCCCCGCATCGAAGCGCGGATCGCTGGTTAGTCACACCTCCTTATGCCGGAAGGCGCGTTTGCCGGGGCCGTAGTCGGCGGTGAGCTGTCCGGACCCGCGCAGGAGCCAGCGGTAGGTCAGCAGACCGTCGACGCCGACCGGTCCGCGCGCGTGCAGCTTGTCGGTGCTGATGCCGACCTCGGCGCCGAGGCCATACCGGTAGCCGTCGGCGAAGCGGGTGCTGGCGTTGTGAAAGACGCCGGCCGCGTCCACCTCGGCGAGAAATCTTTCGGCGGCCGCGGCGTCGGCCGTCGCGATGGCCTCGGTGTGCTTGGAGCCGTGCTGGGCGATGTGGGCCAGCGCATCGTCGATGCCGTCGACGCGTTTCACCGCGATGATGTTCGCGCCGAACTCGAAGCCGAAGTCGGCGTCGGTGGCGGCTTTGAGCGACGGGTGGCGCTTTCGCGTGGCGGCGTCGGCGCGCATTTCGACGCCGGCCTCCCCGAGCGCCTCCACGCAGGCGTCCAGCGCCGCGCCGGCGTCCGCGTCCCACAGCAGGGTCTCCGTCGCGTTACAGGCCGCCGCGTAGGTCGTCTTGCCGTCGACGGCCAGCTTGGCCGCCATCGCCGGATCGGCGCCGGCGTGGACGTACAGATGACAGACGCCCGCCGCGTGGCCCATCACCGGGATCTCGCTCGAAGCCTGGATCTGGCGCACGAACTCGGACGAGCCGCGCGCCACGATCATCTCGACGATCCCGTGCAGCCCGAGGATGGCCGAGACCTCTTCGCGTCCTTCCAGCAGCACGGCCGCGCGCCGGTCGATCCCGGCGGCCTCGAGGACGTTGCCGATCACGGCGGTCAAGGCCCGGTTGGTGCCGAGCGCCTCGCGGCCCCCCTTGAGCAGCACCGCGTTGCCGCTCTTCCAGGCCAGGCCCACGATCTGCACCAGCGCGTCGGGACGCGATTCGAACACCACGCCCAGCAGGCCCAGCGGACAGGTGACTCGCTCCAGCACGAGGCCATCGTCGAGCTCCCGGCGCAAGGTCGCCTGCCCGACGAGATCGGGCATCGCGGCGAGCTGATCGAGCCCGTCGCAGACGCTGTCCAGCTTCGCCGCATCCAGTCCCAGCCGCTTGACCAGCGGCGTGGCGACGCCCTCGGACTTGGCCCGTTCGAGATCGAGCGCGTTGGCGGCGAACACCGTCGCGCGCACCTCCGGCTCGCGCAACGCATCCGCCAGCGCCCTCAGCAGGACCGACCGCCGCTCGGGGCCGAGGCGGGCCAGCTTGGCACCGGCCGCCTTGGCCGCCAGCGCCGTCGCCCGGATCGCTTCGTCGTCCACCCGCTTCGTCGTCGCGCCTGCCGTGCTCGTCGTCATCAGACCGCTCCCATGACCAGGTTGTCTCGCGTGATGAGCGCGTCGTAGCCGCGCCAGCCCAAGATCGCGTCGATGTCGTCGCTGTGCCGACCGGCCAGCTTGCGGCAGGCGTCGGCCGGGTAGTTCACCAGGCCACGCCCGTGAACGCGGCCGCTGCCGTCACGGATCTCGACCACGTCGCCCTGGTCGAAGGTTCCGTCGACGCCCACCACGCCGATCGGCAGCAAGGAGGCCTTCTCGCCGACCAGCGCGGCGAGCGCCCCCTCGTTGACCACCAGCGCGCCGCGGTGGCGCGCGCCGACGGCGATGTGGCGGAGGCGGGCCGGACGACGCGCGGCGACGGTCACCAGGGTCCCCACGTCTTCGCCGGCCAGCGCCCGGTCGATGACCCGCGGCTCGCCGCCGCCCGCGATGAGCACGGTGGTCCCCTCCGAGGTGGCCAGCCGCGCCGCCGCGAGCTTGCTGGCCATGCCGCCCGTGCCGCCGCTGGAGCCGCCGCTGGCCCGCGCGAGCGCGACGTCGTCGACGCCGGCCAGCTCGGGGATGCGGGTGGCCGCGGCGTCCGCCCGCGGATTGGTGGTATAGAGCCCGCCCACGTTGGTGAGCATGATCAGGAGATCCGCGTCGAGCGCGACCGCGACCCGCGCCGACAGGCCGTCGTTGTCGCCGAAGCCGACCGGCGCGGCGGCGCCCGTCCCCGCCTGCGCGCGCCGGTAGTCGACCAGCTCCGCCACGCTGACGCTGTCGTTTTCGTTGAGCACCGGCACGGCGCCCAGCTCGAGGAGGCGCATCAAGGTGGTGCGCAGGCAGAGCGCGCGATCGCGGTCGGCGAGATCTTCCTGGGACAGCAACACCTGCGCCGCCGTGAGCCCGAGGTCGGCGAAGGCCCGGGTGTAGACGCCCATGAGGTGCCCCTGGCCGACGGCCGCGCAGGCCTGCCGCGACCCGAGCGAACGGGGACGTTCCGACAGGCCGAGGACGCGCATCCCCAGGCTGACGGCGCCGCTCGACACCAGCAGCACCTCGCGCCCGGCGCTGCGCAGGCGCGCCAGGCTCTCGACGATGGCGCCGATCCGATCGAGCGCCGGCGCACCGCCGTCATCCGCGACGACGTGCGTCCCCAGCTTGACGACGACGCGGTGGGCGTCGCGAAGATGTTGGCGCGCGGTCGACATGGCCCCCTAATTTAGCGTCCGCCGCGCCCCAACACCAACCGAGGCCTTTGAGCCCCGCGCGCGATCGCGTCGGGCTAGAGTCCCGGCGTGATCGGGGCGGGCTGGATTCGATCGTGCGCCTTCGCGCGGCTCGCGCTGGCCTGGGCGCTCGCCTGCCTGGCCGGCTGCAGGCATC
>CALAOV010000043.1 GCA_937889515.1 uncultured Myxococcales bacterium | reverse complement strand
ACCAGCTCGTGCAGAAGTCCCCAGCGAATACCGCGATCGCTGGCCCGCACCTCGGCGGCGCCGGCGGCCGCGGCGATCCGATCGAGGATCAGGGCGCCCGCCAGGATCACGTCGGCCCGGCGGGGATCGAGGCCCGCGATCCGTTCGCGCTCCGCCTGGGTCGCGGTTCCGAGGCGCGCGATCTGACGCGCCAGCGCCGCGCGCGAAAGCCGGTAGCCGTGCACACGCAGGGGGTCGTAGCTGGCGAGCGACTCGGCCATCGCCGCCAGCGAGGTCACGGTGCCGGCCACGCCGATCAGCGTGGCGGTGCCACCCGGCGGGAACGGAACGTTCGCCAGGGCGCCGTCGACAGTCTGCGCGATGGCGGCCGCCTCGGCGGCCTCGGGCGGATCGTGCCGGATGAAGCGCTCGGTGAAGCGGACGGAGCCGAGCGGAAGGCTCACCTTGAACTTCACCTGGCCGGCCGACGCGATCACGATCTCGGTCGATCCGCCGCCGATGTCGACCACCACCAGCTCCGCCGCCAGGGCGTCGGGGAAGGCCGCGGTCACGGCGCGGAAGGTGAGCGCCGCTTCGCGCCCTCCGTCGATCACCTCGATCGGAACGCCCAGAATCTCGGCCGCGGGCGCCAGGAAGGCAGCGGCGTTGGGCGCCCGCCGGAGCGCCTCCGTGCCGACCGCGGCGATGGTGGCCCCGTGCCGGTGGGCGATCGCCGCGTACCCGCGCAACGCGGTCAACGTTCGCTCGATCCCCTCGGCCCCCAGCGCTCCGTCGCCGCCGATGCCGCGCCCGAGACGGGTGATCTCCGCCCGCTCGTCCAGCGCTTCGACCGCCCCGTCCGCCTCGACCCGCGCCACCAGCAGCAGCGCCGTGTTCGTCCCCACATCGATCGCCGCGAGGTTCATCTCACGTAGCTGCATGGTCGCGTGGGGGAGACCGGGCTTTGTCCGGGCGAGCCCGTCGCGGGAGGGTTTGGGAACCCTTCGAGGGTTCCCATCTTATTGCTGCCGCTTGGCCGGGCCCCAGGAGGGCGACGAGGCGCTGCCCCGCCAGATCAGAACCTCGTGATGGGTCTCGGGATTGTTCACGAAGAGGCCGCCCCGGCTCGAGGTGTAGGCCAGCAGCTTGCCGTCGGGCGACCAGGTGGGATCCAGATTCGAGCCCTTGCCCTGCGTCACCCGATCGATCTTGCCGCTCTTGACGTCGAGGATGAAGACGTCGAACACGCCGCGCTCGTCGCGGCCGGTGAACGCGATCTGCAGCTTGTCGGTGCGCGGGCTCCAGCGCGGCGTCTGGTTGTACTTGCCTTGGAAGGTGACGCGCTTGGCGCTCCCGCCGGAGGCCGGCATCACGAAGATCTGCGGCGAGCCCTGCCGGTTGGAGACGAACGCGATCTGTGACCCGTCGGACGAGAAGGCCGGCGAGCTGTCGATGGCGGGGTTGTTGGTGAGGCGGGCCTCGATGCGGCCGTCGTCGGGGTTGATGCGGTAGATCTCCGAGTTCCCCTCGAACGACAGGGTGAGCGCCAGGGTGTGCCCGTTCGGCGACCAGGCGGCGCCGGTGTTGAGCCCGGGCTGCTTGGAGACCCGGCGGGCCCGCCCGCCGCCAGCGGAGACGATCCAGAGGTCGGGATTCTGGCGCAGGTACGAGGTGAAGGCGATCTCGCCGCCGGTCGGAGAGTAGGCCGGCAAGAGGCTGTCGGCGCCCATCTTGGTGAGCACCGCCATCCGACCGCCGTCCACGTCGACGGCGCCGATCTCGTGCTCGCTGTGACCGGTGAATCCGAAGGCGATGCGCGACCCGAAGACGCCGGGCTGGCCGGTGAAGGACTTGACGACGTCGTTGGCGAACTCGTGTACGGCGTCGCGGATGTCGCCGGCGCGGTAGCTCTTGGACAGCACGGCGGCGTCGCCGCGCGCGACGACGTAGAGGCGCCCCTCGAGGCTGCCGCCCGAGGCCTTCATCTTGATGACCGCCTGCGCGCCGACCTGCGTCCAGAGCGCAGACGAGATGTTCAAGCCCTCGCTCTGGAGCTGCGCCGGGAACGACCCCGGGTCGAGGACCTGGAACAGGCCGGTGATGTCCATGTCCTTGGACAGCGTCTCGGTCGCGGCGGGGGCCGAGCCGGTGTCGCCCTCCGCGCGGGGCACCGCCAGCTTGAGCATCTCGATGCCGGCACCCGAGAGACGAATGGTGGGCAGATCCTCGTCTGCCGCCGGTGCTTGCGCCAGCACCCGGGAGGTCTGCAAGAGGACCACCGCGCCCGCGAAGATCTGGAGCGCCGCGCCGGTCCGACCGGTCACTTGTCGCACTCGACCCCTATAGCACGATTGCTGAACTGGGCGGGCGGCGGCGGCACCTTGTGGGTGACTTGGGCGGCGTTCACGCAAGCGTCGTCGACGAAGCTGTTGCCCGAGGTCTTGCTCAGCTTGATTTCGGTCAGGGTTCCATCCGCGCCGATCTTCATCCGGATCGTCGGCGGCTTGGCGATCTGCTCGGGCGCGATGCCGGCCGGCAGCGCGTAGTTCTGCAGCAGCGTACCCTTGACCTGCGCCAGGTACTGATCGCCCGCCTCGTGGTTGGAGGTCCCGATCTTGGAGCCGGTGAGCGATCCCTCGTCGGGCTCTTCGGGGACGGCCAGCGCTTCCAGCTTCTGCGCCCGCTCGAGCGCGCGCTTGAGGTCCTTCGAGATGAGCGGGTCGGTCGGCCGCGGCGCCTCGGGCGGCGCCGGCTTGGCGTTCGGATCGTCGGCGACCTTGATCGCGTCTGGCGGCGCGGTCGGACGCGGCGGTTGCACCAGCCGCGGCAACCAGAACTTGTCGCGCGGCTTGCCGAGCTTCACCATCTCAGCCTCGACGAAGTCGTGGCGCAGGATGAGCGGCGCGTCGGCCTGGCCGTGCGCCCGCGCGACGGTCAGCAAGATCGCGCCGTGCAAGGCCACCGTGACCACCAGCCCCGCGAAGTTTCGGCGCGGTCCGCGCCGTATGCCTTCTCGCGCCACGCGCTACTCCAGCGGATCGGTGACCATGCCCAGCTTGTCGACGCCGGCCTGCTTGACCGCCGCCATCACCTTGACCACGTCGCCGTAGCTGAGCGCCCGGTCGGCGTGAAGGTACAGCTCGTGGTCGGTGTTGAGCTTGGCATTGTTCTTGAGGATCTTCTCGATGTCGTCCCAGGGAATCTGGAGCTTGCCCAGGAAGACCCGCTTGTCCTTGGTGACCGTCAAAATCAGCTTGCCCTCATCGTCGGGAATCGTCTGCGCTTTAGCCTGCGGCAGGTTCACGTCGACGCCGGTCTGGAGCATGGGGGCCGTCACCATGAAGATGATGAGCAAGACCAGCATGACGTCGACCAGCGGCGTGACGTTGATCTCCGTCAGCATCGACCCGCCGCCGCCGCCCGACATCGCCACGGCTAGAAGAACCTCCGACGCACGATGTTCAGAAAGTCGCTGGAGAAGGTCTCCATGTCGGAGCTGATGACCCGGATCCGCCGCGAAAAGTAGTTGTAGAAGATGACCGCCGGAATCGCGGCCATGAGGCCGATCGCGGTCGCCACCAGCGCCTCCGCGATGCCGGGGGCGACCGTGGCCAGGTTGGCCGCCCCCTTGGCGCCGATGTTGCGGAAGGAGTTCATGATGCCCCACACCGTGCCGAACAGGCCGATGAACGGCCCCGCGCTGGCGGTGGTGCCGAGCAGCGGGACCCGCGACTCCATTTCGGTGATGGCGGTGGTCTGCGCACGGTGCAGCGATCGCTCGATGCTCTCGATGTCGCCCAGCATCGCTTCGCTGGCCCCATCCGAGTTCTCCTGGCGGCGCTTCTGGAGCTTGGCCAGCTCGGTGTAGCCCGCCCGAAACACCTCGCCCACGGGAGACGGTGCCGCCGCTTCGCTCAGGCGCCAGATCTCGTCGAGGCGCCCGGTCTTCCAGAACGCGTCCTGGAATTTGGCCGAGCGCGAGGACGCGCTCGACAGGTAGAGCGCCTTCGATCCGATCACGAACCAGGAGGCGGCCGACATGAAGATGAGAAGCCCCAGCACCCCCTTGACCACCGGCGACGCGTTCAAGATGAGTGAGATGATGTCGAGCCGCGCCTCCCCGGCGCCGGCCTGCAAAATGAGCGGTAGCATCAGACGTTGACCTCCATCGGTGATGGGCCTTTCGAAGAGTGCTTGAGGACAGCTTCGTGGGCGGCTTCGTGAATGACTGCGCAGGCGACGGGCGCTTCGGCCCGCAGTTTGACATGATCGGGCGCCATTCCTACCCTGGAGTTTCGTAGGACCGTCGCCCGAACATGAAATCCTCCCTGTCCACAGCCGCCGGCCTGGCCTGCCTCGTCAGCCTCGCCTGCCTGATTCCCGCCTGCGTGAAGATCGACGGGGGGGCGGTCGAGATCAGCTGGGTGGTCATCGCACCCGACGGTCGCGGCATCACCGATTGCAGCTGTGCCAGTCCCGCGATCGCCAAGGTTCGCTTGAGCTTGGTGGGGGTCGGGGGCGATATCGACGGCGTCGACGCCTGTGCCGGAAAGGCCCAGTGTGATTTTCCTTGCCAGCGCCAGACCGGGTCGACGCCCTTCGACATCCCGCCGACTCAGAATGGCGGAATGTATAGTGTCTCGGTGGTGGCCCTGGGGGCAGACGGCAGCGTCTTGACCGGCGTGACGACCCCGGCACCGATCTTGCGAGAGGTGGTCTTCGGCCAGCCGACCGATGTCGACGCGTTTACGCTCGTAGCCAAATGCGCCGACGCCTGTAGCGGAAGCGTCTGCGCCACTCCATAAGAAATAAACGAAGGAGCTCGAGATGACGACCACCAGCAGAATCAAGAACTTCGGCCTCACCTCCGTTCTGTTCGCGGGCGCGGTGGCGCTCGCGGTCACGGCATCCGGGTGTTTCGGCGGCTCCGGTTCCGGCTACGGGGGGGGATGCGCGCCCGACCTACTGATCGACTGGCAGATTCAGAACAGCGCCGGCGCGCCGGTGACCTGCGATGGCGCGGGCGCCGCGACTGTGACCGCCACGGTCGACGGCACCCCCTACTCGCAGATGTGCCCGGTGGGTTTTGCGCAAGGCCAGTTCGACGTGTTTCTTCCGTACAGCGGCAGCACGGACGTCACCGTCAATCTGTACACCTCGACCGGCACGTCGCTGGCGCCCTCGCAGTCCATCACCCTCAACGTCACGAGCTGCTACACGAGCGAGACACCCAGCCCGGCCGTGCTGGTCGTTTCCCCGCCGGCTCCGTAGCGAGAGGGTGATATAAGCCGCGCCATGCCGCGTTCACTGGCGCTCGGGCTCTGCGCGACGGCCGCGCTCACGCTGGCGATCGCCGGCTGCAAACAGGATGGAAGCTATAGGGTCTCCTGGAGCTTCGTGGCGGACGCGAGCTCCGGCGAGCCCCAGAGCGCGGCGTTCGGGTGCGGACAGCACGGCGTGGATGCGATCCTGGTGAGCGCGATCGATACCAACGCGGATGGCGATCAGGTGCTGGCGATCTGCACCCAGGGGCAAGTGGCCCGCGGCGTCCCGGTCGGAACCTGGGCCTTTCAGGTCCAGGCGCTCGACGCCCAGGGCGGGCTGATGTCGTCTGTGGTGCCCACCCTGTCGATAGCAGACCAGGTCATCGTGGACGCCGAGACGACCGACGTTCTGGTGACCCTGACCGCGCCCCCGGCCTGTAGCGACGGCATCGACAATGACGGCGACGGTCGGGTCGACCTCGATGATCCGGACTGCGCCGGCGATCCCACCGGAACGCACGAGTGACAGCGGCCGCACGGGGCGGCGGGCAGGTTCGGCGTAGGGTAAGATCGGTCTGATGCCCGATCTGCCTCCGCGGCGGCGTTCCCCGGTGCGGCCATCCTGGTCACAGCCGATCGCCGAGCGTTTGACGCCCGCGATCAAGGCGTTCGTAATCGCCGACGCTATCGTCTACGCCCTCTACGTCTTCGTGCGCCAGGCGCGGCCGGGGATGATGGCGCACCTGGCGCTGGGGCCGGGGCTGTTCTCGGGCGAGCTCTGGCAGCCGGTATCGGCGCTGTTCGTTCACTTCGATCTGCTGGGCTTCGTGATGAACATCATCGGGCTGTGGTGGGTGGGCGCCTCCATCGAGAGGACCCAAGGGACGCGCCGATTCGTGACGCTGTTTCTGGCGGCGGGCGTCCTGGCGAACCTCACGCTGGCCGGGATTACCCACCTTCGTCCGTACCGCGCGGGTGACATCTTCGACGGCTGCTCCTTCGCGGTGCTGGCCCTGTTCGTCGCGTTCGGTCGGATCTACGGGCGGGCGCCGGCCCAGGTTCTGGGTGGCCTGTCCCTGCAGGCCCGACATCTGGCGCTGATCTTCGTGGCCTGGAGCGTTCTGGCCAGCTTGCTTCGCGCCGACTGGGCGCAGCTGGCTGCGACCTTGGTTGCTTCGGGTGTCGGGTACCTGGGCGCCGCGCCGGGCGGTCTGTCCGAGGCGTGGAACGCGCTCAAGGTTCGCCGGCTCCGGCGTCGCTACCGGGTCATCGACGGCGGCGCCGCGCGACCCTCCAGGAAGTACTGGAACTGAATTCGCCTGTGGGGGAGCCGCGGCCTTTGCATTCGGGGCCGGGCGACGCTAACTTGCCTGTTCTTCACATAAAAGCTGGGGGAGCTGACCGAAAGGCTGAGAGGCGCCGTCTACCCGTTCGGGTGGGCAGGCGCGACCCCTGAACCTGCACCGGGTAATGCCGGCGAAGGAAAGCGAGGCCAGATGAAAAACGGAAGTGTGACCAAGGGAGGCAACGGCCGCCGGGCATTGCCGACGGTCGGTGTCGATCCGGTCGAGGGGCTCGCGCCGCTGCCGGAGCTGCCGGCGTCCGAGCGGGTATTTCTGTCGGACGGCGACATCCGGGTGCCGATCCGCCGGATCAGCGTCGGGGCGGGTGAGCCGCCGATCGACGTGTACGATCCGGCCGGGCAACGCTCGGTCGATCCGCACCAGGGCCTGCCCAAGCTGCGGCAGCCCTGGATCGACCGGCGGGTCGCCCGCGGCGACACGAATTTCAGCCAGATGCACTACGCCCGCCGGGGCGAGATCACCGAGGAGATGCGCTTCGTCGCCCTGCGCGAAGGGGTGAGCCCCGACTTCGTGCGCGACGAGATCGCGCGCGGGCGGGCCATCATCCCGGCCAACCGCCAGCACCCGGAGGCGGAGCCGATGATCATCGGTCGAAACTTCCTGGTGAAGATCAACGCCAACATCGGCAACTCGGCGGTGTCGTCGTCGATCGGCGAGGAGGTCGACAAGCTGCGCTGGTCGGTGCGCTGGGGCGCCGACACGGTGATGGATCTGTCGACCGGCAACGACATCCACGAGACCCGCGAGTGGATCGTCCGCAACTCGCCGGTGCCAATCGGAACGGTGCCGATCTACCAGGCCTTGGAGAAGGTCAAGGGCAAGGCCGAAGATCTGAACATCGACATCTTCCTGGAGACGCTGGCGGAGCAGGCGGAGCAGGGGGTCGACTACTTCACGATCCACGCCGGCGTGCTCTTGCGCTACGTGCCGCTCACGGCCAAGCGGGTGACCGGCATCGTGTCGCGCGGCGGGTCGATCATGGCCAAATGGTGCCTCTCCCACCACCGGGAGAACTTTCTCTACACGCACTTCGAGCAGATCTGCGCGCTCATGAAGAAGTACGACGTCTCGTTCAGCCTGGGCGATGGACTACGGCCCGGGTCGATAGCCGACGCCAACGACGAGGCGCAGTTCGCCGAGCTCGAGACGCTGGGCGAGCTCACCCAGATCGCCTGGAAGCACGACGTCCAGGTCATGATCGAGGGGCCCGGTCACGTTCCGATGCACAAGATCAAGGAGAACGTCGACCGGCAGCTGACCGTCTGTCACGAGGCGCCGTTCTATACCCTCGGGCCGCTCGTGACCGACATCGCGCCCGGCTACGACCACATCACCTCGGCGATCGGCGCCGCGATGATCGGCTGGTACGGGACGGCGATGCTCTGCTATGTGACGCCCAAGGAGCACCTGGGGCTTCCCAACCGCAAGGACGTCAAGGACGGCGTCATCGCCTACAAGATTGCGGCGCACGCCGCGGATCTGGCCAAAGGGCACCCGGGCGCGCAGAAACGCGACGACGCGCTCAGCCGGGCCCGCTTCGAGTTTCGCTGGGACGACCAGTTCAACCTGTCGCTCGATCCCGAGACGGCGCGCGAGTTCCACGACGAGACGCTGCCGGCGCCGGCCGCCAAAGGGGCGCACTTCTGTTCGATGTGCGGGCCCCATTTCTGCTCGATGAAGATCACCCAGGACGTGCGCGACTACGCGGCTGCGCAAGGGCTCAAGCCGGACGATGCCCTCGCCGTCGGGATGCGCGACAAGGCCGACGCCTTCCGCGACGGGGGCCAGCAGCTGTACGTTCCAGACGCGCCGGCCGGCGGGGAGTAAGATCGCCCGCGATGGGGCGCGGGGTTGCCATTTCGTTCTGGGTCGCGATCGCGGTCGCGGCGCTGGGCGCGGTCGGTTGCACGACCGGCGACGATCCGGGACCGCCGATGCCGGTCGATCCGGCCGTCATCTACGCGCAGATGTGCGCGCGCTGTCACGGCCTCGATGGCCGCGGCGATCCGGAGATCCGGAAGACGCTACCGGCCGTGCGTGACTTTCACGATCCGGCGTTTCAGGCGCGCGCCTCGAACGACGAGATCGCGCGGGTCATCATGGCCGGCAAGGGGCAGATGCCTGCCTTCGGCGCGGGGTTGAGCGTCCCCAAGATTCAGGCCCTGTCGGGCTATGTCCACCGCCTGGGCACGCGGAGCGGCCAGCCGTGAAGGGCGCGGCGGGTCTCGCGCTGGGGGCCGTCGCCGCCCTGTCGGTCACGGTGGCGGGCGCCGGCACGGCGCGGGCGCGCGACGCGGTGGCCGAGGGGCGCACCCACCTGCGGAGGGCCAACGCGCTGGCGGGCAACGATCGCTGCGAGGCCGCCATCAAGGAATACAGCCTGGCCTACGAAAAGCTGCACGATCCGGTGGTGCTGTTCAACCGCGCCGAGTGTTACCGCCGCATCGGCGAGGACGCCAGCGCTGCGGCCGACTACCGGGCCTTTCTGACCGCCGTCCCCGGGGCCCCGAACCGCGTCGAGATCGAGGCCAAGATCGCCGCGCTGGATCTGACTCCGCCGCCGGCTGGCCCGGCGCCTCCCGTGGCGCGCGCGGCCCCCGCGGTCCGCTCGCCCCGTTCCCCGACGGTGCCACCACCGAATCCAGTTCCGCCCAACACCATTTCGCCAAACCTGGCGCCCGCAGTGCCAACGGCCGCCTCCGAGACGCCCCTGATCTCGGCGCCCGCCACGCCGGAGGCTCCGATCGCGTCTCCCGCCTCGGCGGAGCCGTCGGGCGGCGGGCACCACGGCGACTTGTGGATGTGGGCTGCGGTGGGCGCCGCCGTCGCGGGCGGCGCCGTGGGGGCCTATCTGGTGCTGCGCACGCCCGGCGCGACGCCGCCGGCCACGGAGCTCGGTAACTACCGATTTTGAACGTGCCCCGGACGCAGCGCGCCTTCATCCCCTTCGCCGCTGTGGCGGTTTCGACCGCCCTGGTGGCCTGCCATCGATCGGATTCGATCCTGCTGGTCGAAGTTGCGGGCGATCTGGATCTCCATCCGGTCGCGCTGACGGTGGGGGTGACGATCGGGGCGCAGACCCGTTTGCTGCAGGTACCGGCGAGCCCCGGTGCCCAGATCAGCTTGCCGGCCAGCTTCAGCGTGGAGGTCGATCCCAGCCTGAGCGGCCCGGTCTCGATCGCGGTCGACGCCAAGGATGCCACGGACGCCGTGATCGCGCGGGGCGTGACCACTCAGGACAACATCGACGTGGGCGGCCAGACCATCATCACCGTCACGCTGGTTTCCGTTTCGTCGCCCGCGGGCGACGCGGACGCCGGCGTCGACGGCGGCGGCGACACGACAGGGGGCGCCGCGGGCGGCGGCGGCGCTGCGGGCGGCGGTGGCGGCACGACCGGGACCGGCGGCGGTG
>CALAOV010000042.1 GCA_937889515.1 uncultured Myxococcales bacterium | reverse complement strand
GTTCGGCGGCCGGCGGGACCGGAGGCGCCGGCGGATCTCCCTCGACGGACGCGGGCTCGGGGCGGGGGCAACCCGCCAAGGACACCACGTTCTACTGGGATCTGACCAACGCCCCCCCGGACAACACCAAGAACGTGGGCGCCTACGACATCGACGGCTGGGGGAACGACGCGGCCGAGGTCGCCGCGCTCCACGCCCGCGGCATCAAGGTCGTCTGCTACATGGACGCGGGCACCTACGAGCCCGGGCGACCCGATTCGAGCTCATTCCCGGCGGGACTCAAAGGGAGCGCAGTCCAGGGTTGGCCGGGCGAGCTGTGGCTCGACGTGCGCCCGGCGGGCCCGAGCTACGCGACCTTGCAATCGATCATGCTCGCCCGATTCACCGTCTGCCGCGACAAGGGGTTCGACGCCGTCGAGCCCGATAACCTCGACTCGTATCAGAACAGTCCCGGGTTCTCGACGACCGCCGCCGATCAGCTCGCCTACGACGAATGGATCGCGGGCGCGGTCCACGGCCTCGGACTGGCCGTCTTCCAGAAGAACGATCTGGACCAGATTCCCACGCTCGAGCCTTTCTTCGACGGCATTCTCGACGAGGAGTGCAACCAGTACTCGGAGTGCGGCGCGCTCGCGCCCTACCCCGCCGCCAACAAGCCGGCCTGGAACGCCGAGTACACCGAAGACGGCGCGACCACCGCCTCGTTCTGCGCCGCCGACGTCGGGGCCGGGATCGTGGGTGCGCTCTACTCGATCGATCTCGACGGCAGTCTGTTCCAGCCCTGCTCGGACGACGTCGGCGTCAAGAACTGACGATCCGTCCCCTCGCCCGCGCTCTGGCTATTCGGTGGCCGCCGCCGCTTCGCCGCCGGCGAGCAGGTAGAGCACGGCCATCCGGATGGCCACGCCGCGCGCGACCTGATCGAGGATCACCGCGTGGGACCCGTCGGCGACCTCGGGCGAGATCTCGATGCCCCGATTGAGCGGGCCGGGGTGCATGACGATGGCGTCCGGTTTGGCGAGCGCCAACCGGCGGGGGCTGAGGCCGAAGTAGCGGGCGTACTCGCGGGTATTGGGAAACAGGGCGCCGCCGATGCGCTCCTTTTGAATCCGCAACATCATGACCACGTCGGCGCCTTCGAGCGCCGGTTCCAGGCGCTCGTGCACGGTGACGCTGCCATCGGCCCCGCTGCCCATCTCCTCCAACCCGGGCGCCAGGAGGGTCCGCGGCGCGGCGATCCGGACGCGCGCGCCCAGCTTGGTGAGCGCCCAGATGGCCGACCGCGCGACCCGGCTGTGGCGGATGTCGCCGCAGATGACCACGTCGAGCCCCTCGATGCGCCGCTTGTGCGCCCGGATGGTCGAACAGTCGAGCAGCGCCTGGGTCGGGTGCTCGTGCGCGCCGTCGCCCGCGTTGACCACCGCCGCCTTGAGCCGGCCGGCCAGCATCTCGGCCGCGCCCGCCTGCGCGTGGCGGACCACCACCACGTCGGGGGCCATCGCGTCCAGGTTCCGCGCCGTGTCGAGCAGCGTCTCCCCCTTGACCGTCGACGACGCCGACCCCGAAATATTGACCGCGTCGGCCGACAGTCGCTTGGCCGCGATCTCGAACGAGGTGCGTGTTCGGGTCGAGGGCTCGAGAAACAGGTTGATGACCGTCTTGCCGCGCAGCGTGGGAACCTTCTTGATCGGCCGCTCGTTGATCTCGAGGAATCGCTCCCCCAGATCGAGGACGGTGGTGATCTCCGCGGCCGACAGCGGCTCGATTCCCAGCAGATGCCGGTGCGGAAACCCGCTCACGTCCGCCGCTCCCGCAGCACCACCCGGTCGCCCTCGCCGCGCTCGGCCAGCAGCACACGCACCGACTCGCGCGCCGTGGTCTCGACGGTGACGCCCACGATGTCCGGTTGAATCGGCAGCTCGCGCCGCCCACGATCGACCAGCGCCGCCAGCTTCACGGCGCGCGGCCGGCCGTAGTCGGCCAGCACGTCCATGGCCGCGCGCACCGTCCGCCCGGTGAAGAGCACGTCGTCGACCAGAACCACCGTTCGGCCGTCGATCGGCTCGGGCAGATCGGTCGGACCGATCTCGGGCTTCGGCAAGCCGCGAAACACGTCGTCGCGGTAGAGCGAGATGTCGACCGCCCCCAGCAGAGGTCTGGCCTCGCCCGCCTCGGCCAGGAGCGTGCACAACCGCTGCGCCAGGAAGGCGCCCCCGGTGCGCACCCCCACCAGGTACAGCGGCGCCCCCTCCTGCGGCACCCGCTCGGCGATCTCCAGCGCCATCCGCCGCAGCGTCCGCGCGATCCCCGCCGCGTCGAGCAGCTCGCGCCGCTCGGCGAGGTCGCTGTCCGGTGGGGGCGTTCGCGGCGTCATAGGTAGTAGCGGATGAAGAGATCGGTGAGCGTGTCCCAGACGCTGCCCGCGCCGATCATGCCGACCGACCAGAGGTGCGCGGCCGGGGTGCTCTCGTATTGCAGCTCGGCGCCCGCGACGAGGCCGATCGAGAGCGCCGGGATCCCGACGAACCCGAAGTGCAGCTCGGCCTCCAGCGCCGCCCGCATGTCGACGAGCTTGGTGGTGCCGCTGCCGCTCCCGCCGGGCCGGAACCAGACCACGGCCAGCTCCGGACTGGCCCCGATCGCCAGGTGGCGCCAGTTGCCGAGCAGCAACGTCAGGCCCACGATCGGCCCCACACCTAGATAGGTGTCCAGGCCCTGCGTGCCGCTCGATCCGCCGCCCGTGCCGAAGGCCAGGTAGCCGTTCCAGGCCAGGTTGCGGGTCATCCAGTAACGCGCACCGATCGCGCCCAGCGTCACCGTGCAGGGCGTGCTCATGTCCGTCGCGCAGCCGAGGCCCGGCCGCAGCGCCAGCGGCAGCGGCCCCGGATCGAGCCGGCGCGCCTGGATCCCGTAGTGCCCGACCACGGCATCGTGATCCGATGGGGCCGGATGCTCGTCGGCGGTGGGGATGGGCCCCACCCCCTCGCCGGCCGGTGGCGCCGGAACCACCGCCGGTGGCGCCGGAGAGGTCGTCGTCGCGACCGGCGACGGCGCGGCGGCCTCGACCGGCGGCGTCGTCGCTACCGACGGCGGTGGCGTGGGGGGCGTTCCGCCCGCGGCCGGTGGCTGCTGCGCACGCGCGCTGGTCGTCCCGAGGGCCAGCACCGCGAGCGTCCCGAGAAGCACCCGCCGAGCTCCCACCGTCGCGGTGCCCACGGATCTACGTTCCGCCCTGCTGGAGGCAGAGTCTGAGGGTGCCCCCGATCAGGATCGGCTCGCAGTCAAAGCCCGCGGCGGCGCGGCTGCAGGTGTTGGGCACGTTGGAGGTGCAGCCTTCGTAGCAGGCGTCGAGCGGAGCGTCCGGGCCCCCGCGCGACGTGCAGACGCTGGCCGCGCCCGCGCAGGCATCGACGCCCGAGGTGGCGACCGGATCGCATCCATAGGTCTGACAGTAGCCGCCCGGAAAGCGGGCTCCGGTCGAGCAGACGCCCCCGAGCTGGCAGCCCGTGTCCATCGTGCAAGCAGAGCCCGGCAGCGCCGCCTTCCGGTAGCAGAGCCCGTGGGCGGCGTCGCAGGTGTCGGACCCGTTCTGGGCGTTGACGCAGTCCATGTCGATCCCGCAACCGCTGGCGCCGATCGGCACGAACAAGGTCTGGCAGGCGCCCACCACCACGTCGTCGGTGGGATCGGCGGTGGTGCCGTTGTTGTTCAGGACCAACCGCGCGCAGACCTGATCGGGACCGCAGTCGCGGTTGAAGCTGCAGACCGCCGAGCAGTAGGTGCGGTTCTGGAGCCCCTTGAGCTGAAAGCTCCGGTCATAGCAGGTGCCGCTGCGGCAGTCGGAGGCTCCCGAGCAGGCCTGGCCAACGGACTTCGTCCCGCCCGTCTGTTTGCAGATGGTCAGGGTGGTCCGGGCGCCGGCCCCGACGCAGCCCCCGGTGGGAGCGCAATCGCTCTCGTTGTTGCAGGCGGTGCCGGCGATCTTCGAGGCCGGCGTGCACATCCCCCCCTCGGCGTGCGAGCCGTTCGGCAGGTTGGCGGTTGGGTACTCCAGGCAGCGCGCGTCGTTCGGGCAGTCGGCGTCGTTGCGGCAGAGCGTGCTGCAAAAGGGAGCGGCCGGAAAATCGGCGGAGGCGATGCAGAGCGAATCGTTCGCGCAGCGCATGTTCTGCGCCGGGTCGGCCGAGCAGGCGGCGCCGAACGCGCGGGGCGTCGTCGTCGCGGGCGCCTCGCAGGAGAGCTGGAAGCCGTTGCCGGACGCCAGCACCGGTCCGACGACGCAGATGCGGCCCCCGTTGCAGAGCCCATCCGCGCCCGACTGCGGGTACCCGTTGGCCGGCAGCGCGGCCACCGAGAGCAGCTGGCCGCAGAAATTGATCGGGCAGACGCCGCCCCCCATGGCGTCGGCCGCGCAGTAGGCGTCCACCGGCATCGTGTGCGGCACATCCATGGCCTGGTCCACGCCGGCGTCGACCGGCCGGCCCCCGGCGACGGGACTCGAACATCCCAGCGATGCCAGCCAGGGCGCCAGCAGCGACGCCACGAGCAACGATCTGGTCAGCGCGGAACTGAAGCCAAGGCGGGCGGACGTCTTCAAGGTCGCGCCAATTATGCCAGGTTCCCATGTAATGATGAAGCCGTGCCGACCGACGACGACGCCGCCGCGCCCAACGCCGCCGTCACGGTCGCCGCGACGGCCGCGATTTTGGTGATCGGCAACGAGATTCTGTCGGGCAAGGTCGAGGACGAAAACGCGCGCTACCTTATCGGCGAGCTGCGCCAACTCGGCATCTCTCTCCGGCGCATCGAGGTCATCCCCGACGCGGTCGACGAGATTGCGGCCAGCGTTCGCGCCAATTCCGTGCGGGTCGACCATCTCTTCACTTCGGGGGGCGTGGGACCGACCCACGACGACGTCACGCTCGCCGCGGTGGGGGCGGCGTTCGGGATGGAGATAGTGCGGCATCCGGTGCTCGAGCGTCTGCTGCGCGAAGGCTACGGCGCCCAGCTGCACGAGCGCGACCTGCGCATGGCCGACCTGCCCGCGGGCGCCCGCCTCGAGCATGGTCCAGATCGGAAGAGCACACGTCTGAACTCCAGTCACTGACCAATCTCGT
>CALAOV010000041.1 GCA_937889515.1 uncultured Myxococcales bacterium | reverse complement strand
GATCTTCATCGGGTCAGATCCGAAGCGACGGCGGCCTCCAGCTGAAAGACGGCGTTCCAGTACCCGGTGAGGTCCTGGAAATATTCGAGGTTGGTCGCGATGTACGTCCGCTGCGCGTCCAGGTATTCGAGCAGGGATGCGGCCCCCTTCTTGTACTGCAGCTCGACCAGGTCGCGGGTGCGGCGCGCGCGGTCGAGCAGACGCCCTTCCATCCGCTCGACCAGCCGGCGGGTGGACTGGTAGCTGCCGAAGGCCGTCTCGACGTCGGCCACCACCTGGGCCCGCACCTTCGCCAGCTGCGCCTCCTGCATCCGCACGTCCGCCTCGCCCTTTCGAATCTCCCCCTGCTGCTGATAGAAAAGCGGCAACGTCGCGGTCAGGCTCAGCTCCAGCGTGGGCGGCGTGATCGCCTGCTTGCCCGTTCCCTGTTGCTGGTACTGCGCGCCGACGCCGATGTCGGGGAAGCGCAGCCGTCGCGCCAGCGCGAGGCCCGCCGCCGCCCGCTGGCCCTGCGCGGCCGCGGCCCGTATATCGCTGCGCGCGTTCCAGGCCCGGTCGATGAGCGTGGCGGAGGTGGCGCCCTGCAGTCCCGCCGGCACCGAAAATTTGAGCTGCTGGGCGTCGACCGCGAAATCCGAGAAGCCGTGACGTTGCCCGAGCAGAAAGGCCAGCGCGACCTTGCTCTGTCGCAACGCCGAGCTCGCCGCGTCGACGGTCTGGTCGGCCTCCAGCTTGGCGGCCTCGGTCTTGGAGAGATCCACCTCGGAGATCGCGCCGCTCTTGTACCTCACCTGATTGAGCTGAAAGGTGCTGTCGGCCGCCACCGCGACCTCGCGGGCGAATTCCAGGGCCGCCCCCGCCTCCACCGCCTGGAAGTACAGCTGCTTGACCTGCAGCTCCAGCGTGCGCTGGGCGTCGACCCGCTGCATCCGCGCCGCGGCCAGCGCCGCCTCGGCCACCCGCGTGCGCAGATGTCGCTTGCCCGACAGCGTCTCCTCGATGGCGTTCGAGTCGGCGATCCCGACCGACCAGCCGTTGGGCGTCTCGAAGCCGGCGTCGGCGCTGTAGAACGAATGATAGTAACCGCCGCTGGCGGTGGGGTTCGCGATCGCACCGGCCGCCGTCACGTCCCCGCTGGCGCTATCGATCTGCGCGTCGGCGATGATCAGATCGAAGCCGTGCCTGCGAAATAGCGCCAGAGCATCGTCCAGGGAGAGAGCCGGCGGAATGACGACCTGGTCGACCTCGGCGCTGGCCCGGCGAATCCCCGGCCCGACCACCAGCAGCGCAATCACCCAGAGCAGCGGGACGAGCTGGGACCGGCGCATGGAGCGCTGTGTATCGCCTTATTTTCGTTCAGGTTCAAGCGGTCCGCGCCACATGGCGAGGACCGGGTAGAGGGTCAGAACAGACATGCTCAGCGTCAGCGCGATCCCGGTCAGGGCATGAAGCGGCGCCAGACCGGCCGCGGCGTAGCGGACCAACCACGGGGTCGCCAGGTGCGCCACGACGCTCACGGAGGCCACGATGAGCCAGGCCCGCTTGGCCCGATCACCGAGGCCGGTCGCCAGGAACAGATGGCCGACGATCAGCAGCACCACGGGCATCGTGAAGAGATGGAAGTGCGTCACCTCGAGCAGCTTGCGGTAGGTGACGGGCACGACGATCGGTGCGCGCGCGCCATCGACGTTGTCCGGCACCTCGATGGTGGGCCCGGGCGTCGCCGGGCCGACCGTGGCCGGCGACGGCACGGAGGTGGTCCCGGCGGGTTCCGCCTCTCCGGCGTAGTAGCGCCTGATCCCCCGCGTGCCGGCCCCCACCAGATCGCCATAGTAGAGGGCCGACGAGAGCACGCCCAGCAAGGTGAGCACGCAGAAGGTCGTGTAGAGGATCTTGGCCTCCAGGCCCAAGTTCCAGAGCCGAAAACCTGACGAAGCGAACTGCCGCATGTGGATACTCTCTTCCCAGCTAGAAATTGAAAGCGAAGGCCAGACCCACCCGCGTTCGACCCCGGGCGGCATCCGCCACGTCGGCCCCGATCGGTCGCGGCGTCCCCGGCGCACCCGCCATGACCATCGGCGCCGCTGTTGGCGGTCCCTCGGTGCCGAGCTCGACCTGGACGTCCGCCTTGAGCGCGACGGACGGCCAGGGCCGGTAGTCGATTCCGCCCCGAACGAACGATTTGGTGGGCGACGGCGCCTCGGGCGCCAGCTGTCCCGGGCCGGTGATGGCGGGCGGGTTGTAGTTGTACGGCGACATCTCGCTGCGCGGGTTGACGTTCTCGTAGCCGGCGAACATCACCAGCTCCTGCTTCGTCTCGAGCCCCCCCAGCCGCAAGAGGTCGTAGCCGGCCTGCCCATAGAAACCACGGCCACGCGACGGCACCGCGTCCTGTCCCAGCAGACCCAGGTAGTTGTTCGCCAGATAAGAATTGACGATGTAGAGCCGCGCGACCTCGGCGCGAAAGTCGAAGCCGTACTGGCGGTAGCGCACGTCCGCCTCTAGCACCCCGACGCGCAGGCCCGACAGCGCCTCGATGCCGGCCGTCGCCTTGCCGTAGTACCCCGCCGCGCCGATGACCAACCCCGGGGGCAGGTCGACCAGCTCAAGGCGCCCCGCCACGGCCGGATCGTGGGCGGCCAGGCTGCCACCGTCGCCACGGCCGCCCCACAGCGGCGCGTCGGCGGAGAGGCCACTCCCGTCGAGGCCGCTCAAGACCTCCCCTTGGTAGCGCAGCCCGGGGCCGATCTGGCCGAAGATCCCGGCCCCCAGCTCCCGCCAGGTGCTCGGGATGATCAACTGGTCGGTGAGCGGTCGATCGACCGTCAGGGTCGAGGTCGGCTCGGGGAGCAAGTTGCCCAGGCCCACCGGCACGATCATGAGCCCGGCGCGCAGACCGAAGAATGGCGCGGGCGCCACCTCGACGAACGCACGCTGCAGGGCGACACTGGTCCCGTCGTCGGCCTCGATGGCGGCCACGATCCCGAACCAATCGCTCGGCCGGTGCGTGACCGACAAGACCAGCTCGGGCAGGCGCCCCGTCTTGTTCGATTCCCCGTCGATGAAGAGCTGCGCCTCGCCGTAAAGGCCGACCTGGGTCCGACGGCCGGACAGGACGGGTGTGACCGGCGGCGCGACCGCCGTGCCGGCCGCCGGAACCATCGCGGGGCCCGCGGCCGCCACACCGGCATCCGCGCCGGAGTCCGCAGGCACCGTCGGCCAAGGGGTGGGACCCGCAGGCACGGGCGGGGGCGGCGGGGGCAGCGCGGCGGGTGGCCGCACGATCGGCGCGGGCGGCGAGGCCTTGCCGACGGGGACCGGCGGCATCGCCGGTGGCATCGGCTCGTCGTCCAGATCTCCTCTCGCCGGCGCGCTGGGCGGGGGATCCGAAAGGTCGTCCGGCGGCGCCGCGATCGCGACACGACCGGCCAGCCCCACCATCACGGCGGCCCAAACGCATGCGCGGACTGGAGGCGCGCCCGCGGCGCTGCTCTTCACCGGCTGACCGTGGCTCGCCGTGGCGTCGTGCCGATACCCGCCGGGGGCGCGGGCGCAGGGACATTGGTGGTGAAGGCGAGCGCCGGCGTTCCGATCGCCAGCTCCTCGATCAGCACCGCCGCCCGCCTCACACCGACCGCCATCGAGGCCGACGAGACCGTGGCGCCGCTGACCGCGTCGATATCCCGATCGAGACGCATCGGATCCTGCGCCGTCTTGCCCTCGAACTGCTTGCGGAAGCGCGCGTCGCGGACCTCGTCGCCGCGCGGCTCCCGGTAGACCATGATCTCCACGCGCTCCACCATACCGCGAGACGACAGCCGCGTCGCGAAAGTGATCGGTTGGTGCAGCCCCAGCTCGTCGTCGATCAGGGCGTACCCGTCCACCCGGCCCTGGGTCTGGGCCACGAAGATCGTGTAGCGATCGTGCGCCGGCACGTACCCGAGCCGCTGGGCGAGGCGGGCCCGCAGCGCCGGATCGAGCAAGAAGGTCTTGTAGGTCACCCGCTCGCTCTTGGGAAAGAACGCCGTCAGGATCGCGCGCGTCGAATAGTAGTTGGTCTCGGCCGGGGCGGGTGCCTCGGCGCGCGCCGAGGTCGCCAAACCGGCCAGCGCCGCGACCAGGGTGATTTTGATAACGGTTCTCAATTTCACTAATAAGAATGGACGTTCTCCGCCCCGCCGTCAACCGCGGGCTACGGGTCGCCCACCGGCTCGGGGCTACGAGCGGACGCGGCGACCGGCGGCTTCGCCCGGGCAGACGCCCCCGGGGATGCCGCGCGATTTCTCACACAGGCCAAACAGCTCGTGCCGATGCCGCAGGACGTTAAACCCGTGCCGCTTGGCGGCCGCGTCCTGCAGCTTCTCGATCTCGTTGCTCTCGAACTCGATGATGAATCCGCAGGCGTCACAGATGAGGTGGTCGTGGTGGGCGCGCCCCTCGGATACCTCGTAGAGGGTCTGGCCGGGACCGAAGTGCCGCGCGGCCGCGATCCCCGCCTCCTCGAGCAGCTTGACCGTGCGGTAGACGGTGGCGAGCCCGACCCGCGGATACTTGCGACGGGCGGACGAGAGCAGATCCTCGAGCCCGACGTGGCCGGAGATGCGCAGGAAGGCGTCGACGATCGCCTCGCGCTGCTGCGTGGTCTTGAGCCCCTTGCGCGCCAGATAGCTGCGCCAGTGCCCTTTCGGATCGCCCCGCGGTCCGCCCCGCCCTGGGCCCGCGTTCTTGGGGGTCAAGCTGCTTGCTGTCGCCATTTGATTGAACACCCCATCGACGGTCGCTGCACCTTCGCAGGCGAGCGCCCCGCGCAGAGCGCCTCGATCGCCTCCGCCAGCTCGTGGCGCGTGACCTTGGTTTCGTCTTTCCACGAGTCGTCGATCCGACCGCGGTAGGCGAGCCCCCGATCGCTGCCGTAGACGAAGATGTCGGGGGTGCAGACCGCGTCGAACGCTCGCGCGACGGCCTGCGATTCGTCGTGCAGGTAGGGAAAGCCGTAGCCCTTGTCGCGCCAGCGGTCCCGAAGCTTGTCGAACGCGTCGTCGGGATAGGTCTCGGCGTCGTTCGAACAGATGGCCACGAACCGGACGCCCTGCGGTTCGAACGTGCGGGCCAGGTGGATCAGCCGATCCTCCACCGCTTTGACGTAAGGACAGTGGTTGCAGATGAAGAGGACCACCAGCACCGGCGCTCCCGAGAAATCGTCGCGCGCGTAGCTCTTTCCGTCGACGGCGGGCAGGCGAAAGTCGGGGCAAGCAGCCCCGAGCGCGGGGGTGGGCGTTTCGACGGCCATGTCGCGAGAATACTAGCCCAAATCGGTGTACAAATGCCCCGATGGCGTCCGAGACAAAAAAAGAATCCCCGCCGGTCGGCGCTGCGCCCGAGCGCTTCGAGGAGATCTTGCTCAAGCTGCGCGGTCTCGTCGAGCGTCTCGAGGGGGGGAACCTGCCCCTCGAAGACAGCTTGCGTGCGTTCGAGGAGGGGATGGAGCTCTGCCGCCGCGGCACCGCCATCCTGGACGGCGCCGAGAAGAAGGTGGAGACGCTGCTCGGCAGCACGGCCGCGCCTCGCATCGCCCCTTTCGAAACGCCCGAGAGCTGACCTGCCCGAGATGACCGAACCGGCGCTGACCGAGTGGGCGGAAGCCCGGCGTGGGGAGCTCGCGCGTCTGCTCGACGCGCGACTGCCGCCGCCGACAGACGGAGATCCCGGGCGGCTCGTCGAGGCGATGCGCTATTCGCTCCTGGCACCCGGCAAGCGCATTCGCCCGCTTTTGGCCCTGGCCTCGGCTGAGGCGGTCGCGCCGCTCGACGACGAGGTTCGCCTGGCCTGCGCCGCGGTCGAGCTGTGCCATTGCTACTCGCTCATCCACGACGACCTGCCCGCGATGGACGACGACGATTTCCGCCGCGG
>CALAOV010000040.1 GCA_937889515.1 uncultured Myxococcales bacterium | reverse complement strand
ATGCTGTCAATGGCGGCCGCTCGGTTGCCGTCTACGAAGTCCGCGACGCTTCGGAGGCGAAAGCGACCTTCCACGCCTCCAGCGACAGGTCCACGGGCGGCTCGACGGCGGATCCGGCCACCACTGCGTCCATGAAGGCTAGGAACGGTCCGCCAAAGTTGGGACGCGCGATCCTCCAGGCGGCTCGCCAGCCGGGGCTTCTCGCTAGGAGCCGAACGCCAGCAACGACGGTTTCGAACGCGTCGTCGTTCAACAGCCCTTCTTCACGTTGATAGAACGAGTCTTCGAAATGGAAGAAGAGCGCGCGGCAGAGGTTGGTGAACTGGCTCAGCTCGGTTTGGGTGATCTCGTGAGGGCTCCCCGACCCGTGAAGCCATGCATCCGCCACGGCGGGGTTGGCGAGCGCCAGCTGCAGCTCAACGATGCGCGTGACGCGGCTGTGCCTGATCGCGATCTGCTGATTGCGCTTTGTCTGCCTGACTTGCAGCGCGAGGTAGATGAGCGAGATCAGTACAGCAAAGCCGCTAACGAAGCTTCCCAAAGACGCGAGCCCGGAAAGTGACATCGAGGTCCCCACCATTGAGTTGATCGGCGGAGACTAGCACCATCGAGCGAGCGGGCGCCGCCCGACCCGACGGTCAAGCGGCGCCCCCCCAGGATTTCGAAGCGTCCCAGCTTCGGAGCGTCTCGGCTACGGAGCGCTCATCCAGGCCGCCACGTCGGCCCCGGCGAAGAACGTAACCCGCGGCCAGGTCTGATCGCTCACGACCAGGTTGCCATCGGGATCGAAGGCGGCATCCGTTGGCTGCGCGGCGGGCAGTGGCAGGATCTTGGTCGGCCCGACGGCGCATCCGGCGGAAGGATTTCCACAGGTCGGCACCGGGTTGGCGTAGAAGAACACGCGCTTGTCGAGCGGATTGCCGTAGCCGTCGACCGTCATCATCATGTGATTGCTGGCGTCGAAGGCCACCGAGATGGGCGTGTTGGGGGTGTTGGTGGGGCCGCCCTCGGATTGGTCCTTGTGGACGAAGTCCGCCGGGCCGTAGACGCGGGTGGGGCGCCGGTAGGTGGTGCAGCCGGAGTCCATCACGCCACAGAAGAAGTCCTGGCCCGCGGCCGGCAAGAGCGCGCTGGCGTCGTACTCGAGCGCGCGGTCGTTGCTGCACTGCCATCCTTCGTGGGTACCGTCCATCACGTACAGGTTCCCCTGCTTGTCGATGTGGACGCCGCTCATGTTGCCGAAGCCGTCGGGCTGGACGCTCGGGCAGGCCATGTTGTTGGCCTGCTCGTCGTCGAGGCCGCGGTTTGGGTTGAGCGAAGTCGCGCTCGGTTGTCCGAGCACCAGGTTGACGGTCGGGTTGGCGCCGAGCGGCGCCGGGAGGCGCAGGACCCGGTGCCCGGTGTGGTCGGCGATCCAGAGCACGTCGTTGGTCTCGTCGTAGGCCAGGCCCTCGACCGCCATGGCGCCGGTGTTGCCGCCCAACCGGAACGGCAGCGTCAGCGGGAGGCTGGCGAACGGCGCTTGATTGAGCGTCAGCGGCCCCTTGAAGACGTCGATTTGCGCCTGCCCGGCCACGAAGATCTTGCTGCCGGTCGAGTTGGCCACCACCGTCTGGAGCGCGCCCTGACTCGACGGGATCTGGGTGCTGCTGCTGGCCTGGTAGAGGACGCCGTCGGCCGGATCCCCGGACGCGCGTGTCGCGTAGCCGTTCCAGAACGGCACCCGGAATTGGTCGGCCACCACGAGCTGCGTGGCGGGCGTGGTGCCGGCCGGGTACTTGATGAGCGCGGTCGAGCCGATCGAGTAGAGGCCCTTGGCGCTGACCTGGTTGACGAACACCCCGCTGCCGGCCGGGGCCGGGAACAGGATGGCGTTGGCCGGCATGGCGGCCCCGGTTCCCGAAGCAAGCGGCGCGTTGGGCAGGGTGTTGGTCGGGAACCGCATCATCTTCATCTCGTCGATGTCGGTGGTGTAGAGGTTGCCGGCGGAATCGAGGCCGAAGCTGCCGTCGGGCTCGGCGGCCAGGCACTGGTCGTTGGGCACCGACCCGCCGCCGCAGTTGACGCCGATCTCGTAGACGTCGGTCAGGTTGGCCTGCGACAGCACCTTGGTGGCCTGCCACGATCCGCTGGCCTTGGTGTAGTAGAGGAGGCGGCTGTGCTTCGAGTCGCTCAGCCAGAAGGCGTTGGTGCTGCCGGCCGGAATCTCGAGGCCGGTCGGCCGCCGCCAGCGCTGCAGCGAGGTGTTGATGGTGCCGAAGTCGCTCCCGACCAGGATGTCCGAGGCGCTCATGCCGTTGGAGAACGGCGCGTTGTAGATGAGCACGCGAAAGCTGGCGTTCGCGCTGGTGCCGACGATCGAATCGCCGCCCCGCCAGTCGACCACGTACACCTGGTTGGTGGTGGCGTTGTAACGCACCACCTTCGGCCAGCAGAGGTGCTGCCCGGTGCTGGGGCCCGTCGAGGCGCACTCGGTCGGATCGGAGGCGCCGCTCGTGAAGGTGCTCTGGCCGAGCACCAGGTTGGCGGTCTTCGAGTTGGAGGGGAAGCGCAGCACGCGGTTGTTGGCCACATCGGTGACCCAGACGTTGCCCTGTGAATCGACGTCGACGCCGGTCCCGGTCTCGTTGCCGCTCACGTGGATGCCGGTGGTCTCGTCATTGAGGCAGAGCGTGCTGGCGGTGGGGGCGCCCAGATCCTGGTTGCACTGCCGAGACGCGAAGTCGGGCTGGCCCCACACGAAGTCGGCCGTGGTGTCGTTGGTGGAGAAGGGATCGTTGTACTTGAGGATGCGGTGGTTCCACTTGTCCGGCACGTACAGGTTGTGCGCCGAGTCGGTGGCGATCGAGTTGGCCTCGGCCGACTCGAGCAGGCTGATGGCGCGCGGGTAGGGCAGCGGGCAGAGCGTGCTGGCCGAGGCGGGCAGCGTGTCGGTGCTGTCGCCGTTGCAGGTCGCCGACTGGCCGTCCTTCTGGCCGAAGATCAGCTTGGGCGCCTTGGTGCCGGTGATGGAGCAGGCGGCGCCGCTGCCGGGGCAGTCGAGGTCGTCGGTGCAGGCGGTGCCGGGGGCGCTGCCGCCCGAGCAGGTGCCGAGCGAATCGAAGCCGAGGACGCGCATGTTGCCGCTGTCGAAGACGTACACGCGGTTGGGCGTGGCGCTGCGGTCTACGAAGACGCCGGCGGGATTGAATACCCGATTCGACACCACCTCGTTCGGCACCACGGTCGTGAAGTCGGGGTGGCCGAACACCGTTTTCGCCAGGAGCGCGGCGCCCGAAACGAAGCGCAGGTTGTCGAGATCGGTGAGGCCCGTCGTGGGCGGGATGTTCAGGATGACCTTGAAGGTGAGATCGCTATAAGTCTTGGCGAGCGCCGTGACGACGGTGCTCGGCAGCATGAAGCTCACCGTCTGGAACGTCCCCGCGGGGACGCCCACCAGACTGACCTGGCTGATCCAGTCGTTGTAGATGCCGGCTTGCGGGCTGTTGATGCTGAGCGCCGCATACCCCCAGGCCACGGTCGACGCCAGACGGATGTCATAGGCGACCGTGGCCGTGATGCCAGACAGCGTCGGCAGTGGCGCCGGCGCATTGCTGACCTCGACGTAGGAGATTCCCGCCGAGAGCGCCACCGATTTCGCCCCCTGATCGTGGGTGGTGCTGGTGCTCAGCGTTCCCGCCGTAGCCGACCACTGCGTCGCGCTCTCGAATCCCAACACCGACGTCGCGTCGAGCGCGCTCGACACCGTGGTCAGCGAATCCGACGTTCGTCCCCCGCACCCCGCTGCCAGCAACAGCGTGAGCCGCAACGATGACCAAACCTTTGCGCGTTTCATGGCGATGATCTCCTTTTCCCGCGTGGTGATGGATCGGCTCAGGGCCGGCCCACCCTTTTCGTTCTCACGTCGCTTGGAGTCCCGATCCCGATCGACCTTCGCGCGGGTTCGGATCTTTCTTGGTGACGTCGACGGCGGTGAAGGTTTGGGGTGTTGGCGACTCAAAGGAAGTGGACGAGACTGCCGCCGGGGGCGTCATGCGATCGCCAACCTCAACCTCCATAGCTGGGTTCTTCGTCGGCGCGCTGCTCTGGGTGGCTTCGGGCGCCGGCTGCGGACCTGCGGTCATCGGACGCTATCCAGCGGGCGACGCCGGCGGGGTGTCGGGCACCGACGCCGGGCCGCGGGATCGAGGCTCGGATCGCGACGATGGCTTGGCCGACGCCAGCGGGGAACCCGACGGGCACGGGGACGTGGTCTCGGACGGGCACCGGGATGACGGCGCCTCGGACGCGCACCTGGACGGCGCGTCGGATCTCGCTTCCCCGGACGCCGCCGCCGGAGCGCCCGACGGCGGGAGCTCGCCCGTCAAGATCGTTCAGGTCGTCACGGGTACGGTCTCCACCTGTGCCCGCTCGGACACGGGGCGCGTGCACTGCTGGGGCATGTCCTCGCTCGGCGAGCTCGGGCTCGGCAACACGAACACCATCGGCGACGACGAGCTCCCGCTCACGGCCGGGGACGTCCCGCTGCCACGACCGGCGACCATGCTCGCCAGCGGCGGGCACCACACCTGCGCCATCCTCGACGACGGAAGTGTGACCTGCTGGGGCTGGAACCTCTACGGCGAGCTCGGCACCGGCGACACGCAGAACATCGGCGACACCAGCCCGGCCGGCGCCGCCATTGTGGACCTCGGTGGCAAAGCGATCGAGATCGTCGCCGGTTTCCACCACACCTGCGCGCTCCTCGAGGGAAATCACCTGCGTTGCTGGGGGTTGGGCGGAAGCGGCCAGCTCGGCTACGCGACCACCGATGACATCGGCGACGACGAGACGCCGGCGTCGGCGGGCGACGTCGATGTCGGTGGGACCGTCGTCGATCTCGCCGCCGGCTACTACCACACCTGCGCGCTGCTCGACGCCGGCCGCGTCCGCTGCTGGGGCGCCAACGAGAGCGGGCAACTCGGCTACGGCACCACCCAACCGGTCTTTCCGGCGTCGGCGGGCGGCGATGTGCCCATCGGCTTCCCGGCGCTCCAGATCAGCGCCGGGCTGGATCACACCTGCGCCGTTTTGGACCCCGACGGGACCGTTCGCTGCTGGGGGAGCGGCAGCGAGGGCCAGCTCGGCTACGGCAGCACCAATTTCTACGGCGACAACGAACCAGCCGATCAGGCCCCAGCGCCGCTGGTCTTCGCTTCTGCAGTCGTCGAGCTCGCCGCCGGCGGCTTTCGGACCTGCGCCCGCGAATCGACCGGCATGCTCGACTGCTGGGGCACCGGGATTCTGGGTAACGGCAGCTCCTCGCCGATCGGCGACGACGAGGTGGCCACCTCCGGCAACGCCTTCGTGTCGCTCGGGGCGAGCGCGGCGGCGGTGTCGTCGGGGCACTGGCACAGCTGCGCCGTGACCGTCGAGGGGACGGTTCGTTGCTGGGGTCAGGGACAGGTCTCCACGCTGGCGCCGGTGGGCGGGGGCTCCGGATGGCTCGGCTACGGCAACGCGCTCGACATCGCGGACCCGAGCCGGGCCGGCGCGGGCGACGTCCACGTGTTCCAGTGAGCCCGACGATTCAGCGGGCCAGCTCTTCGAGGCGTGCCTTGGCGCGGATCGCGGTGGTCGCATCGGGCGCGGCGGCGGCCGTCCGGTAGGCCCCGACCGCCTCGTCGCGCCGCCCGAGCTGCTCCAGGCACTGGCCGCGGTAGAACGCGGCCTCCGCCCGCCGCGGCCCGAGGCCTCTCTCGGCGGCGGCATACTCGTTGATCGCGCCGGCGCAGTCGCGCAGATGGGTCTGCATCACCCGTCCGCGCAAGAACCGCAGCCGGGCTTGCTGATCGCCGGAGCTCTCCGCCAGAGCCACCCGACTGGCCGCCAGCGCTTCGTCGTAACGACCCAGCGCGCTCAACACCTCGAAGCTCGACGACGCCGCCTCGGTCCGCAGCGTACCGTGGGGGAACCGCCGCCCGTATTCCTGCAACGCCCGCGCGGCGCCCGCGTCGTCTCCGAGCGCGTCGTGGCGGAGGCGCGCCAGCTCGTATAGAGCGAGCTCCGCGTCCGCGCTCGGCCCCGCGGCGAGCCGCGCAAAGCACCCCTCGGCCTGGCGTGTTTCGCCGGTCCGAACCTCGGCCAGACAGCCGGCCGAGGTGACGCCGGCCGCGCGCGTGGCGGGCAGCGACGTGCGCGTCTCCGCTGGCGCCCGCGTCGCGTGCAGATGTCCAGGCGCCCTGAGCTTCGTCGCTTCTGGCCCGTCGGTGTCGGAGGGCGCCGGCGGACCGAACAGCACCGCCGGCGGCTCGGGCGGAGGCACCGGCGCGTGCGGTGCGGCGGGTGGGCTCGACCAGCGCTCGCCGGCGAAAACCCGCCGCACGAGCGTCGTCGAGATCCAGACCCGCGCCTCCCCACGGTCGACCGTCACGCCAATCCGCTCTCCGTCCGCGTCCACCCGCACGCCGTCGCCCGCGATCTCCACCCGGTACGGGCCGGCCAGGATCTGGAGATCCTCGGCGGGACGCGCCGGCCGTGCGCGCACCCCGACGGCACCTCGCGCGAGGGAGATCGTGACGACCTCGGAGCCCGGTGCGCTCTGCACCGCCGTCGTCGAGGGCATTCGCTTCGCGTCGCTCCCGCTGGTGGCGGCGATCTCGGTGCCGTCCGGCAAGCGGGTGCTCCAGGCGACCGGGTCGGCTCCAGGTGCCACATGGTGCAGGCGGCCCCAGGCGATCAGGCAGACGGTACCGATCGCGCCGGCCGCTAGCAGGACCCAGGTCGGACCGAACCGCCGTGCGCGCCCGCGGCGGCGTTCGACCAACCGGGCGTAGGCGCGCGGCTCTTCGATCCCCGCCGAATAGAGCGGAGCGGCCTCGCGCAAGAGCGCGCCCGCCCGATCGCCGCCATCGATCAAACGCGTGGGTAACCGCGTGGGCTCGTGTCCGTCGCGGCTCATGCCGGCACCTCCGTCTCCTCGGACTCCAGGGCGCGCCGGAAGATCTGGCGGGCATGGTGAAGGCGGCGCCAGACCGTCGCCTCGGGGCAGGCGGCGATCGCCGCGACGTCCTTACCGGCGACGCCTTCCATCTCGAAGAGGACGAAGACCAGTCGCTCCCCTTCGTTCATGGTGTCGAGCGCCTTACCCATCAGCGCCAGGACGGCGCCGTCGCTGCGGGTGGCGGCGGGCACCGTCACGTCGATCGGATTTTGCTGAAACCAACCGAGCAGGGTCTTGGTGAGGCGGCCGCGGCGCCGGAGCCGACGGGCCTCGGTGACACAGAGCCGGTAGAACCAGGTCTTGACCTCCGCCTCGCCGCGGAACTTGGGGAGGTAGCGGTGGGCTTGCAGGAAAACCTCCTGGCAGGCGTCCTCGAGCTCGGGCTCCCGGACGCCGAGCTTGCGCAGAAACGCGACCGCGATCGGGTGGTGATGGTGGTGGAAGATCCGCCAGGCGTCGTCCTCACCCGCCACGCAGCGCGGAACGAGCGCGTCGTCCCAGACGCGGGGCCGCGCGAGCGTGTTGGTCGAGCTGGACATGGGCGGCGGTGTGGTGGTCCGCAAGCTTGGAGTCCTCTCGTCCCGCAACCTTCACCCGCCCCACAAGAAAGATAACCCCGCCGACGCGAAGCCCCGAAACGTGCGGGGGGACAGCACCTCGGCGTCGCCCACTTCGAAGCGCCGGGTCCAGGCCGCGGGGGTCGCATCGACGTCGACCGCGATGGTCGCGGCGACGGTCGTGGTGAGCGCATAGGACAGGGTTCCGGCGGCGCCGGCGCCCGGCGCGGCGCGCCAGCTCGGGGCGGGGTCGAGCGGGCTGGTGGTCGTCGCCCGCTCCAGGGCAAGCACGAGCTCCGGTCCGGCGCCCCACGACCAGCGCGCTCGGCGGGCGCGCAGGATCACCGGCAGTCGAATCTCGAGCGTCCGCGAGGTGGCGCTCCCGCCACTCGCGGCGACCTGTTCGCTGTGCACTTCTGGCGATGCCGAAACGACCAACCCCACGCGCCAGGTTGGCCCGCCGATCCCGACCGCGACACCGCCGGCAATCGTCCCCTCGCCCGTCGCACCCGCCATGAGCTCCAGCTCGCCGGCGAGTGCCCGATCGGGGGGAGCCGTCGCCGACGGCGGAGCAATCTCCGTCACCGGCGGAGGTGACGGGGGTGGTGTTGGCTCGGCCACCGTTGGCTCGGCCGCCGCCGTAGCGGCACGCTCGACGGTGTCGTGGAAGTAGGCCTCGAGGACGACGGCGACGGCCTCCGCCATGGCGGCGCACGATCGCCCGGTCACCGGCAGCAGCCTCTCGAGGCGTACGGTGCCGGTCGAATCCTCGAGCTCCAATCGGACGGCGTCGCCGGTGAGGTGTGCCGGGCGGTGAACGATCGTGTAGCGAGCGTGCCAGTTGCCGGCCCCTTCGATCTCGCCGACCCGGGCGGCCACCGCGGTGCGCGTCTCGGCCAGGTCGGGACACATCGCCTCGGGCGTGTCGGTGTCCACCGTGAGCCCCGCACCACCCGCGGCGAGACGGAGCGCGACCAGGATCGCAGCCGCCAGCCTGATCATCCCGGTTTCGTCCCCGCGCCCGACATGAGAGGGCCGAGCCTAGTACGGAACGGCCGTCGCGGGGCCGCTACACGCCGCGGGCGTCCTCATACTCGGAGCATGGGGATCGCACCGCGAGGGCGTGCTTTTCCTCACCGGGCTCGTGCGGACCCGCGACCTCGAAGCCAAGGGGTACGTCCCGGCCAGCCCATCGGGCGCCTGGTCGACGCCGGGAAGCTCGAGCGGGTGGGGCGCGCCTCCTGGTCGCGGCCCGCCAGCTCGAGCTGCGTCCGGGACACGGCACACCGATAAATCGGGCAGACCTTCTCATCGTGCCTATCTTGGCTGCGGACGCGCAGCATCGGATGCATAGAACCAGGCCTCTGATAGTTGCGATCATCGTCACCGGAACCGCCGCCGGCGTCCTTCAGGTACGGACCGTCTTGGGTGGGCGATCCCGGGCTCAGGCGGCCGTGTTGGATGCTGCAGTTCAGGCCGCCTCGGTACGCGAGTCCCAGGCGCGACGAGAGGCCGAAGCCCAGGTATCCGCGGCGGTCCAGCTACCACCACTCAACGCCGCGCTTCGATCGCGAGTGAACGGCGCCACGCTGATCGATCTGTTCAACAATGAAGATTGGTGGGGGCCGTTTCGCGCCGAATTTCCGTTGGTCCAGATCGTCGTGGGAGACAAACTGCTCGCTTCCCGCGGCCCGGAGATCGGTCGAGCCGCCGACGAGTTGATCTTGCTGGCCCGGAACCAGCAGATCGGGTCGGCCCTGGTCGCGATCGGCGATCAGACCTTCGTGATGTCGGCGGGCCGCCTTTCGCCGAATTCCGAGCTGGCGCCGATCCTCCTTCTCGGCCGTCCGATCGCTGCGTCGAGCGCGTTCGTTTCGTCCCATCGGGCGAGACCGCACTTCGGAGATCCTCGCTTCCCCTGGCCGATGATGATGGTCGTGGGCCTGGGAGGCATTGCTTTGATTGTCACCAGAGGTCGGAGCGTCGGCGGCGGTGCAATGCCCGAGCCGATCCTCCATCGTGAGACCGCCAAGCTCGGATTCTTGATTTCGCCACCGGGTTGGGCCGATGCACCCGTTCCCGGCACCGTCACCGCCCTCGTTCGTGGACGCGCCCACCAGGCCAAGGTCTCCCCTGGCCCCTTCGCTCCTTCGGAGACTCAACCTAGCCCCGCCGCGACACCAAAACCCGGTTGCGGTCGGTACCGGTTGATAGATCGGCTGGCCGAAGGGGGGATGGCGGAGCTGTTCATCGCCGAGGCCTGCGGCGTCGAAGGCTTCACCCGCAATTTCGTGCTCAAGCGGTTGAGATCCGATCTCGTCAGTGACAAGCAGGCGGTGGACCAATTCATCGACGAGGCGCGAATGCAGGCTACCCTGGTGCACTCCAACATCGTTCCTGTGTTCGACTTCGGTGTCGCGGACGGCGAGTACTTCTTGACCCAGGAGTACATCGCGGGACGTGACCTGGCGAAGCTGGTGCACCGACACACGCAGCGGAGCGGCGAGGGGCTTCCCGAGGCGTTGGCTTACTATATCGCCAACGAGACGTTGCAGGCCCTCAGCTACGCGCATGAAAAGCACGATCCGGTCGGAGCGCCGATGGGCATCGTTCATCGGGACATCTCCGCCGCCAACGTGATGGTCTCGCTCCAAGGTGAGGTGAAGCTCTCGGACTTCGGCATCGTCAAATCGAATCGGCGGCTCAGCAAAACGCAAGCCGGCACCGTCAAGGGCAATGTCTACTTCATGTCGCCCGAGCAGGCGCGCGGGCAGATCGTCGATCACCGCAGCGACCTCTTTTCGCTCGCCCACATCCTGTACCACTGCTTGACGGGCCGGCTTCTTTACGTCGGAGAAAACGATCTGAGCGTTCTGTACCGCGCGGCGAAGGGCATCAATTGCCGGGATCTGGCGGAGATTCGAAAGCTCTCCGATCCGGCCGGCCAGATTCTAGAAAAGGCGTTGGCCTTCGAACCGACGGAACGGTTTCAATCGGCGACGGAATTTGCGGACGCTCTGCCGGTGGAGAGCCGCTCCGGAAAGCGAGCGACAGCCATTCTGATGCAACAGCTCTTCGGAGACGAGATTCGGCGGGAGACCACCGGGCCCGTCGAAGTCGTCTGACCCAGCGCTACTTTAGTCGAAGCGTCAGCAGTTTTCGAAGTTGTGGCGGGAGCGATTGGAGAATCGGATTGGTCTCCTGTGGAGCTCCGCGTTTACCCACGCCGGGCGGCCAACCCGTGCCCTGAGGCGACCGCAAGCGAATGTCTGGATGGCGAATTTGAGTAGCGGGACTGACGTTTCCAGCGGGCAGTGAGGTAGCGGGATCGGGGATGCTGTCGACGCAGCTTCCACACTCCGCTTGGCCGAACGGCGACTCTCAATTAGTATGCGCTCGGTCCCAGGCAAATCTCCAACTCGAGAGGCGGCGTGATGAAGAACTTGACGGCTCGTTATTGGACAATCGTGGGCGCGGCGCTCGCCGCTATCGCGCAGTCCGGCTGCGACCAGGGCGACCGCGGGTCGACCGAGGTTAGGCAGGGAGCGGCGACCATCGGCTTGCAGCCAGGCGACCTGGCGATCACCTGCTTCGCCAGCGACAACGATAGCCTCCAGATCATGCCTCTCGTCGCGATCGAAGACGCCACCGATGTGAAATACACCGATCGAGAGGCGACCACGGCCGGTGTTTTCAACACGGGCGAAAACGTCAATGTCGCGCTTACAGTCAACGGCGCCAAGGCTGCGGGGCAACCCTTTGGGATGCCGCTTACCGGGATCGGCGACCCCGACGAATCAATCTTCATCTACCAAGGCACCATACCCGTCACTGGCGGGTCGGTTTCTGGCGGGTCATTGCTCTGGGGCATGCAGGTCTCGACCGGTGGGACGTGGGCAGCCGGGACGGACCCGGTCAATGAGGTCTCGGCGTTGCCGACCGCGCTTGGAGCATTCAACCTCTCGCTGGACGAGGACACGCCGAGCAAGTCTCAGGACTTCGCCTACACGGGGCCCACCTCGGGCACCAAAGCGGCGCTACAGGCCGCGATCGCCACTCCGGCCAACTGGAGCCGCAACTCGACGGCCTGCCCGACCGCTCTCACCGTGACCGACGCTACCGGCGCCGGAGGCGCGGGAGGCGTCGGCGGCGCGGCAGGTTCGGGCGCTGGCGGAGGCGCGGCGGGTAGTGGCGG
>CALAOV010000039.1 GCA_937889515.1 uncultured Myxococcales bacterium | reverse complement strand
CGTGGGCAAAGAGGAGGTATGCTTCCGAGATTGCCCGGATCGACTCCGCAGGGCGGCTAGCGGCCGGATCGCCGCATGCGGGTCACGCTGATCCGACACGCGGAGGCCGGCGACGACGCGGCCCGGGACGAGGCGCGCGCGCTCACCCTCCGCGGGCGCGGCGACGCCCGGCGGCTGGGACGCGCGCTGGCCCGCCATGGCGTCGGGTTCGATCTGGTCGTCTCGAGCCCGCTGGTGCGCGCGGTCCAGACCGCCGAGATCGTGGCGGCGGCGGTGGACCACGACGCCCGCATCCTGGTCAGCGAGCTCCTCGTTCCCGAGGGGGCGGCGTCGCGGGTGGTGGCGTTCTTGCGGTCGACCGGGCGGGCCACCCCCGAGGCGCAGTCGATCGCGCTGGTCGCCCACGAACCGATCCTGTCGGCGCTGGCGGCGGCGCTCACGCAGACGCCGCGGCACCCGCCGCTCCACAAGGCCGAGGCGCTGCGGATTCGGCTCCCCGACGGAATCGAGGCTGGCGGGACCCTGCGCTGGCGGGTGGACGCCCGGGGCCGGCGCGAGCGGCTATGACAAAGTTTCCGCTTCGGCTTAGGATGAACGGGCCAGATGCGTGCCAAGAAGACTGGAAGCGGGGGCGGCCCCCTCACCGAATCGACGGCGACCAAGCCGGCGGTCCCCCCGGAGTCTGACAAGGAACAGAAGCGGAACCTCGCTTACCTGGTGGTGCTGGCGGGGGTCAGCGCCGGCGAGATGTTCAAGCTGCAGGAAGACAAGACCATCGTCGGTCGCGGCCCGACGGTGACCATCCGGCTCAACGACGAAGGGGTCTCGCGCGAACACTGCCAGTTCATGCGCGACGGCGAGAAGATCATCCTCGTCGATCTGGGGTCGACCAACGGGACCTTCTGCAACGGCATCCGGGTCGATCGGCGCGAGCTCACCGACGGCGACAAGATCATGGTCGGATCGACCACCATCTTGAAGTTCACCTACCACGACTACCTGGACGAGGTTTTCCAGCGCCAGATGTACGAATCGGCGCTGCGCGACGGCCTGACCAAGGTCTTCAACAAGAAGTACTTCACCGACTATCTCGAAAAAGAGTTCGCCTTCGCGGCCCGCCACGGTGGCCCGCTGGCGCTGATCTTCCTCGACATCGATCACTTCAAGAAGATCAACGACACCCACGGGCACCCGGCCGGCGACTTCGTGCTCTCGGAGCTGTCGCAGATGATGGCCGACCTGCTGCGCACCGAGGACGTGCTGGCGCGCTTCGGCGGCGAGGAGTTCACCGTTCTGTGCAGGGGCTCCGATCAGACCGGCGCCAAGATCGTCGCCGAGCGGCTGCGACGGACGGTCGAGGAGCGCAAGTTCACCTTCGGCGGCAAAGACATCCCGGTCACGATCAGCCTCGGGATCGCGTCCATTCCCGAGAGCGGCATCACCGACCACGCGGCGTTCCTGGCCGCGGCCGACAAAGCGCTCTACGAGGCCAAGCGGAGCGGCCGCAATCGGGTCTGCGTGCATGGGTCGGAGAAGACGCCCAAGCCCGAGGCGCGAAAAGACAGCGGCAAGTCAGCGTAGCCGGGCGGCGGCCAGGAGAGCGGCGCCGAGGAGTCCGACCGCGCCGATCAGGTACGGGGCGCGAGGACTGATACCGGCGTAGAGCGCGCCGCCCAGGATCGGACCGAGCGCGCGGGCGAGCGCCGACGCGGACTGCAAGGTCCCGAGCGTGAGCCCCTGGGTGGTCGTGCTGGCGCGCCGCGAGGCGAACGCCGGGAGCGTCGGCGAGGTGAGGCCGCTGCCGCAGGCGATGAGCGCGGACGCGGTCAGCAGCGCCGCTTTCCCCCAGGCGCCGAAGAGCGGCGAGACCCCCAAGAGCGCGAACGCCGCGGCGGTGATCAGGAGGCCGCCTCGGATCAGGCGCCCTTCGCCGAACCGCGGGACCAGCCGTGAGATCAACCCGCCCTGAACGACGGCGCTGACCACGCCCACCAGCGCGAAGACCCGCCCGGTTCCGGCGTCCGACATTCCGAACCCGTCCGCCGTGAAGAGGCGGAAGGTCTGCTCCATGCCCGAGAACCACAGATAGAAGATGAAATTGATGGCCACCGCCGCACCGACGCCGGGGACGGCCACCGCGGTCCGGAACGCCCCGACGTCGATGGGGGCGGCCTTGCGCACCGATTTCCCGCGCGCTTCGGGAGGCAGCGACTCGGGCAGGGTTCGCAGCGCGAGTAGGAAGTTGATCGTCGACAGGCCGGCCGCCACGAACGGGGGCAGCATCCCTTCCCGCCCGAAGATGTGGAACCGGGACAGCTCGCCGCCGATGAACGGGCCGAAGATGAACCCCAGGCCGAAGGCGATCCCGATGATCGCCATCCCGCGCGAGCGCTGCTCGGGCGGGGTCACGTCGGCGATGTAGGCCTGGGCGACGGCGATGTTGGCCGTCGCGACGCCGCTCCAGATCCGCGCGGCGAACAGAAACACCAGCGACGGTGCCACGCCCAGCAGGGCCATGCCGATGGCCGACGCGGCGATACTCCAGAGCAGCACCGGCCGCCGCCCCACCCGGTCCGACAGGCGGCCCCAGATCGGGATGAAGATGAACTGCATCACCGAGAAGACCGCGGCCGGCAGGGTGGCCACGAAGTCGCCGGCGCCGAGCCGCCGGGCGATCCCCGGCAGAAAGGGGATCACCAGCCCGAAGCCCAGCAGGTCGAGAAAGACGGTCAGAAACAGGGTTCCGAGCGAAGCATTCCGGAGGCCTTTTCCGGCGGCGGGCGTGGCGGGCGAGGCGGTCAAGGCGTCTGCCTCGAACACGGAATAGCCCGACTCGCGACCAGGCGGTCGCGCCGCCACCAGGCGCCGGTGGCGCGCCGTTCGGCGGGGCTCGCGAACCAGTATTGCCAGTAGACGATGCGCACGGCGGCGGGGTGGGGGGGCAGGGGCGCGCGGAAAAGGGGCTGCACGGCGGTGGGATCCTCGCACATTCGGCGCACCAGCGCCGAGACGTAGGCCGGTTCGCGCTGTCGAAACCCCAGACCGTAAAACCAGAGCTGGAAATCGACCCGCGGTTGGTGGGGCGCCACGAAGCCCGGCGCGCGACCCACGTCGCCCGCCTTGTGCCAGAGGTCCTGGGCTGTCCAGGCGCGGTCGTCGTCTTCCGGACTGGCCGCGGGATCTCCCTCGGCCAGCGTCTGAAGCTCTGGTTCGATTCGTTCGCGGGTCACCGCCGCGAACAGGTGATAGCTGTTCACCAAGCGAGAGCGCTCGTTGAGCTCGAAGATCGGACTCACCAGCGCCAGCACGGGACCGGGCTCGGTGAAGTGGTAGAGGCCGTCGATCAGCGAGACGGCCAGGAACAGCGACGCGCCGCCGCGCCCCAACCAGGCGCGCGAGATGGCCGCCGGGTCCGCGGAGACCGGTGGGCGCCTGGTCCCACCTAATGTCGCAAGCGCCGCCAAGGTGGCCAATGTGGATCGTCCACGGGCCGCGAGCTCGCGAAGGGCCGCGGGTACCGCCCGCGACAGCTGCGCGCCCGCCCGTTCGACGTCGACGTCGTCGAGCAGGAACAGGTTCAGCGCCGCCGCCAGGTAGCAGAAGAATCCGTAGTTGGCGGTGGCGGCGTTGGCGATCTGGAAGAGAGATAGAGAGATCGCGGCACCGAGCCGCGCGCGCCGGGGCCCGAAGATCGCGAAGGGGACCGCCAGCTCGAGGAACAGCGTCGCCCGGCTCTCGAAGTGATGCCACCAGACCGGCAGGTGGTGCGCATAGAAGGCCAACCAGGTCGGCAGGGGCGCCGTCTCGTAGTAGTACGTCATGGCGCTGCCGTCGCCCCAGTCGTCGATCGGGGACTGCCACTTGGCCAGGCCCGACTCGAAGTAGAGCTTGAAGAGCAGGACCCGGAAAAGGAAGTGGACCGTCGGTGCCGGCGCGCGCCTCGGTAGAAACGCCGCCAGCAGGCCACACTCGAGCAGCAGGTTGTCCCACTGGAACGACAGGAAATCCCGACCGACCAGGGCGAACGACAGGTAGAGCGCCGTCGACAGCGCGAAGCAGAGCCGGGGACGCCATCCAGCCAACGCCGTGAGGGACGCCGCGGCGCCCGCGACCACGCCCACGGTGAGCGCGGCGTCGCCGTGGAGCCACCAGAACACCGTTGGCAGATCGAAGATCGAGACACCGGGCGTCGCGCGGACGCCGCGCATGAATTCGCGGAACGGCAAGAGCCCGTGGCTGCCGATCAGGACCTGGACCTGGGCCCCGAGCGACCACCAGGCCCCGAGCGAGATCAGCGCGAATACCCGCGCGAAGAGCCCGCCCACAGCCGCCCCAGAGCCGAAGCTCCACCAGGGCCAGCCGATCCGCTTCATGTCTGCGAGACGATCCGACCGGCGCCCCGGAGGGCGGCGCGCGTGCTCAGCACCGCATCGATGGCCGCCGTGCCGGCGCCCCTGGGAAAGTCCTCTCTGCGGCCGGTCAAAACTTCCAGCGACGCGCGCACCGAGGCGGCCAGGGCGGGCAGGTCGTAGCCGCCCTCGAGCAGCAGCACCAGCTTCCCGCCGCAGGTGCTGGCCGCCAGCTCGTGCAGCGCCGATCCCATCGCGGCGAACCCGCGCTCCGTGACCCGCATTTCGGCCAGCGGATCGCGCGCGTGGGCGTCGAATCCCGCCGAGACGATGATCAGATCGGGCGCGAAGGCGCGGCCGACCGGCAGGAAGAGATCGTGGAACACGACGCCGTAATCGGCATCGGTCTGCCCGCCGGGAAGCGGGCAGTTCACCGTCGCGCCGCGACCCGCGCCGACGCCGACCTCGCCGGCCGCGCCGGTGCCCGGATAGAACGGAAACTGGTGGACCGACATGTAGAGGACATCTTCGCGCGCCTGGAAGATCTCCTGCGTCCCGTTGCCGTGGTGGACGTCCCAGTCGACGATCAGCACCCGCTCGGCCCCGTCGCGCCGGGCGGCCTCGGCGGCGATCGCGGCGTTGTTGAGCAGGCAGAAGCCCATCGCGCGGCCGGGGCGGGCGTGGTGACCGGGCGGGCGCACCAGCGCGAACGCGTTGTCTGCTCGTCCGGCCATCACCGCTTCGACCGAGCCGACGGCGGCGCCGGCCGCCAGCCGGGCTGCCTTCCAGCTCCCCGGTGACACCCCCGTGTCGGGATCGAGCTCGGCGTATTGCCCGTCGAGCTGCGCCAACTTCGAGCGGTAGGCGGGGCTGTGCGCGGCCTCGATCTCCGTGTCGGTCGCCGCCCGCGGGGTTTCGATGGTGACGCCGGCCAGCGGCGCGCGTCCGATCTCGGCCATGATCGCGTCGAGGCGTGCCGGCGATTCGGCGTGCCCGGGTCCGGGGTGGTGGTCGAGAAATCTGGGGTCGGTAAAGACGAGGGTGCTCATGCGGGCTCCGCCTTCGGCAGATCGAAGCTGAAGACACTACCGCCGCCCGCCGCGTCGCGCACGGCCACGTCGCCCCCGTGCGCGCGCACGATCTCGCGCACGAAGGCCAGGCCGAGTCCGGTTCCTTTCTCGCGGGTCGTGAAGAACGGGGTGAAGATCTGTTCGCGCAGGGCGGAGGGGACTCCGGGGCCGTCGTCGCTGACCTCGATCCGGACGCCGCTTCCTGCCGGCCGCGCCGCGATCTGGACACGGCCGCCGCGGGCGGCCGCAGCCGCGTTGCGGACGAGATTGAGGAGGGCCCGCCGCAGCTGCCCGAGGTCCGCCCGCACGCGCAGATCGCCGGTCGCGTCGACGACGATCGCGGCGCCGCCGGGGGCCGCGCTCAGCTCGCGAATCTCCTCGAACAGCGGCCGCAGCGACACCGCCTCGAGATGTGGCGGCGGGCGTCGCGCGAACTCGAGGAATTCGTTCACCACCGTCTTGAGATGGCCGACCTCGCGTTCGATGCGCGCGATCTCCTCCAGACGCTCGGGTTCCGTCGCCAGCGCCTCGCGCAGCAGGCCGGCGTACAGCTCGAGGCCACCCAGCGGATTGCGCACCTCGTGCGCGATGCCGGCCAACATCATCTGCGTTCGCTCATCGCGCGCCTGCAGGGCGACGCGCGTCTCTTCCAGCGTCTGCGCCAGCACACCGATCTCGTCGCGGGTCTCGTTGGGGATGGGCGCCTCGAGATCGCCATGCCCGAGGCGCGCGGCCGCGCCGGCCAGCCTCGTGACCGGTCCGGAGATTCGCCGCGCCAACCAGACGGTGAGCGCCAGGACGGCAGCCAGCGCGGCCAGGCCGGCCAGCCACAACGACCGGCGAAACGCGGCCAGCGTCGCGGGATAGTCCGCGTTCCCCTCGACTGCGATCAAGCCGCCGAGGTCGCCCGGATCGCCGATGGCGGCATAGGCCCGTTTGTAGGGCACGCCGTCGTGACCGACGAAGAGGGGCGAAGCGGCCGGTGCGCCGCCTGCCGCCCGCGCGATCTCCACGCGATCGGACGCGAGCTCGTAGGCGCGCGCGCCCAGCGCCAGGGTGCCCGCCGTGTCGCCGCGCGCCTCGAGATCGGGCGTGACCGCCAGGACGCGCCGGACGCCGAGGTGTTCGCGCGCGGCCTCCAGCCGTCGCCGCACGTTGGCATAGGTCAGCGAGCCCTCGTCGCCGGGTCCGATCGCGCGCAGCTGCTCGGGCAGCAAGGTCGCCGCGGCTCCGGCGGCGGCGGTGGCCAGCCGCCGCCCCAGCTCGTCCTCGAGCGCCCGGCGCGCGACTTCGTGCGCGAAAAAGCCGAACACCACGAGGGCGGCCACGGTCGGCGCGATCGTCCCGACCAGCAGCCGAACCAGCAACCGCTTCGAGGCGCGCGCCATCCGCCGCTATCGTAGATCGAACGCCCGCGCCAAGGCGTGGCGAACGCCCGTCCGCCGGCGCCTATCCGGGTTGCCGCTGCGGTGCTCGCTCTAGCGCTTGCTAAACTGGAAGCGGGCCCGGGCGCCGCGCTGGCCGTACTTCTTGCGCTCTTTGGCGCGCGCGTCGCGCGTCAGGTAGCCGGCCTTCTTGAGCGCCCCACGAAAGGCGGGGTCGATCTTGATCAGGCTGCGCGAGATGCCGTGGCGAATCGCGTCCGCCTGTCCCGACAGTCCGCCGCCGCTGACGTTGACGAACACGTCGTACTGTCCCGAGGTCTCGGTCAGCTCGAGCGCCTGCCGGAACACCATGCGGGAGGTCTCGCGGCCGAAGTAGTCTTCCAGCGAGCGCTTGTTGATGGCGATCTTGCCGGTGCCCGGCTGCAACCAGACCCGAGCCACCGCGTGCTTGCGGCGACCGGTGGCGTACGTGGCTTTGGCGACGTCAGGCATTGGGGACGGATCCTTTGGCTGCGGCTCGGGGGGGGAACTTGATGGGCTTCGGCTCCTGCGCCGTATGCGGGTGCTCCGCGCCGGCGTAGACCTTGAGCTTCTTGTAGATGCGGCGGCCGAGCGGTCCCTTGGGGAGCATGCCCCAGACCGCGCGCTTCACCAGATCGGTCGGGTGGCGCTTGACCAGCTGCTCGGCGGTCTGCGTGCGCAGGCCGCCCGGAAACAGCGAGTGGTCGCGGTAGAGCTTACCCGACCACTTCTTGCCCGAGAGGTGAACCTTGCCGGCGTTGATCACGACCACGAAGTCGCCCGCGTCTTCGTGGGCGGTGAAGGTCGGCTTGTGCTTGCCGCGCAGGATGTCCGCGATCTTGGTCGCCACGCGGCCCAGGGTCTGGCCCTCGACGTCGGCGACGTGCCAGGCGTGGGGGAACCCACCTTTGGCTTGAAAAGTCGGGCGATTGTGCACGGCAGCTACGGGCATGGAGCGGGGTTTCTACTTGAGGCTTCCGTCTTTGTCAATGACAGTACCGGGAACCCTGGGAGGGTTCCCGGACCCTCCCGCGATGGGCTCGCGCGAGCGAAGCTCGCGTTCGCCCGACGCGATCACCTAGAGGCCAGATGCGCCCCGAGAGGCCAGATACGCCCCGATCGCGGCGCAGGCTTTCTGGGCGCGCTCGTCGCTTTCGACCAGCGCGAAACGGACGTAGCCCTCGCCCCCGGGCCCGAACCCGACGCCCGGGGACACCGCGACCCGCGCGTGCTCGAGCAGCTCGGCCGCGAAGCGTACCGAGCCGCCCGCGGCGGCGGCCGCCGGCAGCGGGGCCCAGACGAACATCGACGCGACGGGAAGCGGTACCGCCCAGCCGGCGGCGGCGAGCTCGCGGCAGAGCAGCGCCGCGCGGTGTTTGTACAGATCGCGGTTGCCGGCGACGTCCGCGTCGCAGGCGGGGGACAGCGCCGTCGCGGCGGCGAGCTGCACCGGACCGAAGATCCCGTAGTCGAGGTAGCCCTTGATGGTGGCCAGCGCGCCGACCAGCGCGCGGTTGCCGACGCAGAACCCGACCCGCCAGCCGGGCATCGAGTAGCTCTTCGACACCGTGAAGAACTCGACCGCCAGATCGCGCGCGCCCGGCACCTGAAAGATGCTGGGCGCTGGCCGGCCGTCGTGAACCAGGTCGGCGTAGGCCAGATCGGAGATCACCCAGAGCGATTCGCGCCGCGCCAACGCCACCACCTTCTCGAAGAACGACAGGTCGACGACCGCGCTGGTCGGGTTGTGCGGGAAGTTGATGATGAGACCCTTGGGTTTGCGGGGCGCCCCTCGGAGCGCCTTTTCGATCTCCGCGTAGGGGTCGAGCCCGGGGCCGGTCGCGACGGGCACGGGCTCGCCGCCCGCGATGATCACCCCGAAGCGGTGGATCGGATAGCAGGGATCGGGCGACAGGACGCCGTCGCCTGGGCCGACGATGGCGAGCAGCAGGTGGGCCAGACCTTCCTTGGCGCCCAGCGTGACGACCGCCTCGCTCTCCGGATCGAACTTCTGACCGTAGCGCCGGCCGTACCAGTCGCAGATCGCCGCACGCACCTCCGGCAGGCCGCGCGACGGCATGTAGCGCTGGTTGCCGGGTCGGTGCGCTTCGGTGGTCAAGCGCTCGACCACGGCGCGCGGGCTGGGCCCGTCGGGGTTGCCAAGACCGAAGTCGAAGACGTCGTGCCCCTCTGCGCGCAGGCGCGACTTGAGCTCGTCGACGGTGGCGAGCACGTAGGGCGGGAGCGCGGCCAGGCGCGCGAATCGAGCCGCGGACTTGTCGGGGGGACCGGCCATGACGAAAGCGGCGCGACCTTACTTGATCGATGGCGGGTCGGCTAGACGCGATCGGCGGAGGCGGCGCCGATTCGACCAACAACCGTCGCCCGACGACCGCCGACCAAACCGATTGACTGAACGTACGTTCAGGCATAGAAGGAAGGCGTGCGCCCGGTTCCGATCTCGAACCCGCCCAACCCCTGGGCGACGACCGAGGTGGAATACCTCGAAAGGGCGCCCGAGGTGCGCCTGGAGGTCTTCGTCGACCACACGCGCACCATCCTGGCCAAGAACGACAGCCCGGACGTCGGGTTCACCTGGAGCGTGAACCCCTACCGCGGCTGTTTCCACGCCTGCGCCTACTGTTACGCGCGCCCGTCGCACGAATACCTGAGCCTGGGGGCCGGCACCGACTTCGATCGCAAGATCGTGATCAAGCCAGAGGCGCCGGCGCTCCTGCGCGCGGCGTTCGCGAAGAAGAGCTGGCGCGGGGAGACGGTCGTTTTCAGCGGGGTCACCGACTGCTACCAGCCGCTGGAGGCGTCGTATCGGTTGACGCGCGGCTGCCTGCAGGTTTGCGTGGAGCGAGCGAACCCGGCGGCGATCATCACCAAGTCGCCGCTGGTCGAGCGCGACATCGATCTGCTGTCGGCGCTCTCGCAGGTGGCCGCCGCGCACGTGACGGTGAGCATTCCGTTCTGGGACCCCGATCGCGCGCGGGCCATCGAACCCTTCGTGGCGACGCCCGCGCGGCGGCTGCGCATCGTCGAAACGCTGGCCAAGGCGGGCCTTTCGGTCGGCGTCAACGTCGCGCCGATCATCCCGGGGCTCAACGATCAGGATATCCCCCGGATCCTGACCGCGGCCCGCGACGCCGGTGCCCGGTCGGCCGGCTACGTTCTGCTGCGGCTGCCGGGATCGGTCAAGACGGTCTTCGAGGATCGCCTGCGGGTGGCGCTGCCCCTGGCGGCCGACAAGGTTCTTCACCGTATTCGCGAGACGCGGGGCGGTCAGCTCTACGATTCGCGCTTTGGCATACGCGGGCGGGGTGAGGGCGGATATGCGCAGATGATCCGGTTGCTGTTCCAGTCGACCGCGGCGCGACTGGGTCTCCGGCACGCCTGAGCCGTCCGCGCTGTGGTGCGGACACCCACAACCCGTGCAACCGATGCAGAAGCGAGCGTTCGTGGGTGGACTGTGCGCGATTTTCGCGGCCGCGGTGCTGGTCTACGGCTGTGCCAGCGGCAGCACGGTAAACGGGGGAGGTGCTGGAACGAGCGGTAGCGCCGGAACCAAAGGGAGCGCTGGAACAACAGGCGCGGCGGGGACGACCGGTGTGGCCGGCACGACGGGCGCGGCTGGGACGACGGGCGCCGCGGGCACCGGCACGACGGGCGTCGCCGGGACGACGGGCGCCGCCGGAACCACGGGTGTGGCTGGGACGACGGGCGCCGCCGGAACGACGGGCGCCGCCGGAACCACGGGGGCTGCCGGGACGACGGGCGCCGCCGGAACGACGGGGGCTGCCGGGACGACGGGCGCCGCCGGCACGACGGGCGCGGGCGGCAGCGGTCCTGCCTGTCCCAGCGACGTGAAGGACAAGGCGGCCTGGCCCGCCGACGCCACCGGAACGTCCTGCACGAAGGGCTGTGGACCCGACAACATCGGGCTCAAGACCTGCCTGAAGGTCGGCGGCGACGGCGGGGTGGAGAACGCGATGTGCTCGAAGTGCGTCTTCCCGAATCCGTTCCCGGCTTGCTACGCGCCTCCGGCCGCCTCGGCCGCAGAGCCGGCCGACTGCCCCTCGGGCGTCGTCGGGAAGACGACCTGCGCGATGCCGTGTCCGTCGTCCTCTCAGGTCAGCCCGACCGGCATCTGCCTGGAGCTGGACTCGGTCGCCAAGAGCGGCGGGGACGCGACCAAGACCGACGGCTGCGTCTGCACGCTGGCGGTCGGCCCCACCTCACCGCAGTGGACCTGCGCCACCTGGGACACCACCAACAACACCTGGGGGATATAGACCAGATCGCGAGGTCAACCCACTAGACCCGTGCACAGCGCGACGGGCAGCCCGCCGTTGCGCAGCGGGTGTTTGGCGGTGATCGAAAGGCGGAGCGCATCGGCAGCGGCGGCGAGCCGTTGCGGGACGACGACCGCCGCGCGCCAGCCCCGGAAGTGGGTACGGAGCGCGCGGCCTAGATCCCGATAGGCGCGGACTGCGGAGCGGGGATCGCCCAGACGACGTCCATAAGGCGGGTTGGCGATCACCAGGCCAACGCCGGTGGCGCCCGCGGCAGGCCAATCGGCGGGGGGACGCGCGTCGGAGACGTCGCGGCAGGCGAGGACGATGTGGGCGTCGAGTCCCGCGCGGGCCGCATTGTGCCGCGCGCTCTCGACGGCGCGCGCGTCGCGGTCGGAGCCGATGATGGGCGCGGTGATGGTAGACGCCGCCCGCGCGCGCGCCTCGGCGCGCAACGACTCGGTAGCTGCCGCCTGAGCTTCGGATGAAAACAGCGGCCACTTTTCGAGCGCGAATTGGCGGTCGATCCCGGGCGCGCGCCCGATCGCCTGCAGCGCCGCCTCGATCACGATCGTTCCTGCGCCGCACATGGGATCGACCAGCGCCATCGAGGGATTCCATTCTCCCAGCGCCAGGAGGCCGGCCGCCAGCGTCTCGCGCAGCGGGGCGGCGCCGGTTTCGACGCGCGCGCCGCGCCGGTGTAGCCGTTCGCCCGAGGCGTCGGCGCTGAACATGAACCGGTCGTCGGTGCCGCGCACCAAGATGGTGACGTCGGCCTCGGTGTCGGCCGGCGCGGCGTGCGCGCCGGCCACCGCGTCGGCGATCGCGAGCACGGCCGTCTCGCAGAGGGCGCCGGTGTGGTAGAGGCGGCAGTGGCTCGCGCTGGCGCGCACCTCGACGGACGCGCCGGGCGGAACGAAGGCCGCCCACGGCAGCCCCGCGGCGCGCCGGCGGAGCTTGCCGAACTCACGCCCCTCTACCTCGCCGACGCGCGCCAGGACGCGGGTCGCCACGCGCAGCCACAGGTTGGCGCGGGCACCGCTTTCGGGGGGACCGGTCCATTCGACACCGCCCAGCTCGCGGTGCAGCTCCGAGACGTCGGGGAGCGCGTCGATCTCTCGGGCCGCCACCTCCTCGAGCCCGGGCGCCACGATCGCGAACCAGCGCAGGGATTTCATCTCCCGCGATTTCGGGCGCCGCGCCGGTTTGAGCTCGCGGCGGCGCTCGCCGGGCGCCGGAAGGGTGTCGGGGCGTCCGGAGAACGTCAGGTGCGCCAGGATCTCGATCGAGCCGCTTCCGCCGGCGACCGGTGAATCGATCTCGGCCACCAGCGAGAAGCCGAGCGCCTCGGCGCGGTGGCGTACTTTTTCGATCGCCGCGCGCCGCAGGTTCGGATCGCGAACCGCGCCGTCTTTGACTTGCCGATCGGCCAGCTCGAACTGCGGTTTGATGAGGACCACGCCGCAGGCGCCCGGCCGCAGCCGGAAGGCCAGGCCGCGCAGCATGTTTCGCGCGGCGACAAAGCTGACGTCGACGGTGAAGAAATCGAAGGGCCCCTCGGCCTGTCCGAGCGGCAGCCGCTTCCAGTCGACCCCTTCCAGCAACGTGACCCGCGCATCGGTGCGCAGCGACGGGTGGAGCTGCCCGTGGCCGACGTCGACCGCCAGCACCGAGTGCGCCCCGCTCTCCAGCAGTGTCTCGGTGAACCCGCCCGTCGAAGCGCCCACATCGACCGCGCGCGCGCCGCGCACCGACGCCGCCAGGCCGAAATGCGCCAGCGCGGCCTCCAGCTTCCCGCGCGCGCGGCTGACGCCCATGCGGGCGGCTTTATCATATCCGGGACCCTGAGAGGGTCCCGCGCCCCCCGCGACGAGCTCCGCGCGGCCCAGCCGCACTGCGCTCACGCGATCATATTCGGGACCCTGGCCGGGTCAGTCGGCGGGGCCGCGTTGCGTGGGCGAGGTCCGGCCGAGGCAGGAGGTGCAAAGTGGAATTCCGGCCGCGCGTGGGTCGCGGCGAACCTTGTGCTCGGGCCCTTCGGCGCCACAGGCGCTGCAGGCCGCTCCCTCCGCTTCGGTCTCGGCGGTCGGTCCGATGCCGACGGTCGCCAGCGCCGCGCGCGTGATGATGCCAACCAGGAAGGCGCCGGTCACCACCGGTAGACAGGAGACATGCTGATCGAACATGATCTGCGCGGCCTCCTCGAGCGTGGTGTCGGGGCCGATGCAGAGGACCGGTGAGCTCATGCAGTCGGCGACCAGCGCGTTGCGGGCCGCGGCTCGCAGATCGCCCTTGCAGACGATTCCGGTCAACGTGCCGTTGTCCAGCACCAGCAGGTGATCGATGCCGTTGTCGAAGGCCAGTCGCTTGGCCGACGCGACGACCGTGTCCGGCGTCAGCGTGTAGAGCTCGGTCCCCATCACCTCGGCCACGGAACAGGCAGCAACTTCCGCCATGACATTCATGACTAGCCTCCTCCTTAAGTCTAGCGAGCCCTGGCCGGTCGGCTACACCCCCCGCTCGGCTCCAACCGCCCGAGGCACCCCCAAGTCCGCGTCACGCTTGAGGTGTGCGTCCGCGCCGCGTCACCAAATTCGACGGCGCGGTTACATCTCCTGCCGCCAAGCGGGGTGTGATGGTCCCCACCCGGGTCTAGCGCGAGAAGAAGCCGCTCTTCGGCGCAGGGGGCTTCGGCGCGGGGGCGGGCGCCGCGGCCGGCTTGTGCGTCTCGGGCGCCTTCTTGAGGCTCACGCGCAAGGTCTGGGGACCGTGCGCGTCCGGGCGGTAGTGGCGGAGCAGCGGCGCATAGCCCGGCTTGGTGAACGTCAAATCGTACGAGCTTCCGGGGCGCAGCTTCAGCGTCACCGGCGTCGTGCCGAACGACTGATGGCCGTTGGCGACGTGCGATCCCTCGGGATCGCTCTTGACCAGCACGGAAAATTGCTGGGGCTTGAGCTTGAGAACGCCGTGCAGCTTGGCGGGGGCGTGATCCTTGGTCTCACCCTCGGCGGCGGGGGCCTCGGGCGGCGCTTCGTCTTCGGGCGCGGGCGCGCCGTGCGTCGCTGGGGCGACGGCGATCTCGTGCCCGCCGCCGTCCCGGGCCGCGGTGCTCGCGTCGAGTGACGCGGCGGCGGACGCGCCGATCGGACCGTCGGCGCTCGCGGACGCGGGCGATCCTGGGGCCGGCGTCGCCGGTGCGACGGGGGGCGCTGGCGCCGGCTGGACCGCGGCGTTCGATGCCGCCGCGCTGCTTGCGGTGGCCGTCGCGGTGTCGGCAGGTTTGTGCCGGCCGCTGGCCACCTTGGCCGCCACCACCGCCAGCAGCAGGACCGCGAGCGCGCCCCCCAGGCGTACGGACGGACGCGTGTGCCAGGGGCGATCCACCGCCTCGAACTGAGGCGGCCTCATCATCGGAACGGTGGCGCCGGGGTGCGGCGGTGGCCGGTCGGACTGGTGAACCTCTTCCGCGTCGTCGAGGGTCAGCACCAGTCCCGACTCCTGGCCGTCGCCCGCGCGGAGGGGGCCCACCGTCGAGCGCGAAGCCGGCGGCACCGGCGGGGCCTCGCGGGTGAGCGTCGGAACACCGTCCTTGGTGCTGAGGTCGGCCAGCCAGCGTTGCAGCTCCGTCTGTCCGACCGGACGAAACGCGAGCCGCATCACCTGCTCGACGTCGACCAGCATGTCCTCCGCCTTTTGATAACGATCGGCCGGCGTCTTCCCCATCGCCTTGCGGATCGCGCGGTAGAGCTCCGGGTTGAGGCCGGGGCGGGCGGTCTCGGGCGGCAGGAAGTCGCCGTTCTTGACCAGCATCAACGTCTCGTAGTCGGTGGGGGCGTCGAAGGGGTGGCGCCGGGTGATCATCACGTAGAGCATCGTCCCCACGGAGAAGAGGTCGGAGCGCGCGTCCAGCTCGCCGCCGGAGGCCTGCTCGGGGGACATGAAGGCGACCTTGCCCTTGATGAGGTTGCCCAGGCTCTTCTCGGTCTTGTTCTGCGCCTTGGCGATGCCGAAGTCGGTGAGTTTCACCTCGCCCTGCTCGCTGAGCAGCACGTTGTGCGGGCTCACGTCGCGGTGGACGATGCCCAGCGGCTTGCCGTCGGTGCGCTGCTTGTTGTGGGCGTAGGCCAGCGCGCGGCAGATCTCGGCCGTGACGTAGAGCGCGAGCGCCGGCGGAATCGGCACCCCGGCCGCTTTGGAGCGCTTGAGGATCCGATCGAGCGTCCAGCCGTCGACCAGCTCCATGGCCAGGAAGTAACGCCCCTCGGCCTCTCCGAGATCGAGCACCTGGACGATGTTGCTGTGGTTGAGCGACATGGCCACGTGCGCCTCGTCGACCAGCATGTGCCGGAACTGCGGGTCGGCGTAGAAGGTGGTGAAGATGCGCTTGAGCACCACCGTCTTCTCGAATCCCTGCGCGCCGTGTTGCTTGGCCAAGAAGATCTCGGCCGTGCCACCGTCGGTAATCTTGCGCAGGATCGTGTATCGAGATTGGGCGCTCATCGGGCGGCGATTCCGGGGTCGACCAAGCTACCATGTCGCCCCCACCTCGTCCCGCCCGATGACCCGAGTCGTCCGGGCGGCGCCATTGGCGGCAGGTGATATTGTCGAGGTCGGTATGGACCCCCAACGTCTGCGCGCGCTCCTCGAACAGGTCGAGGCGGGACGTGCCTCCGTCGACGAGGCGATGCAGAAGCTGCGCGAGCTGCCGTTTCGCGAGCTCGATTTCGCCCACGTCGACACCCACCGCCACCTGCGCACCGGATTTCCGGAGGTGGTCCTGGGCGAAGGGAAGACTGCCCAGCAGATCGCCGCGATCTTGATCGAGCTCGCCAAAGGCGGCGCGACGGTCTTCGCGACCCGGGTGAGCGCCGCCGAGGCCGCCACCGTGGTGGCGGCGGTGCCGGGTGCGCGCTACCTGCCCGTTCCGCGGGTGGTGGTGGTGGGCGAGACGCCGCCGCCCGATCGTGGCCGCGGCGTCATCGCGGTGGTGAGCGCGGGGACCTCCGACGTCCCGGTGGCCGAGGAAGCGGCGCTGACGGCGGAGCTGGGCGGTAACCGGGTCGAGCGGATCTTCGACGTGGGCGTGGCGGGTCTGCACCGCCTGATGGCGCATCGCGAGACGATCGCGGCCGCCGAGATCGTCATCGTCGTGGCGGGGATGGAGGGCGCGCTGCCGAGCGTGGTCGGGGGACTCTTCGCGCGGCCCGTGATCGCGGTGCCCACCAGCGTCGGTTACGGCGCCAGCCTGGGCGGGATCGCGGCGCTGCTGTCGATGCTGAATTCGTGCGCGGCGGGCGTCGCGGTGGTCAACATCGACAACGGCTTCGGCGCCGGACGGATGGCCGCCATGCTGAACCGGAAGCGCGAGTCGTGAGCGCAGCGCTTCGTTCCCTCCAGCATCTGCACCTGCACTTCGAGCCGACCTCGGGGATCGCGGGCGACATGGCGGTGGCGGCCCTGGTGGATGCCGGCGTGCCGGTCGCGGTGGTCAAGGGCGCGGTCGAGGCGATGGGCGTTCGGGGGCTGCGCGTCGGATTCGGGCGGCGAAAACGCGGCGCCTATGTGGGCCGCAGCTTCGAGGTGACCTGGCCGGGGATGCCTGCGGGACCGATCGGCGGCGCCGGCCCCTCGCCGGGGAAGGCGAAGCACTCGCATGGGCACGATCATGCGCACCCGCACGAGCCGGGAGCCCCACACGACCATCCCCCCGGGCCGGCGCACCCGCCCGCGCGAGCTGCCGCGCGCGGCGGCAGGCGGCCGCGACCTTCGACCCACGACCATCGCAACTACGCGGAGGTGAAGCGCCTCCTGTCGCGCGCTCGACTCGATTCCGACGCGCGGGCGCTGGCCGGCGACATCTTCGCGCGGATCGCCGAGGTCGAGGCGGCGCTGCACGGAACCCGGATCGGCAGCGTCGCCTTTCACGAGGTCGGCGCCTACGATTCGATCGCCGACGTGGTGGGGGTCGCGGCGGCGATCGCCTACCTGGCGCCGGCGTCGATCGGATCGCTGCCGCCGGTGGTGGGAACCGGCCTGGTTCGCACGGCGCACGGTCCGCTGCCCGTGCCGGCTCCCGCGACGGCGGCGCTGCTGGCGGAGATCCCGATCCTCGCCGAAGGCGAGGGCGAGCTGACCACGCCGACCGGCGCCGCAATCCTGGCGGCTGTCGTCGACAAGTTCGGGCCCCTCCCGCCGATGCGCCTGCGCGCGCTCGGTTACGGTGCTGGGACGCGCGAGCTTTCGGATCGGGCCAACCTGTTGCGGGTCGCGATCGGCGAACCGCTGGGGGTGCAAGATGGCCCGGCCGCCCCCGAGGTCGTGTTGCTGGAAGCCAATTTGGACGACCTCAGCCCCCAGCTGGTCGGGCCGCTCTACGACGCGCTCTCGGCGGCCGGCGCGGTGGACGTCTGGTCGGCACCCATCTTGATGAAGAAGGGACGGCCCGCGTTGCAGGTGTCGGCGCTGGTTCCACCCGCGGCCCTCGCCCTCGTCGAGCGCGCGTTCTTCGAAAATTCGACCACGCTCGGTCTCCGTCGGCGCGCGCTCGAGCGCGTCGTCCTGGCGCGTTCGTTCGCGACCGTCGAGACGCCCTATGGAAAGGTTCGGGTCAAGCTCGCCGCGCTCGACGGCGAGATCCTGGGCGCTCAGCCGGAGTTCGAGGACTGCCGGCGACTGGCGGCGCGCGCCCGGGTGCCGGCGCGCGAGGTGCTGGCCGCCGCCTCGGCCGCCGCGCGCGATCTCCTG
>CALAOV010000038.1 GCA_937889515.1 uncultured Myxococcales bacterium | reverse complement strand
GCCGCCCCCGCCGCCGATCGTCATCGACATGCCGTAGGTCCGTCACGTCTTGTGCGGGCGCCGCGCTGAAGGCAAGCTCCGGCCACCCCGAGATGACGACCGACAAGCCCAGCAGCGTCGCCGGCAATTTCGTGCGCGAGCAGATGGCCGCCGATCGGGCCGCCCAGCGCCACGGCGGCCGCGTCGCGACGCGTTTCCCGCCCGAGCCGAACGGCTACCTCCACATCGGCCACGCCAAGGCGATCTGCGTCGACTTTGGCCTGGCCGAGGAGTTCGGCGGCACCTGCAACCTGCGCTTCGACGACACCAACCCGCTGACCGAGGAGGTGGAGTACGTCGAGGCGATCCAGGCGGACATCCGCTGGCTCGGCTTCGAGTGGTCGCACCTCTTTTACGCCTCCGACTACTTCGAGCGGCTTTATGACCTGGCGGTCAAGCTGATCGAAAGGGGCCGCGCCTACGTCGACAGCCTCTCGGAGGAGCAGATCCGCGAATATCGGGGTGACTTCTACAAGAAGGGGAAGCCCAGCCCCTACCGCGATCGTGGGGTGGCCGAGAACCTGGATCTGTTCAGGCGCATGCGGGCCGGCGAATTTCCCGAGGGCGCGCACGTCTTGCGGGCCAAGATCGATCTCGAGACGCAGAACATGAACCTGCGCGACCCGCTGCTGTACCGGATTCGCTACACGCCCCACCACCGCACCGGCAAGACCTGGTGCATCTACCCGATGTACGACTATGCCCATCCGCTCTCCGACGCGATGGAGCAGATCACGCATTCGATCTGCACGCTGGAGTTCGAGTCGCACCGGCCGCTCTATGACTGGTGCATCCGCGAGGCGGAGGTCTTCCCGTCGCAGCAGATCGAGTTCGCGCGGCTCAACCTGACCTATACGGTCATGTCCAAGCGCAAGCTGGCCGAGCTGGTGCAAAAGAAGCTGGTCTCCGGCTGGGACGATCCGCGAATGCCGACGCTGGCCGGGCTGCGCCGGCGCGGCTACACCCCGGAGGCGATCCGCGCCTTCTGCGAGCGGATCGGCGTCGCCAAGACCGACAGCCTGGTCGACGTTGGCCTGCTGGAGCACGGGCTGCGCGAGGATCTCAACCGCCGCAGCCCGCGGGTGATGGCGGTGCTGCGCCCGCTCAAGGTCGTGATCGAGAATTTTCCGGAGACGGAGGTCCGCCAGCTGGAGGCGCCGCTGCACCCCGAGGATCCATCGCAGGGCACGCGCAAAGTTCCGTTCTCGCGGGTGGTCTACGTCGACCGGGACGACTTCCGAGAAGACCCGCCCAAGGATTGGTTCCGACTGGCGCCGGGCCGCGAGGTGCGCCTGCGCTACGCCTGTTTGATCCAGTGCACCGAGGTCATCAAGGATGCCGCCGGCGAGGTGGTCGAGCTGCGCTGCAGCTGGGATCCCGGATCGTGGGGGGGCAGCGCGCCCGACGGCCGCACCGTGCGCGGGACCTTGCACTGGGTCTCGGCGGCCCACGCCATCCCGGCGGAGGTGCGCCTTTACGATCGCCTCTTCGCCGTCGAGAATCCCGGGACCACCGAAGGCAAGAGCTTCGCCGACGAGATGAACCCGACCTCGCTGGAGCGGCTCTCCGGGGCGCTCCTGGAGCCGTACCTGGGGAACGCCGCCGTCGGCGCGCGCGTTCAGTTCGAGCGGCTCGGATACTTCTGCCTGGATCCCGAGAGCGCGCCGGGCAGGCCGGTCTGGAACCGGACGGTCACCCTCAAGGACGGTTGGGCGAAGATCGAGGCCAAAGCGGGCGGGGCGGGGAAGCCCGCCGCGAAGCCGAAATCGGCGAGCGCAGCGGGGCTTCGCCCCGCGGAGCGAGCGGGGGCGCGGGGGACGCCGAGCGAGCAGAGCGAGCGAACGCCCCCCGATCAAATAACCATCGAGGACTTCGGGCGTCTCGATCTGCGGGTCGGCATCGTCCGCGAGGCGGCCCAGGTCCCCGAGGCGCAGAAACTGATTCGGGTGATGGTCGACCTCGGCGAGGGGCGGCTGCGGCAGATCTTCGCCGGACTCCGGGGCAGCTACCCGGATCCCAGCGTGCTGGTCGGCAAGCGGGTCGCCGTGGTGGCGAACCTCAAACCGCGCCAGATGAAGTTCGGCCTGTCCGAGGGAATGATTCTGGCGGCGGGCGGCGGCGACCGACCGCACCTGGTCGTGACCTTCGACGAGGGCGCCGCGGCCCCGCAACCCGGCGACAAAATCGGATAGGTCGGATAGTCGCCATGAAGGTCCGCACCCGATTCGCGCCAAGCCCCACGGGCTTCCTTCACATTGGCGGCGTGCGCACGGCGCTCTTCAACTGGCTCTTCGCCCGGCGGCACGGCGGCGAGAGCAAGTACGTGCTGCGCGTCGACGACACCGACCAGGAGCGCAACGTCGAGGCGGCGCTGGCGCCGATCCTCCATGGATTTCGCTGGCTGGAGCTACCCTGGGACGAGGGCCCGGAAGTGGGTGGACCGTTCGCGCCGTACTTCCAGTCGCAGCGCGGCGCCCGCTATCAGATCGCCGTCGACGCGCTGCTGGCCGCGGGCAAGGCCTATCGCGACTACGCGACCGCCGAGGAGATGGACGCCGAGCGCAAGGCCGCCCAGAGCGAAAAACGCCCGTTCCAGTACAGCCGGCGGTTCATGGCGGAGACCGACGCGGATCGTGCGCGCTTCGAGGGCGAAGGGCGCAAGGGGGTGGTCCGCCTCAAGATGCCGCGCGAAGGGAAGCTGGTGCTGCAGGATCTGGTGCGCGGCGCGGTGGAGTTCAGCTGGGCCGAGGAGGCCGATCACGTCGTCCAGCGCTCGGACGGCTCGTTCATCTACCACCTGGCCAACGTCGTCGACGACCGCGACTTCGAGATCACGCACGTCATCCGCGCCGAGGAGCACCTGTCGAACACGCCCCGCCAGGTGTTCATCCTCGAGGCGCTGGGCTATCCACTCCCGGCCTACGCGCACCTGCCCTACGTCGCCGAACCGGGCTCGAAACGAAAGCTCTCCAAACGCAAGCTGGAGGCCTACCTCAAGAATCCCGACTTCGCCGAGGTCCACCGGCACGGCACCGCGATCGCCGCCGCCATCGGCCTCGAGGTATCGCCCGAGACCTTCAATCCCGTGATCGTCGATTTTTATGAGCAGGTCGGCTATCTGCCCGACGCCGTCGTCAACTACCTGGTCCTGCTGGGCTGGTCGCTCGACGACAAGACGGAGATCCTGACCCGCGCCCAGATGATCGAGAATTTTTCGCTCGAGCGGGTGATCGGCGGGCCGGCCAGCTTCGATCCGGCCAAGCTGCTGGCGTTCCAGGCGCAGTACCTGCGGGCGCTGCCGCCCGAAGACAAGCTCCGCGAGATGATTCCCTTCCTCGAGCGGGCGGACCTGATACGGCCGCCGGTGTCCGACGAGACCAAGGTCAAGATCCGCCGCATCATCGAGGCGCTGGGCGATCGTCTGAAGGTCCTCGGCGACATCGTGCTCCAGGCGCGCTTCTTCTTCGCCGAAGAGGTCGCCTTCGATGAAAAGGCCTTCGCCAAGCGGTTGCTGGCGCCGGGCGCCGCCGATCGGCTGGCCGACTACCGCGAATGGCTCGCGACCCGCGAGGTGTTCGAGGCCGCCCGGCTGGAAGCGGATACGCACGAGTATCTGGCCGCGCGCGGTCTGGGCCTCGGCGACATCGTGCACGCCGTCCGGGTGGCGGTGACCGGCACGGCGATCGGTCCCGGCCTCTTCGATTGTCTGGAGATCGTGGGGCGACAGGTCAGCCTGCGACGGATCGACCGCGCGCTCGAGAAGGTGCGCGCCCCGCGTCCCTGACGGCGTCAGCGCGGCAGCGTCGCGGGAATCAGCGGCGCGTTCCAGCGCGCGCGCGCGACGCGAATCGATCGACGCAGCTGCAGCGCGAACATGAAGGCGGCGCGGCCGATCGGACCGCCGAAGATCTTCAGGCTCAGGCGCTGGCCGCCGCGTTCGACGCCGACGACCCGGCCGCGCAGCTGCTGAGCGGCGACCGGAAGATCCCCGTCCAATGAAGCGTCGCCATAGAGCGTGAACGTCGGCCCGGGTTCGTGCGGGCGCGATTCGATTGCGCAAACGCGGTGGGCAAGGGGCCCGCGGCGCATTTGACAGAAGACGATGTCGCCGACGGTGACCCGCGCGGCGTCGACGGGCGCCACGATCAGACATTCGCCGTTGCGAATGGTGGGGCTCATGCTGCAGCCGCCGGCGCGAAATCGGACGCTCAGTCCCGCGGCGATCAAACTATCGACCACCGCGGAAAACAGCTCGCCACTTCGCCCCCTCGAAGTGTTGCTCTGTCTATGCACTTACAACTAACCATCGGGTGTTCTCGGCGTGAATTGAGCCTCGGCCGCAACGTCCCAACGAATCTCGTTGCGCCAAAATCCCGACGGTGACCGTCGGAGATCGCGGCGCCAGGGACCTGGCGCGCGCGGCGGCGCGCGGCGGATCCTTCCGCTCAGTTGTCGCGAACGAAGGCGACCGCGGAGTGGTCGGGTCGGAAGCCGAGCTCGCTGCAGGTGCAACGATTGACTACCTGCTCCAGAAACTGGAGCGTGTAGTCCAATCCCGCACGGTGGTGAAACGGGGCGAAGCCGCAGGCGAACAAGCGGGCGATCGATTCGGTGGACGAGACGGGGGCGATCCGGTTCCGCTCGGCGTGACGTAGGAAGAAGATTCGCCGGAGCCGCGCCCGTCCCTGGTTGGCGATGCGGCCGTCGCCGTGCCACGGCGTGCCGTACATCCAGATGTCGTCACCTTCCTGGCGCAGCACGACGCGCTCGTCGCTCAAGATGGTGACGCCCGGCTGGCCGAACCACAGCTTGGCCATGGTGGTCTTGCCCGCGCCCGACTGCCCGGCGAAGAGAGTGCCCGAACCGTCGGGCGACACGATGCCGCTGCCGTGGACCTCGACGCCGCGTCCGTGCGACAGCAGGTGCACCATCAGGAGCTCGTCGAGCGGGTACTGCAGGGGGTAGACGGGCACTCGGTGGCCGAAGACCTCGCGGCGAATCTCGACCTCGCCCTCGCTGAAGTCTTCGTTGAAGGACGCCGCCTGGTAGGGGAGCGGCCCCAGCAGCGGCGCCGTAAAGACGAATCGATGCCCGTGGCCGAGCCGGTAGAGGCGCCAGAGACCCTTGCCGGGGTCGAAGAGCAGGTCGGCGGCGGGCGGCTCGACCGTCTCGCCCCAGCGGGTCCGAATCCGGACCTCGGGTCGAAAATCTGAGCGGTCTTGCGGTCGGTCGGTGCAGACGAACTTGCGCGCGGCGCCTTCGGCTTCGATGGGGAGGTCGGCGTCCGAGCCGAGCGCGATGGTGATCCCGGCGATGTCGAGCGCCAGCTCCTGGCTCATGAGCCGAAGGTCATGCAGCCCCCGAGGGCGGTGCAGTCCCCCTCCGCCGGTCCGGCCACCCCCATGGTCTTGCAGTTCCCGAGCACGGCCTCTTCGGGCCGGAGGGCCACTTCAGACAGCGTCGGTTTCTCATAGGGCTTGCGGCCCGATCCCGGATCCGGTGGCTCGTCTGGGCTCACGGCTGGTGCCTCCTTTTCATGGTGGTCATTGCGCTCCGCAAGAGCCGCACCCGCCGCTCCCGCAGGAGGAACCGGCAGCCTTGCCCCCGCTATCGACCAGGCGGAGCGCGGAAGGGCGGTTGGCCGCGACGACCGGCGCGGGGCTGGCGCCGCTGCGGACCGCGTCGAGCTCGCTCATGAGATGGACGTGTCCGGCGCCGCCTTCGCAGAACGCGCAGTCGCCGTGCGCGGGCGGCGGAAAGCCGACGGCGTGCGAGCGCAGGTGCGCCACCTCGCAGAAGAACTCCACGGGCGCCTCCGGATCGCCGTTCTCGAGCTCGCTGGTCGCGGCGCAGGCCGAGCAGAGCGACCGGATTTGGCAGTCGGTGCACTTGGTGGGCCGGGTGATCTTCTTGGTGCGAACCTTGGCCAGGAAGGTCTCCCACCCCTCCTGGAAGCTGCCCTTTCGCAGGTCGAACATCTCCATCTGGGAGAGCACGCAGATGCTCATCTTCCCTTCCGGATCGATGGCGAAGGCGTTGATGCCGCCGCCGCACTGGTAGACGTCCTCGCGGGTCTTGACGATGGGCCCGATGCGCTCCCGCGCCAGGGTGGTCCACTCTTCCCGGCGCACCGGATCGCCGACGTCGAGCTGCACCATCTCGGACGGCGTCAGGCGGACGCCGAGCGGGCTGTGCGAGCAGTCGGTGCGGGCGTTGATCATCCCGTCGAACTTGAAAGGGACGCCCAGCTCCTCCTCGGCGAACGCCTGCATGGCCTGGATCTCGTGGCGGTTGATGGTCACGGCGACGGTCTTGAGCTTGAGGGGCAGGCCGCGCTCCTTGAGCAGGCGGATCCCGCGCATGCAGCGATCGAACGATCCGGGAACGCCGGTGAGCCGCTCGTACGTCTCTCGCGTTCGGCCGTAGAGGGTGATCTCGACGGCGAACGGTCGCCAATCGGCCAGATAGTCGGCGATCGCCGGGGTGATCTGGGTGCCGTTGGTGAACAGCGTGACCAGCAGGCCGCGTCGCTTGGCGTGGGTGTAGATCTCCAGGAAATCCTGACGGGCGAAGATCTCGCCCCCGGTGAGCAGCAGCCACAGGCAGCCGGCCTCCGCCATCTCGTCGATGATTCGAAAAAGCTCCTGGGTATCGAGCTCTCGCCGGCGCGCCCCCGCGTCGCCGACCGGCAGGTTGTTGTAGCAGTGGGCGCAGGCGAGGGGACAGCGGTGGGTCAGCTCGATCGTCCCGTTGGTTGGCAGTCGGCTGCCACGCGCCCGCCGGTACAGCTGCGCGCTGAAGTCGCCGTAGCTCCGGGTGGAGACGTTCAAGGCGCAGCTCCCGGATCGGGTGGTTGCCCGACGAGGAGGCCTTTGCTGGTCAGCAGCTCGACGAACTCCCGGACGTCTGCGGCGGCGCTGGCCGCGCCGATTTCGTATTCGCTGGAAACGGCGGCCGCCAGCCGTTCGAGCGGGGTGCCCCCGTCGATCAGCTTCCAGATGGTCGCGCCGACGCTGTTGAGGGTGAAGATGGCCTCGAGATCACCGACGCCACCGCGAACGGGCACGATGATCACGTCGCCCGCAATCGTGCGACTGACGAACCCGTCGGCCTTTCGTGGGATCAACACCGTCATCTATATCAGCGTTCTCCGTCGAGAGCTTGAGCCCGCCGTTGCCGGCGGGCGCGGCGGCATAAGGCCATGGCCACGATGCCCAGGCCGGCGAGGCTGGTTTCGCGCGACGCGCCGCGCGGGTCGAGCCGGCAGCCGCAGCCACCGTCCGGGGTATCCCGCCAGCCACCGTCGGGACCGCCGTCGGCGGTCGGCCCCGCATCCGCCGCGGTGTGGCCGCCGCCGTCGACGGCGACGGCGGCGTCCCTGGCCGCAGACCCGTCGGTGGCCCCGTCGGGCGTTCGGGCGTCGCTTCCACCGTCGGGTGGGGGAGGCAGGCCGCCGCCCTTCGAGCCGGGGGTTCCGAAGAGCGTCGGATCGCCGAACAGGATCCAGGTGCGTTGGGCATCCGGGTCCGTGATGGTCGCCTTGGCCGCCATCGCGGCCTCGCCCAGGGAGGTGTGGGTGAGGCGCTTGAGGAACTCCCGATTGAGGGTGGCCTGCGGATCGAACGAGCTGAGGGTGGACGAAGCCCAGACCGCCACCGCCCCACCGTTCGGGGCCTTGGTCAGGGATTCGGCCAGGCTCTCGGTGTAGACGTCCTGAAAGAAGCCGTTGAGGCAGTTCATGCTGACGTAGATCGAGAGCTGTTGGTTGGTCAGGGCGGTGGCGTCGTCGCCGGAGAAAAGGCCGTCCCACACCTCGACCGAGCCGTGTCCCATGTAGTTCACCAGGAAGGGCCCCCCATTGAGCTGGGCGACCAGCGCGGTCGGGGTGGAGGTGGCCTGGCTGAGGAAGAAGCTGTCGATCGGCATGATGCCCGAGACCGCCGTTTCGCTGGCCTGGGTGGCGCCCTCGAAGTCCAGGCCGCCGTCGCTCTGATCGGCCACGAACAGGCCCCCCTGCGGCAGGTCGCTGGCGCCGGGGTAGGCCAGGGCCTTGCCCACCAGCGTGGCGGCCTCGGCGGCCGTGCGCACGGAGAACCGACCGATCGCGATGTCGGGGACACCGTCCGAATTCCAGTCGACGAACCAATCGTCGGAGGCGGTCTCCATCTCGGCGGTGTCGATGAGCTTGGTCGGGGCGAAGTCGAAGTCCCCCAGACCCAGAAAATTTCGCGGGTCGAACGAGGCGTCGCCCACCAGCAGGACGAAACGCGGCGGAATGCTCCAGTGTGCGTGGGCGTACTGCAGGAAATCGCGAACGGCGAAGACGGTCTCGTCGCCTCCCCCGAACTCGTCGTAGACGTCCTGCAGATCGATGAGCTGGACCGACCACCCCTGCTGGGTACGTCGGTCCGCCAGCGGACGGACGGCGTCCATGAACCCGGCGTTCGAAAGGATCACCATCTCCCCGCCCGGGGAGGTGGACCAGGCCGACGGACGGTTGGCAACCACCGAGGCGGGCACGCCGATCTGGGCGTCGGTGAAGGCGTAGAGCGCGTGCGGCTCCGTGTCTCCGGGCGTGCTGACGCCGACGAGGTAGCTCGCCCCGTCGAAGCTGACCCCCGTCACCAGCTCGACCGGACTGTCGGGGTCGGTCACGTCGACGACCCGCACGTCCGCCGAGGAGAATCCGCCGATCGCGATCCGGGTGGCCGGGGGCGCGATCAGGTTCAGCGTGTCGCCCTCGGCCACGAAGAGGTGGGCATAGTCGATCTCGACGGTGTCCACCAGGGAATAGTCGGGCGAATCTCCGCCCGCCACCAGGGTGATCTGGTTGTTGCCCTCGGGAACCGCGGGAATCGTGAAGGGGCAGGGCTGCAGGGTCTGACCCGGGAACGCGCAGGTTCCCAGCGGCTGGCCGTTGAGGGCGACCGCCACGCGGTGCATGCCGGTCGTGACCCCTTGCAGGACGACCTGCAACGTCGCCGGCTGGGTGGTGTCGAGATCGGCGACGGCCAGGGTCTCCGTGGCGCCCGTGCTGTCGACGACGTCGCCGAAGAAGTTGCTGGCATCCCCATTCTTCAGCGGCGCGTAGTAGGTCTTCCGCTGCCGCAAGAGGGCCGCGGACGGAAAGCTCGCCGACGAGACGCCGCCCCGGGGATTGGCGACCAGCGGCGCCCGCTTCGCAGCGGTGCCGTCTCCAACCGCGGCCAGCCAGTACGTCCGGGCGTCGGTCCAGAGGGTGTCGCGTCCGACGCCGTAGAATTCGATCGCTTCGTCCGGGTCGAAGGTCGAATCGCCGTTTCCGGTGACGCGGATCGACTGCTCGATCCCGTCCGCGTAGAGGCGAAGCTGCCCCGGATCGATCGCGGGATCCAGCCCGGCCGCCAGCAGGGCCGGTTGCGAGACCCGCAGCCAGCCGGCGCCGCGCACCACCAGCTTGACGGTCGGCATCGCCGCCAGCTCGATCTGGGTGGCGCGGGCGGCCGAAGCCAGTGGTCCGGCGGCGACCGCTACACCGGCCAGGAGCAACCATCGCCTCGTCATGCGTTTGACTCATCGGGAGTTGGCGGCGGTTCTCAAGGGGAGAACGACGGTACGGGGCGGGCAGATTCTGCGGATCCCGGCTAAGGCCGGGGCCGATCTCCGTCGATTGTCCAGGCAATGATCCGGCGGACAGCTCTGTTTGGCCTGCTGGCCGCGGCCCTCGGTATGTCGGTTCCCTCTGGGGCGTGGGCCGCCGCCTGCGGTGGAGGGACGAGCGCCTGTAGCGGCTCGAGCGGCGTGACCTACAACGGCGTGGCGATGACTCTGTACGGCGCCGCTACCAACGGAACCGTGCGCAGCGAGCTCTGGTACCTCGTGGCGCCGCCAGCCGGGACGTACAATGTCGTGGTCACGGCACCGGTTCCCACCGCGCTGACGGCCACCTCGATGTCCTTCACGGGCGTCAATCAGGCCACCCCGCTCGGCACGCTCGGGAGCGCCATCGGCACGGGGACAACGCCATCGCTCACCACCAGCAGCGTCGTGGGCGAGCCGATCTTCGACGTCGTCGGCGCGGTCGGGTCGACCACGCCCGTGGTCGCCGGCACGACCCAGACCGTTCGCCAGACCAACAACACCGCGAGCGGCGTCGACACGGTGGTCATCGGATCGAGCACGGCGCCCGGAGCCGCGACGCCGGTGACGACCAGCTGGACTCTGGCCAGCGCGGACTGGGCGTACGTGGCCGTCCCGATCCACGCCTCGACCGCGCTGACCGACGTCGCCGTCGAGGCGCTGACGGCGACCCGGGGGGCGAACGGCGTTCTCGTCGAGTGGCACGACGGGTACGAACCGCACTCGCTCGGCTTCTACGTCTATCGCAGCGACGGCGGTGGCGATCGGGTGCAGCTGAACGCCGACGTCATTGCCGGCGGGGCGCTGGCGGGAACCTCCGCCGCCTTCTCGTGGACCGATGCCACGCCC
>CALAOV010000037.1 GCA_937889515.1 uncultured Myxococcales bacterium | reverse complement strand
GGTCATCGACAGGACCTTCGCGTGAGCTCGGCCGCCGCGACGTGGGCACCCGACAGCGTCGGCGCGCGGCTCCGCGCCGAGGGGCTCACCCGCCGCTTCGGCGCGCGCACCGCGCTCGACGGCCTCAGCTTCAGCGTCGCGCCGGGCGAGATCTTCGGCCTGCTGGGACCGAACGGCGCCGGCAAGACCACCGCCTTCCGGATCCTGGCCGGCCTTCTGCCGCAACAATCGGGCACCCTCGCGCTCGACGGCCGCACTGCCGACGGCGGCGACGCCGAGTATCGCGCGCGCCTGGGCGTGGTCTTCCAGGACCCCAGCCTCGACCTCAAGCTGACCGGCCGCGAGAACCTTCGTCTGGGTGCCGCCCTCTACGGGCTGCCGCGCGCCCTGGCGACGACCCGGATCGACGACGCGCTGGCGTTGATGGCGCTGGGCGACCGCGCCGACGAGGTGGCCTCCAAGTATTCGGGCGGCATGCGCCGGCGGATCGAGATCGCGCGCGTGCTGCTGCACGAACCGTCGCTGCTGCTGCTCGACGAGCCCGGGCGCGGCGTCGATCCCGAGGCGCTGCGGCGGATCTGGGATCAGATCGGCGCGCTCGTCGCCACGCGCGGGCTGTCGGTGGTGGTCACCACCCACCAGCCCGAGGAGGCCGAGCGCTGCCACCGGATCGCCATCCTCGACGGTGGTCGGCTGGCGGCCATCGGCACGCCCGACCAGCTGCGCGCGCAGGTCTCGGGCGATGTGATCCGCGTGCGCGGCGACCGACCGGAGGAGCTGCGCGCCACCATCGCCGATCGCCTGGGCCTGGCGGGGCGGGTCCTCGACGACGAAGTCGTGCTCGAAGCGCCACGCGGTCCCGAGGTCGTTCCCCGCATCGCCGAGCTTTTCGCCCCCGGAGCGCTGGCCAGCGTCTCGACCTCCCGCCCCACGCTGGCCGACGTGTTCGCCAAGCTGACCGGCCGGGGGCTGTCGTCGTGATCCGGGCCGTCGCCGCGCTGGCCGGTCGCGACCTGCGGCGGTTCTTTCGACAGCCGAGCCGGATCGTGGGCTCGGCCGCGCAGCCGCTCATCCTGTGGGTGGTGCTGGGCGCGGGGCTGGGTGGAAGCTTCCGGCCGGGCGGTGCCGGTGGCGCCGGTGGCGGTGTCGGCTACCTCCAGTACTTCTATCCGGGCGTGGTGGTGCTGACGCTGCTCTTCACGGCGATCTTCTCGACCATCTCGGTGATCGAAGATCGCCACCACGGATTCCTGCAGGCGGTGCTGGCGGCGCCGGTATCGCGCGCCTCCCTGGTCCTCGGCAAGACGCTGGGCGGCGTCGCCATCGCCTCGGTGCAAGCGGGCATCCTGCTGGCCCTGGCGCCGCTGGCCGGCTTTCACGCCGCTGACATGAACTGGCCGCTGCTGGTGCTGGCGATCCCGCTCTCTGCGCTGGTCTTCACCGCGCTCGGCTTCGCCATGGCCTGGTGGATCGATTCGACCCAGGGCTACCACGCGATCATGAGCGTGGTCCTCATCCCGCTTTGGATCCTCTCCGGCGCCATGTTCCCCGCCGCCGGCGACAGCCGCTGGATCGCAATCTTGATGGCGTTCGACCCGATGACCTACACCGTCTCGGCGGTCCGGCGTGGCTTCCACGGCGCGGCGCTGCCCGCGGGCCTGGTCCCCGGCCACTCGTCGGCGACGATGGATCTGGCGCTCATCGCGCTGTCGGCCGTCGTGGCGCTGGCGGCGGCCGTCGCCCTCTGCCGCCGCCGCGCCTAGCGTTCCGGTCGAACGTCGCGGGCGAGCAGATCGTGAAAGGCGTCGCGCGCGGGCTTGCCTTCGTGGAGAGCCGCCGCGACCTCGCGCGTGATCGGCATGTCGACGCCCAACCGTTTCGCCACGTCGCGCGCGGTGAGCGCCGTGCCGACCCCCTCCGCGACGTGCCCAAGCTTCGCGATCACCGCCGGCAGCGATTCGCCGCGTGCGAGCGCCAGACCGACCTGCCGGTTCCGCGACAGATCGCCGGTGCAGGTGAGCACCAGATCGCCGAGACCCGCCAGACCGGCCAGCGTCAGCGCCTGTCCGCCGAGGCGCACCGCCAACCGCCCCATCTCGGCCAGACCCCGGGTGATGAGCGCGGCGCGCGCGCTTTCACCCAGACCGAAACCGTCACAACATCCGACGGCGATGGCGATGACGTTCTTGAGCGCGCCGCCGACGCAGACGCCGACGACGTCGTCGCTGGTGTAGATCCGCAAGCGCTCGCCGCCGAAGCAGGACTGCACGACCCCGGCCGCACCGGCGTCGGTCGAGGCCGCCACCAGCGCCGCCGGGAGCCCAGCCGCGATCTCCTGCGCGAAGCTCGGGCCCGACAGGACCACCGCGCGCGCCCCCGGCAGGCTGGCGGTGACGACCTCGGCCATCGTGGCGCCCGTACCCGGCTCGAGACCCTTCGACGCGCAGACGACCACCGGCGCCCCGGTGATCGCCGGCGCGGCGGTTCCCAGCGTCACCCGCACGAACTGCGACGGGACGGCCACGACGATGAGCTCTCGATCCCGGCAGACGGCCGGCAGGTCCGTGGAAACGGCGATGGCGTCGGGCAGACGAAATCCAGCCACCGAGCGGGCGTTCGTCCGCTGTCGCGCCAGCGCCTCGGCCGCGGACCCATCGGGCTCCCAGAGGGCGACTTCGTGACCACGCCCGGCCAACAACCACGCCAGCACGCCGCCCCAGGCGCCGCCACCGAGGACGGCCGCGCGCATCGGAGGGTTACGTCCCCCCGGCGACGCGGACCCGGTTGCGGCCGGCGTTCTTGGCCGCGAACAGCGCCCGATCGGCGGAGGCGAGCACCATGGCCGGCTCGGAGCCGTCGTCGGGGAAGGAGGCGACGCCCAGCGAGATGGTCAGCTTGCCCATGGGCTGCGTGCTGCCGAACTCGAAGGGGAACTCGGCGATCTGCGCGCAGATTCGCTCGGCGACCTCCTTGGCCGCCGCCTTGCCGACGTCGAGCAGGATGATCGCGAACTCCTCGCCGCCGTACCGGGCCACCACGTCGTTGGCGCGCCGCCCGTGCTGCAGGATCTTGGAGACCCCGCGCAGCGCATTGTCGCCCGCCAGGTGCCCGTGCCGATCGTTGTAGCCCTTGAAATGATCGACGTCGATCATGAGGATCGACAGCGGCAGCCCGGTCCGGTTGCTGCGCTCCATCTCCAGCGAGAGTCGTTCGCGGAAGTGGCGGTGGTTGTAGATGCTGGTGAGGCCGTCGGTGATGGCGAGCTCGGCCAGCCGCGCGTTCAGGGTCTCGAGCTCCTGCGTCCGCTCGGTGACCTTCTCCTCGAGAGAGGTGTTGAGCGTCGCCAGCTCGGCGTTCTTGACCTGCAGCTCCAGCAGCAGCTCCGCCCGCTCGCGTTCCAGCCGGAAGCGCGACAGCAGGCTCTGGATGGTGAGGCGGAGATCGGGCTCGTCCCACGGCTTGGGGATGTACTGATCGAGGTGGGCGCGGTTGATGGCGTAGACCACCGCATCGAGGCCGGCCTGCCCGGTGAGCAGGATCTTCACCGTACGCGGGCTGCGGCGGTGGACCTCTTCGAGCAGCTCCACCCCCTTCATGCCGGGCATGATCTGATCGGCGATGACCACCGCGATCTGCTCGCCGTCGTGCTGGAGATCTTCGATCAGGTCCAGCGCCTCACGCGCATTCTTGGCGACCGCGATGTCGCACTCGCTGCCGAAACGGGCCGACAGCTGCTGGCGCAACGCCGCCAGGATCCCCTCCTCGTCGTCGACGCAAACGATGTGCTCGCGCAGAGCGGTGGCCGGCCGGATCATGAGCGATCCTTGCGAGACCCGCTGTGCGGCCCGCTCCCGGGAAGACCGGCGGGCGCCTCGGACGACGACCAAGACGGCCAGGAGCCCACCACCGCCTCCTTGATGGCGACGGGCGCGGGCGGCGGTCCGTCGATCGGCAGCCGGACCTCGAACCGGGTGCACCCTTCGCGGCTATCGACCCGGAGCGTCCCGCCGTGCTTTTCGACGATGCGCGCGCAGATGCTGAGGCCGAGACCGGTCCCTTCGCCCTTGGCCTTGGTCGTGAAGAATGGCTCGAAGATACGCGCCGCCACCGCAGCCGAAATACCCGGCCCGGAGTCTTGAATCGTCACCAGCACGTCGCGGTCTTCGACTTTGGTCTCGATCAGAATCTCGCCCCGCCCGTCCATGGCCTGTATCGCGTTGTGGATCAAGTTCGTCCACACCTGATTCAGCTCACCTACATACGCCGTGATCGCTGGAAGTGATCCAAATGATCTCTCTACTTTAACGCCATCTTCCCCGTACTTCAACTGGTGAGAGAGGATGACCAGCGTGTCTTCGATGCCGGCGTGGACGTCCACGCGCTCGAGCGGCGCTTCGTCGAGGCGGGAGTAACGTTTGAGAGCGCCCACGATTCGCCTGATAGAACCGATGGCGGTGCGGATTGTTCCCGAAGTGCGGGCCAAAAATGCGATTTCGCGCAGGTAGCCTGCCATCGGCGCGGGGCTCTTGTCGCCCGACAGCGCGCGCAGCTCGGGCGCGACCCGCTCGCCGATGGGGCCCACCTCCGCCAGCATCGCGGCGGCCTCGGCCGCGCCGTCGACGCCCGAGAACATGGTGCGAAGGCGCCGCGCCTGCTGCCGCGCCTCGATCGAGGTGAGGAGCGGCGCCGCCGCCATCTCGGGTAGAAGCCCGTCGATGAGATCGAAAAAGCGCCCCACCGAGGCCGGGGGAAGGTCGAGCGCCGACAGCGCCTGCGCGCAGTGGCCCATCCGGCGGACGGTCTCGGCCAGCGCGTCGACCAACCCCTGCACCGCCGCCGCGGGCGAGTTCACCTCGTGCGCGATGCCAGCGACCAACATGCCGAGGCCGGCCATCTTCTCGGAGTGAATGAGCTGCCCCTGCGCCGCGCCCAGCTCGCGCAGCGCGCGTTCGATCTCGGCGTTGGCCCTCTCCAGCTCGGCGGTGCGCGCGCGCACCCGCGCCTCGAGCACCTCGGAGAAGGCCCGCACCTCGGTGTAGAGGCGCGCGTTTTCGATCGCGGTCGCGGTCTGGTCGGCGAAGGTGACGAGCAACCGCAGATCCGCCTCGCCGAACGGCGCCTCGCCCAGACGCCCGACGACGATCACGCCAACCAGCCGTTCCTTGAGCGTCAGTGGCGCCGCGATCACGGGACCCCGCAGTCCGGCGGCCACCGCGTACTGCGTGAGCTGCGGATCGGCCTCGACGGCGGGCGTCCGGCGCGCCCGACCGAGGCCGGCCACCGCCGCCGCCAGCGGCGCCACTG
>CALAOV010000036.1 GCA_937889515.1 uncultured Myxococcales bacterium | reverse complement strand
GAGATTGGTCAGTGACTGGAGTTCAGACGTGTGCTCTTCCGATCTCGCCTCGGCGAAATCGGCGTTCTCGGACAGAAACCCGTACCCGGGATGGACGGCGTCGGCGCCGCTCTTCCGGATCGCGTCCACGATCTTGTCCACCACCAGATAGCTCTCGCGCGCGGGCGGCGGCCCGATCGCGATCGCTTCGTCGCACAGGCGCACGTGCAGCGACGCGCGATCGGCCTCCGAGTAGACGGCGACCGTGCGCAGATCGAGCTCGCGGCAGGCGCGGATTACCCGGCAGGCGATCTCGCCGCGGTTGGCGATGAGGACCTTGGTGATCCGCCTCGCCGGCATCGCGGGCCTAGTACCCCGCCGGTGCGCTGGGGCTGCGCGGCTCGGCGCCGGCCTCGATCCCCTTGTCGGTGCGGACCAGCAGATTGACAGCGCCGATGTGGGGGAACTCTTTGACCTTCTGCCCGCGCTTCTGCAGGCCGTCCACCACGTCGCGCGGGACGTCGCCCTCGATCCCCAGCAGGTCGGGGAACCACTGGTGGTGGATGCGCGGTGCCGAGACCGCCGCCTGCGCGTCCATCTTCCAGTCGACCACGTTGAGGAACACCTGCGCGGTCGACGAGATGATGGTCGGTCCCCCGGCCGCGCCGACCACCACCCGCACCTGGCCGCTCCCGTCGACGGCGATGGTCGGCGTCATCGACGACAGCGGGCGCTTGTGCGGCGCGACCGCGTTCTGTTCGTTGCCGATGAGGCCGAAGGCGTTCGGTACCCCGGGCTCCAGCGAGAAATCGTCCATCTGATCGTTGAGCAGGATCCCGGTCTTGCCCGCGACCAGATGCGCGCCGAAGCCCAGGTTCACCGTCGTCGTGAGCGCCACCGCGTTCCCGTCGGCGTCGATGACGGAGAGGTGGGTCGTGCCGCCGTCGCGTCGCGGGGCAGGCGGCGCGCCCAGCGTCCCGTAGGCGTCGCGCGGCAGCACCCCGTCCAGCTTGATCCGCCGCGCCAGCTCGGCGTGGTACGGGGCGCTGGTCAGGTGCGCCAGATCGACGGGCACGAAATCGGTGTCGCCCAGAAAGCGCGCGCGATCGGCGAAGCCGTGCTTGAACGCCTCCGCCAGCACGTGCAGATAGGCCGACGATTCGCGCCCGTCGCGCGCCAGATCCGCCTCGGTCGGGTAGTGCGCCGCCAGGATCCCCAGCGTCTCGATCAGCGCCACGCCACCCGACGACGAGGGCGGCATCGAATAGACGCGCAGGCCCCGGTAGTCGGTGGCAAGCGGCGTCCGGTCGGTGGCCGCGTATCCGGCCAGATCGGCCGCGTCGAGGACGCCGCCCGCCGCGTGAACGGCCTTGACGATCTCGCTCGCCACCTCGCCCTTGTAAAAAGCGTCGGCGCCGCCAGCGCGTAGCTTGCCCAGCGTCGCGGCCAGATCCGGCCGGCGCCAGACGTCGCCCGCGGCGAGCGGCTTGCCGGCGAAGATCTCCAGGAACTTCTTGTCCCCACCGGGCGCCTTGCGATCGATGGCGCCCAGGCTCTGCGCCAGGCGCCACGAAACCGGGAAGCCCTTGGCGGCCAGACGCTGGGCGCCGTCGACGCAACGGCCGAACGGAAGCTTGCCCCAGCGGCGCACCATCTCCGACAGGCCGCGCACTTCGCCCGGCACCGCGACGGCCAGACCGCCGTGCTGGGACAGCTCGGGATCGACCTTGCCGTTCTTGACGTAGAGCGCGGGCGTGATGGCCGCCGGCGCGCGCTCGCGGAAATCCAGCGCGACGGTCTTCTTCGGTTTGGCGAGGTAGATGATCGCGAACCCGCCGCCGCCGATCCCCGACGAGTCGGGATGGACCACGCCCAGCGCCAGGGCGGTCGCGCAGGCGGCGTCGACCGCGTTTCCGCCTGCCTTTAGGGCCGCCACGCCGGTGGCGGACGCCAGCGGGTGATCCGACGCGACCGCGGCGTGGGCCACCCGCAGCGGCGGCGGGGTGGCCGCGACCGCGCCGCCCGCGATGCCGTGCACGGCGGCAAGGACGATCGCCCAGGCGGAACCGCGCCGAAGGACGCGAAGAACAAAGCTCGAAGGCTGGCCGGCGTTGCGCGTGATTTATGATGAATATCAGGGATAATCACCACTTTGCAAAGGCCGACCGGGCTTATAGTCTCCGTCGACGCTTCACCATGGCCGAGCCCACCGAGAAAGACTCCCGCGGACCCACTAACCTCCGCATCAAATTTCGCAGCGCCAGCCTCGATCAGTTCATCGAGCGTTACGCGGTCGACGTCAGCCGCGGCGGGATCTTCATCCGCACGCGCGAGCCGCTTTCGGTCGGAACCCGGCTCAAGCTGGAGTTTCAGCTTCAGGACGCGGCGCCGCTCCTGGCCGGCGAAGGGACCGTGGTCTGGATCCGCGAGGCCGATCCGATGCGCGAGAACGTCACGCCCGGGATGGGTGTCCGGTTCGACAAGCTGACCCCGGAGAGCCAACCGACGCTGGACAAGATCCTGGCCGAGAAGACCCGCCTTCAGACCGCCGGGGTCTCGCCGACCGGGATCGGCAAGAGCGGCGGCGGAATGGCCGTGCGGCGCACGTCGGGCATCTTCCCGGCGGTGGATGCCGCGGGCCTCCCGAAGGTACCGCCGCCGGTGCCGACCCCGACCGCTCGCGCTGCGCCGACCGCTCCCGCCGCTCCGCCCGCCCCCGCGACGACGGCGGGCGCTGCTGAGCCGGCGCCGTCGCGCCCCCCTTCTCCCTTCGCCTCGGTCTCCAAGACCAGCTTCATGGCCTCGCGGGCGGTGAGGCCCGCCGCGCCCCCGGCACCGGCGGTCACCGGTGGCCCGTTCCGCGCACGGACGACGACCGGCTCGGGGGTCCGACCGGCGCCCGTTCCGTCGGCGCTGTTCGAGCCACCGACCGCGGACGATATCGACAAGGCGCTGGAGGCCCTGCACGAGACGAGCGGAACATACGTGCCACCTCCGCCGGAAACCCCATCCGTCGCGCAGGCGATGCCGGACGCCGAGGCCGCGCCCGATGCGCCCCGATTCGTGTCCGACGATGCGTCGAACGAGCCGACCCGGGTGGTCGACGTGGTCGAGGAGCTGGTGGGAGGGGGCGGCGGAGGCGGCGGTACCGGATCGACGGCCCGCCCGCCGGTGTTGCCCGACGGCCCCGACGTATCCTCCGTCGGCCGGGTGAACGTCGCACCGGCCGAGCATCCGCTGGGGGCCGGCACCGCCGCGTCCGCGCTCGACGGGCCGATCGAATCCGATCTTCCCGACGTGGAGCCCGCCCGGCCGCTGCCCCCGGAACCGCGCGGCCACAAGCCGGGCCCGATCCCCAAACAGGGCGGTGTCGCGCAGCCGGTCGCGCCGGAGCGGAGCACCAGATTTCGCGCCGCTTCGTCCGCCTATCCGACGCTGCAACGGCGCAAGCTCGGCCTGATGGGCTTGGCCACCGTCGTCATCGGCGGAATCGCGATCGTCGGTGTGTTGAAGCTGCACTGGAAAGAGCGCCTGTTTCCCCGGATGGCCGCTCCAGCCGCACCGGTCGTGGAAGCGCCGGCCGCCGCCGTTCCCCCGCCGGCCAACCCCGCGCCGCCGAACCGGGCGCCCGAGGGTGCGGGTGGCGCCGCTGCGGCCGAGGTCGCTCCGCCTGCCCCGCCGTCTACGCCACCGCCCAAGGACGAGGCCGCCCCGAAAGAAAATCCGGCGCCCGGCGCGGCCGCCAAGCCGCCCAGTGCAGAGGCGCCCCCCGGAGCGCAGGACCACGCCGCCGCGAAGCATGGTGGGCCTCGCCGTCGCCCGCGGGAGGCCGCCGAAGGCGCGGCCGATCAGAAAACGCCGGGGCCTGGACCGGCCGCCGCCACCGACAGACCGGCCGGGGGCGCGAAAGCTGCCGGCGAAAAAGCTGCGGGCGAAAAAGCGGGCGGCGAGAAGGCCGCCGACAAGCCCGCCGACGACAAGAGCGCAGCGGCCGCGGCGCCCAGCCCAACCGAGGCCGCCCCGCCGGCGCCGCCACCGCCGGTTCTGAAGATCACCTCCACACCGGCGGGGGCCGAGGTGATCATCGACGGGAGCTCGGTGGGATCCACCCCCTTCATCAGCAAGGCCATCGATCCGGCGGCGCCGCACGCGATCACGGTGAAGAAGGACGGTTATGAATCGACCGAGCGGATGATCGGCGGCCTCGACTGGTCGCGACCCCACGGAAATACGCCGCAGTCCCTCAAGGTCAACGTCAAGCTGCGCCGCGCGGCGGCGCCGGCCGCGACGCCGGCCGCCCCGAAGGAGAACGCCGAGCCGGAAGACACGGGCGGCCCATACATCAAGGAAATAAAGCCGGACGCACCGTAATGAAGCCGGCGCGACCGATGCTGGCGATGGGCGGCCTCCCGCTGGTCACGATCGTGGGCCTGGCGGCCGCCGCCTGTCACCGCCAGACGCCGCCGCCGGACTCGCCGACCCCGCGCCGCCTGCACCGGATCGACGTCCACACCCACATCGCGCCGGACGGTATCGGCAACGCGCTCCGCCTGATGAACGAGTGGGGCATCGACGGGATGGTGAACCTTTCGGGCATGCACCCCGGGCCGCCGCATAGTCCTCTCGAGCGTCAGCTGGCGGCGGCCGCGCAGAGCGGCGGCCGCATCGCCGTCTTCACCACGCCCGACTTCCATCTGGTGCGCCTGCGCCCCGACTACGGCGCCGCCATGGCCGCCCAGCTGACAGAGGCCCACCGCCTGGGCGCCATCGGGCTCAAGATCACCAAGGGCCTGGGCCTCGGCTACCCCGCGCCCGACGGAAGGCATCTGCTGGCCGTCGACGATCCGGGGCTCGATCCCCTGTTCGAGCGCGCGGGCGAGCTCGGCATGCCGGTCGCCATCCACGTCGGCGATCCCAAGGCCTTCTGGCGCCCCGCTAACCCCGACAACGAGCGCTGGGACGAGCTGCAGGCCCATCCCGACTGGTCGTTCTACCAAAGCGGTGTCCCCTCCTGGCAGGAGATCTACGACGCCTTCGAGCGCCGCGTGGCCCGGCACCCCAGGACCACCTTCATCGCGGTCCACTTCGGCGACGATCCCGAGGATCCCGACAACGTCGCGCGCATGCTCGATCGCTACCCGAACTTCTTCCTCGACACCGCCGCGCGCGTCCCCGAGATGGGCCGCCACCCGCAGGACAAGATGCGGCGGTTCTTCGAAAAATACCAAGATCGCATCCTCTTCGGCACCGACACGGGCGTCGGCCCCGACCAGGAAGACATGATGTACGGCTCGAACGGCGCCGAGCCGCCCACCCGCGCCGACGAGGTCCGCTTCTTCACGGAGACCTGGCGCTACTTCGAAACCCTGGACCGCCAGTTCGAGAGCCCCACCCCCATCCAGGGCCGCTGGAAGATCGACGGGATCGGATTGTCCGAGGCGATCCTGCGCAAGATCTACTTCGACAACGCCGTCCGCCTTTTGGGCTGGCGGCCTGCCGGCACGTGAGCGCGGTCGTGACCGACCGAAAACCCGGACTTCACTTGACTGACGAAAGCCGCTCCTCATAATGGGCCGTCCTTATTCCGGAGTAGCTCAGTGGCAGAGCAGGCGGCTGTTAACCGCCGGGTCGGGGGTTCGAAACCCTCCTCCGGAGCGAGTCTTTGGCGGGCGAGTGCTTCGCGGTGTCTGAACGGTTCGTCCCCATCCTCCGCCCCGTCCGGGTGGCCGGCCTCGTCGCCGGCCTCCTGATCCCCCTGGGCTGCGGCGGCTCCGGCCCCGGCCCCGCGCCGACGGGGCCGATCGCCGCGGCGGCGGGACAATGGACCTGGATCCCCTTCCCGGATGCCGTCTGCGCCGACGGGTCCACCACCGGAATCGGCGTCAACCTGGGAGCCGCCGACGCCCGCCCGCTCGTCTACCTCGAAGGGGGCGGCGCGTGTTGGACCGAGGCGACCTGCTACACCGAGATGCTGGCGGCAAACTTCACCACCGGCTACTCGGCGGCGACCTTCCAGACCGACGACGCAAACACCGCCGGCCTGGCGAAGCCCGGCGGCTTTTTCGATCGCACCGCCGCCGACAATCCGTTCAAGAACTATAGCTACGTCTTCGTCCCCTACTGCACCGGCGACGCGCACGCCGGCAACAACGTGGTGCAGTACGGGGCCCACACCGCGAGGCACGTGGGGTCGCTGAACTTCGCCGCCTATCTGAAACGCCTGGTGCCGACCTTCGCCACCGCCGATCGCGTGATCCTGGCCGGCAGCAGCGCGGGCGGCTACGGCGCGCTCTTCAACTGGTGGCAGAGCCAGCAGGCCTTCGGATCGATCCGCGTCGACATGATCGACGACTCCGGCACCCTGATGTCGCCCGACGTGGTGAGCGAAGAGGTCGGGGGATTCCAGGCGATGCAGGCCACCCAGTGGAACCTGGCCGCGACCCTGCCGCCGGGCTGCACCGGCTGCGCGGAAGATCTGAGCGCCATCTTCGGCTTCTATGCCCAGGCGTTCCCGGGGAGTCGCGGCGCGCTCCTGTCGTACACGCAGGACTCGGTCATTCCAATCTTCGACGGGATCACGACCGCCGAGTTCACGACCGGCCTCGACGAGATGCTCGCCGCGCAGGTCACGCCGAACCCGAGCCTGCGATATTTCCTGGACGACGCCGCGGGTCACGAGCTGTGGCCCGCGCCCCTGCTGGCCAGCACCGGCGTCACCGTGCAGCAATTCTTGACCGACATGGTGACGGACAACCCGGCCTGGGCTAGCGTAAGCCCCTGAAAACGTTACCGACTACGCGATTATCCCGACACGATAATGACTTGACCTTGCGGGGTCGCGGCCGGATGCTCCAGCTTGGTGGGTCAGGTTCGGCCCGCTCATCGCCCATGCCACAGCTTTTGGTGACCTGGCCGAACGGCAGGTCCAGAAGCAGGCGTTTGCGGAGAAAGCGATGGGTGGGCAAAGATGGCGTGTCGGTCGGTTGTTCGTCCTTCGCTGCTGACGCCGTCGTCAGAAGATCAGCGGTGGGCCGGTGCTTGACGGAGGTCGACATGCGGCCTGCGTAGACGCCTGGCTCGAGCGATCCGGCAAGGGACTGTCGTCCGAGAGCCTGCTGCGCCTCTTCGAAGCGGCGCTGGGCGCGCTGTGGACGCGGACCAAGACCACGCTGGGCGAGGTCACGCTCACCGCGATCGCCGAACGGGTGCTGCACAACGCCTCCGAGAAGTACTCCCTCCTGTGGTCGCTCAAGGTCGAGCCGTCGGGCGGGATCCAGTGTCGCGAGCTGCGCGAGCGCATCGGGTCGGTGGAGGCCTCCGAGCTGCGGGAGGCGACCCGCTTCGTGCTGGTGGAGCTGCTGACCGTGCTCGGCAATCTGACCGCCGAAATTCTCACGCCGGAGCTGCACGCCGAGATCTACAACGTCGTAGTTCCAGAGGCGATCCGCGTCGGGAAAGCGACGCCGGGTCAGCCAACCGCCACCGGGGGCGCCGAGGACGAGGGGAAGAAGTCATGGAGAAAATAGCTGGCATTCCGCGCCTGCCGACCGGCGTGCCCAACCTCGATGCGATCTTCAACGGGGGCCTGCCCAAGGGATCGGTGATGGTGGTGGGCGGCTCGCCCGGCTCTGGAAAGACCATCCTGTCGCTGCAGATCTGCTTCCACAACGCCACGCCCAAGAATCGCGTGCTGGTCTTCGGCACGCTCTCGGAGCCGACCGCCAAGAGCCTGCTCTACCTCAAGCAGCTTTCGTTCTTCGACGCCAAGAAGCTCGACGGGAGCATCCAGTTCGTCGACCTCGGCGTCATGCTGCGCACGAAAGGGCTCGAAGCGGTCTCGGCCCTCATCATGGAGCAGCTCAAGAAGGTCAAGCCGAGCATCGTCGTCATCGACAGCTTCAAGGTCTTCGACGACCTGGCCAAGTCCAAGGAAGAGCTCCGAAAGTTTGGCTATGAAATCGCGGTTACGCTGATGGCCTGGGAGGCCACCGCGCTTCTCCTCGGCGAGTACGGGCCGAACGATGTGGCCAGCAATCCCCTTTTCTCCATCGTCGATGGCTTGGCGATCCTCTCGCAGCGGGAGTCGCTGGGCGAGAACCAGCGCTTCTTCAAGATCATCAAGATGCGCGGGACGAACCACAGTCGGGACGACCACCCGTTCCTGATCACCTCCGACGGCGTCGAAGTCTTCGCCTCGCGCCTCTCGATCAAACGCGAGCCGGCTGCGGGTGGCCAGCCCGAGCGCTGCCAGACCCACATCGCCAAGCTCGATGAGATCATCGGCCCCGGCATCCCCTGGGGCTCCAGCCTGCTCATCAGCGGCGTCGCGGGGACCGGCAAGACGGTCCTCTCACTCGAATTCATCTATCGAGGCGCTCAGGCGGGCGAGAAGGGGATCCTGTTCTCTTTCGAGGAAACCGAGGAACGGCTCCGCGCCGCCGCGCAAGGTCTCGGCTGGGATCTCGGCCGTGAGATCGACCGCGGCATGATCGAAATCGTCTTCATCCCGCAGCCCGACATCATGGTCGAGGCCCATCTCTTGATGATTCAGAAGCGCATCGAGGCCATGAAGGCCAAACGCGTGGTCGTCGATTCCATTTCGGTGTTCCTCCACAAGGTGACGGACGCGCAGCTCAGCCGCGAAAAGGTCTTTCAGCTCGGCAGCATCATCCAGAACGCCGGCGCCGTCGGCTTCCTTCCCACCGACATTCCCTACGGGTCCGACCAGGTCAGCCGGTTCGGGGTCGAAGAGACCGTGGTCGATGGGGTGATCATCCTGAGCTCCACCGAGGAAGGACTGGAGCGCCAGCGCTACATCGAGGTGTACAAGCTCCGGAACACCGCGCACCTCAAGGGGCGGCACAACCTGGTGATCGGACCGGGCGGCGTCTCGGTCTTCCCGCGCTATGGGGACGATCTGCCAGCGGACGCGCCCCCGCCCGCGCTGGAGGTTGCGACGCGGCTCGGGTCCGGGATTCCTGGTCTCGACACGCTCCTGCGCGGTGGTTTGTTAAAGCGGAGCGTCACCCTCGTCTCGGGTAGCGCGGGCGTCGGAAAGAGCGTGTTCGGATTGCAGTTCCTCCTCGAGGGCGCCAGCCGGAAGGAGCGTGGCCTCTACGTCACCCTCGAGGAGGGGCCCGAACAACTTTTGGCCGGCGCCGAGGCGATGGGGCTACCCCTCCGAACGGCGGTCGACGCCGGGATGCTCCAGATTCTGTACGTCTCGCGGGAGAACCTCCGGGCGGGGCAGTTCCTGACCGTCTTGGCGGATCGGCTCAAAGCTCTGAAGGCCTCCCGGGTGGTGCTCGATGCCGCCACGCAGATGCTGACGGAGCGCACGCCCATCGACGAGCTTCGCCACGTGCTCTACAAGCTGATGGTTCGCTTCAAGACACTCGACATCACGAGCGTCCTCACCCTGGAAGCGCCGAACCTCTACTCGACCGAACGCGTGACCGAGCTGGGCCTCTCGCCCATCGCCGACAACATCCTGATGCTTCGATACGAGGAAGCGGACGGTCGCCTGGCGCCCAGGCTGACGATCGTGAAGACACGCGGCAGCGACCACGATCGGGGGACACACGCCGTCACCGTCGGCCAAGGGGGGATGCGCATCGAAACGCGTCGCCCGACGCCCGCCGAGGGCACATGATCGGTCCGGCTGCCATTTCGGAGCCGACCCACGGACGACTCGAGCACCTCTACGAGATCAGCAAGCTGTTCGCGACCTTCACGAGCATCGAGCAAACCTTCGAGCCCGCCCTGGGCATCGTCACCAAGACGATCCCGTTGCGGAGCGCCATTCTCATCGAGGCGGAAGGCGACCACTCCCAGATGATCGTCTGGCCGTCGGAGGGTCAGACCTCCGCCGAGCTGCAATCCGTCAAGGACCAGGCGGAGGCAGCGCACAGTTACTTGATCGGCGCCGACTCGCCCGAATCGCTCCGCCTGAGCGAGCGGACGGGAAAGACCACCCTGCCCCACCAGCCGGAGAGCGGGGAGAACCTTCGTCGGCGGTTCGTCGTGATCCCGCTGGTCGTGCCCCATCGCCCGACCTTCGGCACGCTGACCCTGGAGGGGGCCCGGGCCCTCGACAAGGGGGACCTGATGTTCGTCGGCGCGATCGCCAACCAGCTCGCGATCGCGCTCGACCGAGACCACGCCTGGCAGCGAGACATCGCCCGGCGGGAGGACGCCGAATCGGGACGGATCCGCGCCGAGACGATCGGGGCGACCACCGGGCGGGAGCTGATCCTCGCCGAGATCTCGAGAGACACGTCCGCGGCGCTGGCCGCCGAGAACGCCAGCCTCTACGAGCGGGCGCAACAGGCCGTGCGGGTGCGCGAGCACATCCTCGCGATCGTCACCCACGACCTGAGGAATCCCCTCACGACGATCCTGATGACCACCGCCATTCTCTCGAGGAGACCGCCCGCCGAGGAGCGGCGGCGCGGCTTTCCAACGGCCGTGGGGCGAATCCATCGCGCGGCCGAGCGCATGGCGCGGCTCATCGAGGACCTCCTCGACTTCGGGAACATCGAGAACGGCCGCCTCGCGATCCACTGCCGGGCAGAGGATCCGGGCCCGCTGCTCCAAGAGACCGTGGCTGGCTTCGAAGTCGCCACCGCAGAGAATCGGCTCGAGCTCACCGCCGAGGTTGGATCGCTCCTACCGAAGGCCTATTGCGATCGCGATCGCGTCCTTCAGGTCCTCTCCAACTTGGTCGCCAACGCGATCAAGGTCGCCAGCGCAGGCGGGCACATCCGGCTGCGCGTCGAGGCGGGCGACCACGAGCTCCGGTTCGCCGTTTCCGACGACGGCCCCGGCATCGCAGCCGAGGACGTCCAGCACCTGTTCGAACGCTACTGGCGCAGCGGCGACGCGCTCTACAAAGGCTCCGGCCTGGGCCTGGCGATCGCCCGCGGGATCGTCGCCGCCCACGGCGGCCGGATCTGGGTCGAGAGCGAGCCCGGCAAGGGCGCGACCTTCTGGTTCACGATGCCGGAGGTGGGCGCGGCGAGCGGACCGACCGGCGCGTCGTCCGTAGGCTGAGCCGTCGACCCCCGCAACTCGCGCCGCAGCTCGCGCCGCGACCCGCGCGGACGGCCCCGCGCGGTTGTCAAGCCTCGGTGTTTCTGCTTCACTCCGCGTCATGCGGAAATTCGGCTCTCTCTTAATCGGCGCGGCGCTCCCGGCGGCCGCCTGCAGCGACGGCGCTGCCGGGTTGGCGGTCGCGCATCCGAATCCGCTCATCTCGCGGAGCGGTCACGCCTATCCGGGGTCGGCCGGCAACCTGATCGACGGCAACTACCACGCGTCGGGCTGGAACGTCGGCACGCTGCCGGCATCGGCGACCATCCAGCTTGCCGCGGGCCCGACCCGGGTGTTGCTGAGCTGGGACGATGGAGGGACGTACAACTATCAAGATCCAACCACCGCCATGGTCTACGGTTTTCCCGCCGACTACACCATCGAGACCTCCGCCGATTCGACCACCGGCACGGACGGAACCTGGAAGAACGTCGTCACGGTGACCGGGAATCAGGTCCGGACGCGGGCGCACTCGTTCGACTTCACCGGCATGTCCTGGGTCAGGATGACCATCACCGCCGCGCCCCCCAACGAGAGCTCGAACGGCGTCCAGCTCGGCGAGATCGACGTTCACGACATCTCGGCGACGCCCACCGGCATCCCGGACGACACCTGGTTCTTCATGGGGGACAGCATCACCGCCTTCGCCTATGACCGGGCGACCGCGCACCAGCCGAGCTTTGCGGCCGCCATCAACACCACCTTTCCGTCGTATTTCCCGGCCATGATCAACGGCGGCATCGGCGGCGAGAAGTCCAGCGACGGTGTGGCGCGGCTGGCGGCGGATCTCGCGCTCAACCCCGACTATCGGTTCTTCCTGCTCGGCTACGGAACCAACGACGCGGCAAATGGCCTGGTCCCGGTCGCCACCTTCCAGAGCAACATGCAGTCGATGATCGACATGGTGCAGGCCGCGGGACGCATCGCCATCATCCCGCACATCCCCTATTCGGGAGATGGAAGCCACGACGACATCCCGTCGTACAACACCGCCATCGACAGCCTCACCGCTTCGAATGGCCTCCTGACCGGGCCCGACTTCTACGGCTACTTCAATGCCAATCAGGCCGATTTTACCTGCCCGCCGTGTGGAAACTCGAATCCTCCGCGGATGACCGACAACCTGCACCCCAACGACGTCGGCCTGCAGGAGATGAACACCCTGTGGGCGACGGCGCCGGCGATCACCGCCCTCTATCACTAGAGAGGTTGCCCTAAAGAATGTTGAATCGAGCCTATTCGGGCGCGTTGGCGGCGCTGGCGCTGGCCTCGGTCACCGGTTGCGGCGGCGATCCCAACCAGAACAGCATGCTGGCGGCCGTCCCCGACGGGGGCGTTTACCCGATGCCGACCCCGGTCAAGCCGGTCGCCACCTTCCCGACCGGCCTGCACGCCGTCGGCAATCAGATCCAGGACGGCAACGGGCAGACCATCGTTCTGCACGGCGCCAACCGCTCGGGCACCGAGTACAAGTGCGTCCAGACGGCGATGACGATCTTCGACGGGCCTTTCGACGAGCCGTCGGTCGCCGCGATCGCCTCCTGGAAACTCAACGCCGTCCGCGTGCCGCTCAACGAATCGTGCTGGCTGGGAATCAACGGCTCGCCCGCCATGAGCTCCGGAACCTATTACAAAAACGCCATCGCGGCTTACGTCACGCTCTTGCACGCGTACGGTCTGATTCCGATTCTCGAGCTGCACTGGGTGGGGCCCGGTGCCACGTTGGCGACCCGGCAGCAACCGATGCCGGACGCCGACCACGCGCCGGCCTTCTGGACCGACGTCGCGACCACCTACGCCGGCGACACCGGCGTCATCTTCGAGATCTACAACGAGCCCTACCCCGATTCGAACCACGACTCGGACGCGGGGTGGACCTGCTGGCGGGATGGTTGCACCACCAACGAGGCGGTCGCAACCGGCGCGACGCCGGTCACGTATCAGTCTGCCGGGATGACGGCGCTGCTCGCGGCCATCCGAAACGACGCCCACGCGACGAATCTGGTGCTGCTGGGCGGCCTCGAATACTCGAACGCGCTGTCGCAGTGGCTGGCGTACGCGCCCGTGGACGGCAACTTGGGCGCCGCCTGGCACATTTACAGCAACAACGCCTGCATGTCGGAGAATTGCTACGACATGTCCCCCGCGATGGTGGCTGCGGCGGTGCCGCTGGTGGCGACCGAGATCGGCGAGAGCGACTGCGCGGGAACGTTCATCACGCCGCTCATGGCCTGGCTGGACGCCAACGCCTCCGGGTACCTGGCCTGGTCGTGGAACGCCTTCGGCCCCTGCACGCCGTCGTCGGCAACGTCGCACGGATCGCCCTGGTCGCTGGTGTCGAACTACAACACGGCCGTTCCCAACAGCGATTTTGCCAACACTTTTTATACGCACGTGACCGGGCTCTGATCGGCGTGGTCGCGCCGGACCAGGCGCGGCGGCCGGGAGGTCAGCCGCCGCCGGGGCCGGTATCCGTGCGCGCGTCCGCGCCGCCGTCACAGGCGGCGCCGGCGTCGCCGCCATCGCTCGCGCAGTGGCCGACGGCGGTGAGCGTGAGCGAGGCTTCCGTTTGCTGGTCCGGGACCACCTCGGCGGGCGTGCTTCCCGTCGCGAGGATCGTGCCGGTATCGTTGTCGACGCCGTCGACCCGGACGATCACCGAGCCGGAGAGATAGTCGGGATCGACGCTGATCGGGAACTGGGCGGGAAACCCGAACGGCGGCAGGCCCCCGTCGTAGAGGCCCGGATAGGACGAAACCAGACTGGAGGAGACGTGAACGCTCGGATCCGCGCTGCTCGAGAGGCTCAAGTTGATCTGCGTCAGCAGCGGCACGGTCTGGTCGGCGCTGACGGTGGTGAGGACGATGGTCGGATTCTTGGGGCAACCGCTCAGCGCGGCACCGGCGGTGATGCCGGCCGCGATCCCGAGGACCACCCGCCAGCGCGGTCCTGGCCCCGGTGTCCGCCACGGTCTATGAACAGTCGCGCGCATCCGATGAATTCTCCGGCTCGACACCAGGGATATCACGGCGCCCGCGCGCTGGCTGTGACGTTGACCGCGCTCGCGACGCTCTCGTGCGCCGGCAATCGCCTGGTTCGGCCGGATGATCCGCGCCTCGCGGTCATGGGTCGCGTCGATCGACCCGGCGGCGCGCTGCGCTTCGGCTATCCCGGCGTGACGCTCCGTCTGCGCTTCGAAGGGCCGTCGATCGCGATGCGGGTGGGCGCCACCAGCGGCGTGAGCCGTCTCGGCGTTCTGGTCGACGGCGGCGCGCCGCGCGTGATCCGCCTCGCCAAGGGTGACAGCGAGGTGGTGCTGACCGCGGGACTGCCACCGGGCGTCCACGATCTGGAGATCGTTCACCGCACCGAGACCTGGCAAGGGGTCGTCACCGTGCGCGGACTGGTCCTCGCCCCGGGCGGCCGCCTCCTGCCGCCCGCGCCCTGGCCCGAGCGGCGTCTGCTGTTCATCGGTGATTCGGTCACCTGCGGCGAGCGCGTCGATCGTGGGCCCGACTGCGCCGCCGCGGCGAAGATCGATACCGCCGGGACCTCGAACGCCTATCTGTCGTACGGGATGCTGCTGGGCCGCGCCCTCGACGCGCAGGTGGCGCTGGTCTGTTACGGGGGGCGGGGGTTGACCCGAGACTGGCGGGGCAAGAAGAATCTGCTCAACGCCCCACAGCTCTTCGAGGTCGCCGTTCCGACCGACACCAGAGCCTCGCGCTGGGATCATGCCGGTTATGTCCCCGACCTGGTGGTGGTCTCGGTGGGCACCAACGACTTCAACCTGGCGCTGGGCGCGCTCCCCGAGCGCGAGGCATTCGTCGTGGCCTACGTCGACTTTGTGCGCGCGATCCGCGCCCGAGCGCCGAACGCGCAGATCCTGCTGACGGAAGGGGCGATCGTGAACGACGAGGTTGATCCGGCGCGTCCCCAAAAGACAATCCTGCGCGCGTACATCGCGGAGACCGTACGCCGCCTCGGCGATCCGCGCGTGCAGGCGGTCCCCGCGACGCACTATCCCGGCGACGCCTGCAACGAGCACCCCACCGCCGCCCAGCACGCCGCGATGGCCCGCGATCTCGAGTCCATCATCCGCGCCGCCACCGGCTGGCGCTGACCAACCCGACGATCGCGTCGAGGGAGGACGAGCTCTGCTCGTCCGAGCTCATCGCGGGGGGCCAGGGACCCAATCCGACGATCGCGTCGAGGGAGGACGAGCTTTGCTCGTCCGAGCTCATCGCGGGGGGCCAGGGACTCTCTCAGGGTCCCTTACAAATGAAGGCGATGTCGTCGACGAAGAAGTCGTATTCCCCCCCGGGCGTCTTGGCTTCGAAGTGGATCGCGAAGAGCTTGCTGGCGTCGACGTGCGGCTTGCGGGGCGCGCCCCAGTCCGGCTCCTGCTTCAGATCGTGGAAGGGGAGCACGTAGCGCGTCCACTGCTCGCCGACGGTGATGGTGTAGCCGAAGTCGTTGTAGCAGGCGCTGCAACCGCCACCGTCGGGGTCGGTGTTCCCGTCCGGCATCTTCACGGTGAGCTTGCCGACCGAGATGGCGCTGCGCTTGGCAAAGAAGGTGATGCCGGCATATTTGGAGGCGTCGTAGGGACCCTTGGGATCTTCGAAGTTGAGGCCCATCGCGGCGTACACGATCGAGCTGCCCGCCAGCTTCCCCTTCACCTCGACGGCGTACTTCGATTCGTGGCCCCCCTCGACGGGCGCGAAGACGCCGCCCTGATCGCCGGGCTCGGGCGAGACCGTCGACCCCTTGGCGTCGGCGTAGGTGTACCAGTAGCCGCCGCGATCGCCGCTGACGGTGATCTGGTTGTTGTTGTCCTCGAAATCATCGATGACGCCGTCGGGGCCGCACTCCTTGAGCGCGGCGCCTTGAGCGCTTTCCGGATGGGAGCCCGGGGTAACGCAACCAGCGGACACCGTCGGAAAGACACCGAGCAGCGCGAGCAGACACAGATTGAATTGTCGGTTCATCGATGACCCCCGTTTGACGACACGAACCGCGCCGCCGCCCGCGTAGATAGCCAGCACCGCGGGAGTTCGTCAAGACGGCATTCGTGGGCGCGAGATCAGCGGGCTCCGACCGGGCAAAGAAGAGTTGACAGCGGGGAGCAGAGTCCGGACACTCGCGCCCTCACCGCACCCAAGGACGGTTCGCCTATGAAGCCAATGTTGAGGGCAGTCGTGGTTTTCGGAGCACTGTGGGCGCAGAGCGCGCAGGCGCAAGTCGCCGGCGCGACCGGCGCAGCGGCGCAGGCCCCCGCGGGCCCCAATGCTGGTAACGCTACCAGCCAGCCGGCGCCCACACCTGCGGCGCCGGCCGCCGCACCAGCCGCGAAACCGGTGGCCGCGCCGGCTCCCTCGCCGGTGGTGACG
>CALAOV010000035.1 GCA_937889515.1 uncultured Myxococcales bacterium | reverse complement strand
CCGTCCTCGATGCGCTTGGCGATCTCGACCTCGCCCTCGCGGGTGAGCAGCGACACCGACCCCATCTTGCGCAGGTACATGCGCACCGGGTCGTTGGTCTTCGAGTAGCCGTCGGCGTCTTCCTCTTCCTCGGGCTCCTCTTTCTTGGCCTCGACCTCTTCCTCTTCCTCTTCCTCGGCGTCGGCCCCTTCGCCCTTCTCGGCGACCTTGAGCTTCGAAGACGAATCGACGATCTCGATCCCTTCACCCGAAAAGGCGGACAGCCAGTCGTCCATCTGATCGGACGACACGATGTTCTCCGGCATGTGCTCGTTGACCTCGTCGTAGGTCAAAAAGCCCTTGGCCTTGCCCATCGTGATGAGCTCGCGCTTCTTGCGCTCGCTCTCCTTGTTGGAGGTCGAGGCTTTCTTCTTGGGCGCGCCGGCACCGTTCTTGGGAGGCCGCGGCGTACGAGGCACCTCCTCGTCGTCGGTGTCGTCGTTGTCGGATTCGTTGTCGAACGTATCGTGTTCCATGGTCCCTAAGGCCTTTGCGAGGCTGCCTGGAGCCTCTCTTTTGTTTGCCGAAGCTCGATTCCCCTCACCGACAGCGCGCGTATCGTCGCTTCATCCCCGCGCGTCCGCGCCTCTTTGAGCTGCCGTTCGTTCTCTGTCATCTCCGCAATTACCCGCATGGTCTCGAGTTTGAGCGCCAGCTTGCGGAGCTGCGCGGACGGATCGGGCGCGGACGAGATCCCCGGATCCATCATGGCCCCCGCCAGCGTCGCGCGCACCTCGGGCGACGCCGATTCCAGCCAGGCGGGCACGTCGATCCGCTTGTCGGCGGCCAGCTGTTCGTTGGCGACGCGGAAGGCGCGCCGCAAGCTCGGGTCGATGAGGAGCTGGCCGGCGCGGGCCGCCTCCGGATTGGCCAGGAGCTCCGGATGGCAGACCAGCAAGACCAGGAGGTGAAGCTCCTCCGAGGGCAGGTGCGCGGCGACCACCGGCGACGGGGCGGTACCGGCGGCCGCGGACACCTCTGCCGCCTGCGCCGCCGGGCGGCTGGCGCCCACCTTGGCCGCCTGGGCGGCGGCCTCGCGCAGCGCGCGCGTGACTTGTGCCGACGTCATTCCCAAGACAGTTGCAAGCTGGGCCGCGTACAGCTCGCGTTTCGTCTGGTTCCTGACCCGCACCAGCAGCTCCGCCACCCGTTCCAAGGTGGCGATCTTGCCGGGGATGCTGCTCTCGTCGGCGGCATCCTGGATGAACTGATCGAGCATGGGTCGCGCGCCTTCGAGCAGCCGGCGGAAGGCGGCGGCGCCGTCGGAAGTGCCGCGCACGAAGTCGTCGGGGTCGATCCCGGCCGGTAGCCGCGCCACCCGGCCGTCGACGTCGGCGTCGACGAAGAGCGGGATCGCCTTTTGCCCGGCGCGCTGGCCGGCGGCGTCGCCGTCGAACACGACGGTCACGGTCTTGCCGGCCAGGCGACCCAGCTCCGCCACCTGCTCCACGGTGAGCGCGGTGCCCATCGGGGCGACCGCCTCTTCGATCCCGGCCTCGTGCAGCGCCAGCACGTCGAAGTTCCCCTCGACGACGATGGCGGTTCCGCTGCGGCGGATGGCGTCCAGCGCCGCGTGCAGGCCGTAGAGCGACTTTTTCTTATGGAAGAGCCTCGACTCCGATGAGTTGACGTATTTACGGTCCTTGGCCTCGGGATCGAGCAGTCGTCCACCAAAACCGATCACCCGCTTTTGCCGATCGATGACCGGCAGCATCACCCGGTCCCGGAAGAAGTCGTAGCGACCCCGCTCGTTCACCCCCACCAGGCCCAGGTCCTCGAGAACGGACCAAGGGATTTTGTGGTCCGCCATGAATGACGAGAGGCCGTCCCAGCGCGCCGGCGCGTAGCCGACGCGGAAGCGCTCGCGCACCGCCTGGCCGATGCCGCGGCCCTCGACGTAGGCTCGCGCAGCCGCGCCCGCGGGCGACAGGTACTGCTGCTCGAAGTAGCCAGTGGCTAGATCGAGCGCGCGATACATGCGTTCCTCCTCGGACTCCCTTTCCTGCTTCTCGCGTCGCTCGGCCGGTGTGAGCGGGCGGATATCCAGATCGACGCCCGCCAGGCTGGCCAGGTCGGTCAAGACGTCCATGAAGGGACGCTGCTCGACCTTGACCAGAAAGCTTATGACGTCACCTTTTTCATCGCAGCCGAAACAATGGAAGAACTGACGGGGCTCGTGGACCGTGAACGAGGGTGTTTTCTCGCTGTGGAAAGGGCACAACCCCTTCCAGCTCCCCGTTCCCGCCCGCTTGAGCTCCACATGACGCTTGACGATATCGACAATATTTGTCCGGTCCCGTACGTCGTCGATCTTCTCCCTAGGAACTAAAGGCAAAGGAGTATCCGCCGCACGGAAAGGCGCGCATTTTTTAGCGTAAGCCGCCCCCAAGTCAAGCGGCGGGGTGACGATTTTTCGACGAATCCCCCGGCGGCGCTTCTCCCGGGGAAATCCCTGTGAAATTCGCCCGTTGCGTCAATCCCCGGCCGCAGGGTGGGGTTACTGACCTTCGCCGCCCTGCAGGTGCGCTTCGTCGCTGCGTTTCAGGATGATGAATTCGACGCGACGGTTCTGGCTCCAGCAGTCTTCGTTGTGCTGCATGCAGATCGGTTTGGTCTCGCCGTAGCCGTGGCTCTTCATCCGCCCGGGCAGCACGTTTCTCTGTTCGAGCGCGACCCGCACGGAGTGCGCGCGCCGCTCGGTCAGGTCGAGGTTGTGGGCGTCGTCGCCGCGCTCGTCGGCGTGCCCCTGGATCTCGATGAGATCGATCTGCGGGTTCCCGTTGAGCGTGGCCGCGATCGCGTCGAGCAGCGGGAACGACACCGACTTGATCTCGTCCTTGTCGGTCTCGAAGTAGATCTTGTCGAGGATCTCGAGCTTGCCCTTGTGGATGATGACCTTCCCCTTGTCGGGGCAGCCGTCCGCGTCCTGATACCCGTTATAGGTCTCGGGCTCGTTCGGGCACTTGTCGTCCTTGTCCAGGATCCGGTCGTGGTCGTTGTCCGGATCGGGGCAACCGTCGTTGTCCTCGAAGCCGTCCTTGTCCTCCGGATCGTTGGGACAGAGATCGTTCTTGTCGGGGATCCCGTCCTTGTCGTTGTCCGGATCGGGACAACCGTCGGCGTCCTCGAAGTTGTCCTTGTCCTCGGGATCGTCGGGGCACTTGTCGACATCGTCGGGGATGCCGTCTCCGTCGCGGTCGAAGGTGGTGTTGTCGGGGCAGCCGTCGGCGTCCTGGTACCCGTTCTTGGTCTCCGGATCGTTCGGGCACTTGTCGTCGACGTCCGGGATGCCGTCCTTGTCGTTGTCGGGATCGGGGCAGCCGTCGGCGTCCTCGAAGTCGTCGAAGTCCTCGGGATCGTCGGGGCACTGGTCTACGTCGTCCTTGTAGCCGTCGCCGTCGCGGTCGCCGATCGACGGCTCGAAGATGAAGCCGATGAAGGCGCGCGGCGCGGCGCCGCCGTAGGCGTCGGCCACCCGCCAGCCGCCGCCGATCTCGAAGAACGAGTTGCGCGCGAGATAAAGCTTGATGCCAGCGATCGCCTCGGCCGTCGGGCCGAGCTTGCTGCTGGTCATGTCGGGGTTGAGCTTGAGCGACTTGGTGCCGTAGCTGCCGTAGATCTCGCCCACCAGGTCGAACTTCTGCGGCACGATGCCGTAAGAGACACCGAAGCTCCCCAGGAACTCGCTGCCGAGGTCGATGCCGGCGTTGGTGGCGATGGGGTTGCCCATGAACATCGGCGTGGTCGTCGGGCCGGTCACAAACGCCGCCGTGTTGTCGGTGAACACCGAGTGGTGCGGGCGGATCCGCATGCCGCCGTTGATGGCGGCGCGGAAGCGCCCCAGGTACCCGAGCTCGGTGTCGAGGACGGCGGTGGGCTGGAAGATGGTCTGCCCTTCACCGAAGAAGGTGCTCTTGTCGCCGGTGGGGAAGATGATCGACGGGATGAGCGCCAGCCCGAGGCCGTTCCGGGTCGCGTTCATGAGCCGGATCTTGGGGTGGACCTGGAGATCCCCCAGACCCTGGCTGGTGAAGGTCCAGTCCTGTCCGCTGTTGGGCGCGGCGGTCCCTGGATTGCTCGGGTAGCTCTGCCCCGAGATGATCGCCATCGGCAGGATCACGCCCAGCTCGAAGCCGAGGTGGGGCAGGCGGGTGAACCCGACCGCGCCCTGTAGCGACGGGGTGACCAGCGTGCCGACCTGGAACTTGTTCTGCTGCGCAGGCGTCCCGAACATCCCGGTGCCCGTCAGCGTGAGCGGCTGGCGCGCGTAGGAGGTGACCAGACCGAACGAGACGTCCCCCTGCCCCAGGATCGCCGAGGAGTTGACCGTGATGAACCCCTTGGAGTCCATCGCGGGACGGAACATCTGGAGGTCGACCGGAGCGGTCTGAAGCTGAGCGCGAGCCGTGGCGAGAAAGCCGGTAGCGACGAGCGCGAGAACTGCGGCCTGGACCAAACGCCGGCTTGGGCGAACCAACATGAACACCTCCGGTAGAACAGGAGCCCCAATATCCGGCCCCACCGAGCTGCCTCCGACTACAGCGACGGACATTTATATCAGCGTCGAGATCCGAATCAAAGCGCTATCCTGCGCGGGCAGATGGTTCTCCTCGCAACCGAAATTCGGCCGCCGCAGGCCGACGGCGGCGAGAAGCTCACCCGCCTCGGGGCCGAAGTGGGCGCCGCGGGGGTTCACCTCGGCGGCGGGTGTGACCTCGAGCTCGTCGTCGGGGGCAACCTGGTCGGATCGGCGCTGCGCCTCGGTCTCGAGGTCCCCACGCTGACCCTGCCGCTGCCCGAGCGGGCCCTGGCCGCGGGTAAGCGGATGCCGCGGCTGGCGGCGCTGGAGAGCGACGAGCGCGGGGCGGCGATCGCGCTGGCGGAGGTCGGTCTGTCGGTGGGGGTCTCGTTCGGGGCGCGCCTGGCGCTGCTCGACTTCGGCGCCGTGTCCCTGGCGGCCAGCGCTGGCGAGGTGGCCCGGGCCTTCGCCCGCCGCGCGGTCGAGGCCGACGAGCCGGGGGGACTGCTGCTGGCGTCCGCGCTGGCGGAGCGACGCGCGCGTGGCCCGGCGATCATGGATGCCTGCCTGTGGTCGTTGGAGCGCCTGGTGCGGGCCGCCGAGCGGGCCAGCATCCGGCTGGCGGCGATCGTGGGGGTCACCCCCTGGCAGGCGCCGAGCCCCCGCGAGGTGGGCGATCTGCTGGAGACCTTCGTGGGCTCGACGCTGGGGGTGGTCTGGGATCCGGCGCGGCTGTCGGTCCTGACGGCGCTCGGTCTCTCCTTGACGGATGATCGCTGCAAGGCGCTGGCGGCGTCCGCCGCGGTCGCGATCGAAAGCGACGTGGTCGGCCTCGACGCCGGCTACCTCCCCGGTCTTGGGGAGCGCGACGCGCGCATCGCCGCCGTCACGACGCCCGCCGCCGTCCCGCGCATCGTCACCGGCGGTGCCGACGCCACCGACGCCGAAGTCGCCGCCGCCGTCGAAAAGGCCGGGTCCTAGGCCTGCGGCGCTTCAGCCAGAATGGCGCCGAGCTGTTTGGCGATCCCGTTCTTGATCTTTTCGGCGAAGGGCGTGAGCAAGAAGCCCAGATTGAGATCGACGTGCACCCGCGACGGTTCGACGATGACCCGCGCGTCGAGCCCCTTGCGCGAGACGGTCAGCTCGGTGTCACCCTTCCAGGCGCAGGCCGCGCCGTAGTCGCGCTGGAGCTTCTCGGTGGCGCCGGAGATCCGCTGCTTCGCCTCGTCGACCGCGAGGCTGTGCGGGATGTCGACCTGGTACTTAGGCATGGGCGAGGTTTATCACGCGACGCCGGTCGCCGTGGCGGGATCGTAGACCAGGCGCGCGACCTCGACCTGGTTCATGGCCAGGCGCAGGAGGGTGCCGTCGCCGTGCAGCAGTGGATCGCGCTGGAAGAGGTGGTAGGTCCGCAGCCCTTCCCGCGACGGCGGCTCGCCGTGGGATTTTTTCCCCGGCACGCCCGAGACCACCAGGATCTTCTCGCCCGGCTGGAGCATGAACCCCGGGTCGATGACCCCCAGCACCGAGCCGCGCTTGCCCTTGCGGGCCGCGATGACCTGCAGGCCGCCGGTGTTGATCGACTGCGCGCCGGCGTTCTCGAGGATGAACCACTCCTCGTTGATCTTCTTCTTGTCGGGCGCCGCGTGCGCTTCGCGAAAGAGCAGTGCCATGGGTCAGACCTCCAGAATCTCGGCTTCTTTTTTTCCGACGATCTCGTCGATCTTGAGCACCGACTTGTCGGTGGCGTCCTGGACCGTCTTGAGGCCCTTGCGCTCGTCGTCTTCGGTGACGGCGCCTTCTTTGAGCGCCTCCTTGATCATCTCGTTGGCGTCCCGCCGCGCGCCGCGCAGCGCGACCCGGGCGTCCTCGGCCATCTTCTTGACCACCTTGACCAGCTCCTGGCGCCGCTCCTGCGTGAGCGCCGGCATCGGCAGCCGCACCAGCTCGCCGTCGGACTGCGGGTTGAGGCCGAGCTGCGCCGCCCGGATCGATTTTTCGATCTCGGGGATGAGCGAGCGCTCCCAGGGCTTGATGGTGATGAGACGCGCGTCGGCCACGTTGAGCGACGCGATCTGGTTGAGCGGCGTCGGCGTGCCGTAGTAGTCGACGCGCACGCCGTCGAGCACCGACAGGTTGGCGCGCCCGGTCCGCACCTTGGCCAGCTCGCGCCGGAAGGCGTCGATCCCTTTGTCGAGATCGCCCTGCAGGCTTTTCACGATGTCGTTGATCATCGGATCTCCTTTCCCACGATGGTCCCCAAGGACTCCCCGAGCAAGACCCGGCGGATGTTCCCCGGGACGGTCATGTTGAAAACTAGAATGGGCAGGTTGTTGTCGCGGCAGAGCGAGATGGCCGTCGAGTCCATGACCGCCAGGTCCCGGTTCAGCACGTCGAGATAGGACAGCCGCCGGAACATCCGCGCGTCCTTGTGCTTCTGCGGGTCCTTGTCGTAGACGCCGTCGACGCGGGTCGCCTTCATCACGATCTCGGCGCCGATCTCCATGGCGCGCAGCGAGGCCGCCGTGTCGGTGGTGAAGTACGGGTTGCCGGTGCCCGCCGCGAAGATCACCAGGCGCCCCTTTTCGAGGTGGCGGATGGCGCGCCGCCGGATGTAGGGCTCGGCGACGCGCTCCATCTCGAGCGCCGACAGCACGCGGGTGTGCAGCCCGCGCGACTCGAGGGCATCCTGCAGCGCCAGCGAGTTGATCACCGTCGCCAGCATCCCCATGTAGTCGGCGTGGGCCCGATCCATCCCACCCGAGCTGGCGGCGATGCCGCGGAAGATGTTGCCGCCCCCCAGCACCAGCGCGATCTCGATCCCCAGGCCGTGGACATCGACCAGCTCGTCGGCGATCTGGGCCAGCGTCGCCGGATCGATGGCGTGCTGGGACGACCCCATGAGCGCTTCGCCCGACAGCTTGAGCAGGATCCGCCGGTACTTGGCGCCCGGGGCGAGGGGTAGCTTGCTGGGCAGCGCGGTGAGGTTGGTGTCGGCGCCGCTGCCGCTCAGGCGCGCGGACGGGGCGGCCGGCGACGGAGCGGGGGTCGGCCCCGTCGTCGTTCTCCGCGTCTCCGTCCCCTTCCCCTTGGCCCTGGCCATCGTTAGGATTCCCGGCGGCCCGTTGGCCTAGGTCGTCCCCGACTGTTTCTGGACCTCGGCCACGAAATCGTCGGCGCGCTTTTCGAGCCCCTCGCCGACCTCGTAGCGGACGAACCGCCGCACGCGCACGTTCTCGCCGGTCTTGGCGACCAGATCGGTGAGCAGCGCGCGGATGTCCTTCTTCCCCTCCGGATCCTTGACCCACAGCTGATCGAGCAGGCAGACCTCCTTGGCCCACTTCGCGATCTGCCCGTCGACGATCTTGGGGATCACCGCCTCGGGCTTGCCCGACTGCTTGGCCAGCTCCAGACGGATCGACTTCTCCTTTTCCAGCACCGCGGGCGGGATCTCATCCTGCGACACGTACTGCGGGCTCATGGCCGCGATCTGCACGGCGATCTCCTTGGCGAACGCCTGGAAGTCGGCGTTGCGCGCCACGAAGTCGGTCTCGCAGTTGATCTCGGCCAGCACGCCGATACGCGAGCCGTGCATGTAGGTCACCACCGTCCCCTCGGAGGCGATGCGCGTCTTCTTCTTGTCGGCCGACGCGATCCCCTTCTTGCGCAGGTACTCGGCGGCCTTGTCCATGTCGGCGGCGCACTCGACCAGCGCCTTCTTGCAGTCCGCCATCCCCGCGCTGGTTCGCTCGCGCAGGTCCTTGATCATCTGTGCCGTTATTTCCGCAGCCATAGCTCGATGTCCTCTTTTTCCCTGATCTTGGTGTGCGACGCCGTGAAAGGCGGCCCTAGCCGCGGCCGTCGCTCTCGTCCTCGGGGGTCGCCGCCGCTTCCGGCGTCGGCAGCTCGCCGCGGTGGCGCGACACCACCTCGACCCGCGGGCCTTCGCCGCCCGAGGAGACGCGGATGGTCTGCGGCTCACCGCCGCCGCCCTCGTCCCGCGCGTTGCGCTGTTGGTTGGCCCGCTCGCGCGCGACCTTCTGGCCGAGCAGGCAGGCCTCGGCGATCTTGCCCGAGAACAGCTTGAGCGACCGGATGGCGTCGTCGTTCCCCGGGATCGGGTAGTCAATGAGGTCCGGGTTGCAGTTGGTGTCGACGATGGCGACGATCGGGATCTCCAGCTTGCGCGCCTCGGTGACGGCGATGTGCTCTTTCACGACATCGACGATGAACACCGCGCCCGGAACCTCGGTCATGCTCTTGATGCCGCCCAGCGCCTTCTCCAGCTTCTCGCGCTCGCGCGTGATGCCGAGGACCTCCTTCTTGGTCATCCGCTCGAAGGTGCCGTCGGTCGACATCTTCTCGATGGCGTGCAGCCGATCGATCGATCCCTTGACGCTGTTGAAGTTGGTGAGCGTGCCGCCCAGCCAGCGGTTGGTGACGTAGAACTGGCCGGCGCGCAGCGCCTCTTCGCGCATGACCTCCTGGGCCTGCTTCTTGGTCCCCACGAACAGGACCGACTTGCCGGAGGCGACGTTCGAGACCAGGAAGTTATAGGCGCGCTTGAAGGCGCGGACGGTCTGCTGGAGATCGATGATGTGGATGCCGTTGCGCGCGCCGAAGATGAAGCTCTTCATCTTGGGGTTCCAGCGCTTGGTCTGGTGGCCGAAGTGAACGCCGGCCTCCATCATCTCGCGGATGGTGATGGGCGCGTCGCTGGGCGCGGGCTGGGCGATGTCGAGGGTGGCGGCAGGCGCCGCGGTCGGGGTCTCGGTGCTGGGTTCCATGCGATTTCCTTTGGCGTTGTTTCCGCCGCCCGCGTCATCGGAAGCCGCAACCCACGCCGCCGTTCGAAGGAGCGGCAACGCGGGCACGCACGGCCGCCTCGACAGGCGTGTGGTGTTGGTGGTGAGGTGTTGAAAAGAGCGGGGGGTTTCTACCACAGATCCGGGCGGGACAAGTCGAGGCCCGCATCGGCCGCGGCCCCGGGGGTCAAAAAGGGTGCGGCACCGGGGTTGCAGCGGCCTGCATTCGTCTATAAAAGGAGCGCCCATGTCTCTCACGAAATCCTCTTCCACCCCGATCGACATCCGTCCCGCCACCGGCAAGCTTGGAATCTTGGTCCCCGGATTGGGCGCCGTCGCGACCACCTTCATGGCCGGCGTCGAAGCCATCCGCCGGGGCATCTCCAAGCCGATTGGCTCGCTGACGCAGATGGGCACCATCCGGCTCGGCAAGCGCACCGACGCCCGCACGCCGCTCATCAAGGAGTTCGTGCCGCTCACCAAGCTCGAAGACGTCGTGTTCGGCGCCTGGGATCTCTTCCCCGATGACGCCTTCGTCGCGGCCAGCAAGGCGGGCGTGCTGTCGAAGGAGCACCTCACCGAGCTGAAGGACTTCCTGTCGACCATCAAGCCGATGAAGGCGGTGTTCGATCAGTCTTACGTGAAGAAGCTGACCGCCACCCACGCCAAGACGGGGAAGTCGAAGACCGACCTCGCGCAGCAGGTCATCGACGACATCAAGGCGTTCAAGAAGGCCAACAACTGTGAGCGGCTGGTGATGGTCTGGTGCGGCTCGACCGAGGTCTACCGGAGCACGGCGCCCGTGCACGCCACGATCGCGTCGTTCGAAAAGGGCCTGGCCGAGAACGATCCGGAGATCGCGCCGTCGCAGATCTACGCCTACGCGGCCCTCAAGTGCGGCGTCCCCTACGCCAACGGCGCGCCCAACCTGACGGTCGACACGCCGGCACTGCTCGCCCTCGCCAAGCAGAACAACGTCCCGGTCTGCGGCAAGGACTTCAAGACCGGCCAGACGCTCATGAAGACCATCCTGGCCCCGGGCTTCAAGGCCCGCTTGCTGGGCGTCGAGGGCTGGTACTCGACCAACATCCTCGGCAACCGCGACGGCGAGGTGCTGGACGATCCCGAGTCGTTCAAGTCCAAGGAGGTCTCGAAGCTCGGCTCGCTCGAGCACATTCTGCAGCCGCACCTGTATCCCGATCTCTACGGCAACATGTGCCACGTCGTGCGCATCAACTACTACCCGCCGCGCGGCGACAACAAAGAGGGCTGGGACAACATCGA
>CALAOV010000034.1 GCA_937889515.1 uncultured Myxococcales bacterium | reverse complement strand
GCTTCTCTGTTTTCATCGGCTGCAGGTCCGCTTCAGCCTCGACGCGCTCCTCGCGGCGGCATTCGTGGCCAGTGCGCTGCGCTGGCTGGCGGTCTCCCGCGTGCGCTCGCCGACGGCCCTGATCCTGCTGCAGTCCTTGCACGGGATGACCTTCGGGATGTTCTGGAGCGCGGCCATCGCGCTGATTGCCGCCACCGTCCCGCCCCAGCTGCGCGCGACGGGCCAGGCGTTGCTGGTCATGTCGATCAACCTGGGGGCCGCCGGTGGCAACCTCGCCACCGGCGCGCTCTACGACGTCAGCGGACCGCGGACCCTCTTCCTGCTGGCGGCGATCGGCGAGGTGTTGCCCCTCCTGGTCGTGCTGCGGGCGCGGCATCACCTGCGCGCCGCGGTTCCGATGACGATCCGAACGGGTTGATAGTCAGCCGGCGCGGTCGCGCTCAGGCGCCGGCGGTCGAGTCGAACGTCACCTTGTCGTCGACCACATCGACGCGCACGGTGCCGCCGCCGGCCAGCTTGCCGAAGAGCAGCTCGTCGGTGAGCGGCCGCTTGATCTCGTCCTGGATCACCCGGCCGAGCGGACGCGCCCCGTTCATCGGATCGTAGCCCTTCTTGGCCAGGTAGGCCCGCGCCGCCGGCGACAGGTCGATGTTCACCTTGCGCTCGGTGAGCTGCTTGGCCAGCTCGGCGATGAACTTGTCGACGATGAGCCCCATCACCGCCGGATCGAGCGGCGCGAAGTCGACCTTGGCGTCCAGGCGGTTGCGAAACTCGGGCGAGAACATCCGCTTGAACGCCTCGTCGGTGTCGCCGAAGCGCTCGTCGCCGCCGGTGCCGAAGCCCGGCATACGGCGCGACAGCTCCCGGGCGCCGACGTTGCTGGTCATGATCAGCACCACGTGGCGGAAGTCGGACTTGCGCCCGTTGTTGTCGGTCAGTGACCCATGGTCCATGACCTGCAGCAGCAGGTTGAAGAGATCCGGATGCGCCTTCTCGATCTCGTCGAGCAGCAGGACGGCGTGCGGGCTCTGGTGAATCGCGTCGGTGAGCAGCCCCCCCTGGTCGAACCCCACGTAGCCGGGGGGCGCGCCGATGAGACGCGAGACCGTGTGCCGCTCCATGTACTCCGACATGTCGAAGCGCAGGAACTGCACGCCCAGCGTCTCGGCCAGCTGCTTGGCCAGCTCGGTCTTGCCGACACCCGTCGGCCCGGCGAAGAGGAAGCAACCGATGGGCCGCTCCGGCAGGCCCAACCCCGCACGGTTCATCTTGATCGCCTGAGCAACCCGCTCGACCGCCGGATCCTGGCCGTAGATCTTGGCCTTGAGCTCCCCCTCGAGGTTGGCGAGGCGATCGCGGTCGTCCGTCCCGACCTGACGGGGCGGAATCCGCGCCATCGTCGCGAGGACCTTCTCGATGTCCCGGCTGCGGACGCGCCGCCGGGGACCGGTGACTTTTCCGTCCGGTCCCTTCTCTGTCTTGGGCGCCTTGGGCCCGCGCTTGAGCTTGGCCGCCGCGCCCGCCTCGTCCATGAGGTCGATGGCCTTGTCGGGCAGACGCCGATCGTTGAGGTAGCGCGACGACAGCTCGGCGGCGGAGCGCAGCGACTTGTCGGTGTAGGAGACCCCGTGGAACTCTTCGTAACGCGGGCGCAGACCGGTGAGCACCTTGATGGTCTCCTCGATCGACGGCTCTTCTACCTCGATGGCCTGGAAACGCCGGGCCAGCGCCCGGTCCTTCTCGATGTAGCTGCGGTATTCCTTGTGCGTCGTCGTCCCGATGCAGCGGAGCTTGCCGTTCGCGAGCGCCGGCTTGATCAGGTTCGAGGCGTCCATGGCGCCGCCCGACGCGGCGCCCGCGCCGACGATCGTGTGCAGCTCGTCGATGAAGACGATGGCGTTCTCTTTCTCGGCCAGCGCCTTGAGCACGGCCTTGAAGCGCTCTTCGAAGTCGCCGCGATAGCGCGTCCCGGCCACCATCGCGCCCATGTCGAGGGCATAGATGGTCGCGCCCGCCAGCGCCGCCGGCGCCTCGCCGAGCTCGATCCGCCGCGCCAGCCCCTCGACGATGGCGGTCTTGCCGACGCCCGCGTCGCCCACGAAGAGCGGGTTGTTCTTGCGCCGGCGCGCCAGCACGTGCAGCGCCCGTTCGATCTGAGAGGCCCGACCGATGAGTGGGTCGATCTCGCCGGCCCGCGCGCGCTCGTTCAGGTTGACGGCGAAGGCGGCCAGCGGATCGGCCGGCGCCTCGTCCGCGTCCTCATCGTTCGGCCCCGATTCTCCGTCGCCCGGCACGCCGGTCTTGGCCGGCAGCAGCTTGGAGATCCCGTGGGAAATGTAGCTCACCACGTCGAGCCGCCCGATCCCCTCGTCCTTGAGGAAGGCGACCGCGTGCGACTCGGGCTCGGCGTACAGCGCGACCAGGACGTTGGGTCCGCTGGCCTGCGCCTTCCCCGCGCCGAGCACGTGGTTGACCGCCCGCTGGATGACCCGCGCGAAGGCCAGCGTCGGCTGCGCGCGCTCGCGGTCCTCCTCGGGCAACGGCTTGATCTCGGTGTCGAGGAACGTCTCCAGCTTGCTGTTCAACCGGGCGACCGACCCGCCGCAGTGCTTGACGACCTCGGCGGTTTTTTCGTCCTTGAGCAATGCCAGCAGCAGGTGCTCGAGGCCCGAAAATTCGTGGCCGCGCTGGGTGGCGTCGTCGAGCGCCTGCCGGATGGCGCCTTCGAGCTCGGGGGTCAGCATGGTCATGACTCGGGGCTCTTTCTCAAGGATGCCTGCAGCGGCATCTCGTGCTCGCGGGCGAATTGTACGACCTGGTGCGCCTTGGTCTCGGCGATCTCGAAGGGGAAGGTGCCCGCGACGCCGACCCCTTTGGTGTGAACGTGCAGCATGATTTTTCGAGCGGTCACCCCGTCGTGCTGGAAGTACTTCATGAGGACGTAGACCACGAACTCCTGCGTCGTGTAGTCGTCGTTATGAAGGATGACCTCGTAAAGGGGCGGACGCTCGACCTTCTTCTCGGTGATCGTGTCGCGCTCGGCCACCGGCCGGACGAGCGTCCCGATGCCGTCTTTGTCCTCCCGCTGTTTGGCCATGCCGATTTCATCGCGGATCGTAGCGCACTTGGCGTGGGTCACAAGTCCCCGAGGCGTCAATCCCCCAGGCGTCCTCGGGCCCACCTGGCTGCTTCTTTAATCACCGGCGCGGCATCGTCTACCAGGCGGTCCACCACGGCGCGGGCGCCCCGGTCGCGCGCCGTGCCGATCGCATAGAGGGCGTTGCGGCGCAGGCCGTCGTATCGGGCGCGGGCCAGAGCCATGCCGGCCGACAGACGCTCGAACTCCTCGGAGCTCAGCCCCGCGACCTCGGCGGGCGACAGCTCGGCCAGCGGGCGCGGCGAGAAGCGGGCGTCGCCTTCGGGGACCGGCCGCTGGTTCCAGGGGCAGACCTCCTGGCAGACGTCGCAGCCGAAGATGCGGCCCGCGAAGCCGGCCCGCAGCTCTTCGGGAACGGCGTCGCGATTTTCGATGCTCTGGTAGGCGATACAGCGACGCGCGTCGACGACACCCGGTGCGGCGAAGGCCCCCGTCGGACAGGCGGGCAGGCAGAGGGCGCAGTCGCCGCAGCGGCGCTCGTGCGGAGCGTCGTAGGCGTCGACGGCCCGGTCGACGAACATCACCGACAGCGTGAGCCAGGAGCCGAGCTTGGGGTTGATGAGGCAGCCGTTCTTGCCGATCCAACCGAGGCCCGCCAGCTCCGCCCAGGCCTTTTCCATCACGACGCCCGTGTCGACGGAGGCATAGGTTTCGAGCGTCGGGTCGAGAACCAGAAGGCGCTTGCGCAACGCACGCATCCGGTCGCGGTGGGCGTAGTGGTAGTCGCGGCCGCGAGCATAGCGGGCCACCGCGGCGCGCTCGGCCGGTGGGCGGTGATAGGCGATCGCCAGCGCGATCACCGTCCGCGCGCCCGGCAGCACCGCGCCCGGATCGAGGCGCTCGGTCTGCCGGCGCGCCATCCAGGAGATCGGAAGAGCGTCGTGTAGGGAAAG
>CALAOV010000033.1 GCA_937889515.1 uncultured Myxococcales bacterium | reverse complement strand
GCTCGCTCCGGCTGTCCCGCTCTGTCCCCCGCGCCCGGCGCTGCCGCTACCGCCGGTCGTGCCGCCACCCGCCCCGCCGCCCGGCGACGGGCCGAGACCCGCACCGCTCATCCCGCGAAAAACCTCGTCGGGACCCTGGCATCCGGCGGCGAGTAACACCGCCGCGGCGCCGAAAACCCCGATCCAAGGCCGGATTGACCGGATTGACCCCAGAAACCTCACCACTCCAAACGGTGTCCGGAGCGCCCGACGCTGGCTCAGAGGGGCTCACGGCAGCCCGTTTGTGGCGGGAATGACCTCGATGCTCGAATCGAGACTCCGGGCGGCCCGTCAGTGGTGGTAGGGCTCGTGGCGGATGATGGTGAGGGCGCGGTAGATCTGCTCGCTGAGGATCAGGCGGGCCAGGCGGTGCGGCAAAGTCAGCGGCGACAGCGAGAGGCGCAGGCTGGCACGGGTGACCAGCGCCGCGGGCAGGCCGTCCGCCCCGCCGATCGCGAAGGTCAGGCTGCGCGTGCCGCGGGTCATGCGCTCTTCGAGGCGCTGCGCGAACCGCTCGGTCGTCCAGCTCTCTCCGCCTGGCTCGAGCGCGATGATCTCGCCTTCCGCTGGCCAGCGTCGCGCCAGCGCCTGATCGTCCTCGACCTCGATCACCTCGATCGGCAAGTGGCGCCGCGCCCGTAGGACATAGTCGTCACACAGCGCCGCCACGTTCTTGTCCCGCAGCTTGCCGACGACCAGGAGGACGACCTTCAAGCCGCCAGGGTAACCTAGCCTCGTCGCCCGAAGCGACTACAGCGCGCCGTACAGGGCGTCGGGCTGCGACAGGGTTGCCTCGGGCGGCACGTCGAGCTTCACCCGCGGCGCCTCGATCCAGAGGCTCTCGAGGTCATAGAACTCGCGCACCGGGTGATAAAAGACGTGGATCACGAAGGCGCCGAAATCGAGCAACGTCCAGCGGCCGGTTCCGGTGCCTTCGCGACCGAGCGGCGGACGGCCCCCCGCCTTCATCGTCATGCACACGCTCTCGGCGATGGCGTCCACCTGACGATCGCTGCGGCCGCTGACCACCCCGATGAAGTCGGTGTAGCTCCCCATCGCCGACACGTCGATCAGCACCGGCTCGAGCCCCCGTTTGTCGAGCGCAGCCTCCATGGCCGCGATGGCCAGGGCGCGCGTCTCTGCGAGATCGGCCTTGTTGCGTACCGGCGCCGCCACTTCCTGCGGCGCGCGCGCTTTCACCTTCGATTTGCGGGCGCCCCGCACCGGGATTCGTTCCGGCGGCTTTCGCCCGGGCGACTGCCCGCGGCCCGTCCCCACCGTCCGACTGGCCATCGTGCTGGCTAGCTTGCTGGCCACCTTGGCCCCCACCTTGCCGGCCGATTTGCCGGCGGACTCGGCTCGCTTCGCTTTGGCGGCCTTGGCGCCCTTGTTGACCGTTTTTGCCTTTGACGACGACCGCTGAGTTTTCTTCACCTAGTTGGAACTTAGCAAAGCCGCCGCGCCCGGGCCAGCCTTCCCTTCAGCCAGGTTCGTCAGGCCGAGCTCGTCAGCCGGGTTCGTCAGACCCGGTCTGTCAGGCCGGGCTCGCGGCGGGCGGCGTCGGGGCCGGCTCGGCCGTCTTCAACCGGCGCTCGAAGGCGGTGACCAGACCGAGCAGGTAGCTCTGGCCGGCCCGCGCGAGCTTCTCTTCGACCGCGGCGGCCGCGCGATCGACCCAGCGCGCCTCGACACCCGATCCGTCGGCGTCCAGGCCGTCGCCCGGATCGGCGCTCCGGCCGCCACTTTCGGCCCAACGGTGGGCGGCACGTTCGACCTTGGCGCTCATCCAGGCTGGCGCCTCCAGCGCCGACTGGCCCAGCACCCGGGTCCCCTCGCGGAACGCGGTCACCAGCGCCGCCCGCTCCGACTCGGCCAGCGCGCCATGGATGGTGACCCGCAGGCGCGTCGCCTGCGTCCGGTCGATCTCGCCACCGACGTGCAGCTTGGCGCAGTAGTGATCGAAGAGCATGCCGAGCTGGAAGGTGGTCGCCATCTCCTCGGCGCGACGGCCGAGGGCGAGCACCGCGAAGAACTTGCGCCAGGCCAGCTTGAGGGCCAGCAGCGTCGCGGCCGTCATCGTCGCGTTGCGCACGGCGTTCCCGTCGCGCGGATCGCCCAGCAGCTCCGCCGAGGATGGCGCGATGTCGACCTGCCGGCGCTCGCCGATTTTCATCAGCATGCCGGCGCGCACGCGTCCCGCGAAGTAGTCGTCGAGGACCGGGATGGGGATGATGCCGCCCACCGCCGTCGCGATCAGGGCCCGCCGCACCACCAGCCGGCGATTCTCGGCCAGGTGCTCGAGTCGCGGATCGCCGGAGGCGGCCTGTGCCGGCAACGACACCAGCTCGGGCGCCGGATCATCGCGAGGCGTCTTGCCGAAGGTCATGGCCGCGCCTCGCGGGGCGCAGCCGCCGCGCGGCGCTGTGGTTCGGCCGCGGTTCGAGGTTCGGCTATCCCCCGCAGAAGCTCGTGCATCTCGGGAAGCGTGCGCTGGCGCAAGACCAGCTCTTCGGCGACCGGCGCCTCCACCGGCGGCGTGCTGGCGACCTCGCTGAGGACCGTATGGACCTCCAGCGAGCCCTGCTCGGCAGGCCCCTGCCCCGTCGTCTTGAAGGTCGCCGTCAGATCGGCCCGCACCAGCGCCCCGCTCGCGTCGTCGACGAGCATCCGCCCGGTCACCGTCTCGATCGACACCGTGCCGCGCCAGGCCCGGAGGCCCCAGAACCCAGCGCCCCCGGCCGAAGCGCGGGCCGCGCCCTCCCCGAGCTCGATCGAGTAGGCGGTCGCGTTGGCGCCACCAACCGACTCGGTACCCGCCGGTGTGATGCGCGCCTGGGGCGTCACCAGCTCGAGCGCCGCCGCCGGTCCCCCCAGGGCTTCGGCGAGCAGTCGGCTCGGCTCTGGCTCCTCGGCGACACGGCGGATCATCTTCCCATAGCGTAGCGCAACCGAGAGCTCGCGCCCGTACAGGACCACCTCGCGGCCGCCGTCGCGGTCGTTCTCCTCGTGAAAACGATAGTTCCCCGCTCGGTCCACCCAGACGTCCGTGGTGGTGGCGACAGAGATCGGCGCCGCGGCCGCCCGGCCGACAGACAGGCGCGTGACGCCGTGAAAATGCGCCCCCCCGACCTGTCGCAAGGCATGGGCCATGAACGCCGGCTGCACCGCCTCCCCGAGCGCGGCCGCCGGGCGAGACGCCCCCGGCTCGACCGTTCGCCGGTGGCAACCGCCAGCGGAGACCAGGCTGGCCCAAAGCACGAGCGCGACAACATTATTTCCCTTCAAGGCGCCGCCAACCTTAGCATCGACCGACCATGGGTGAGGGTGACAGCGCGGCGTTCCTATCGTCGCCCCTGGCCACGGCGGCCGCCGGGCTGTTCGGCGCCCTGTGGGGGAGCTTCTTCAACGTCTGCATCGATCGCGTTCCGCGGGGCGAGTCGGTGATCCGACCCGGCTCGCGCTGCGAAAATTGTGGGACACCGGTGCGCGCCGCCGACAACCTCCCGATCCTCTCGTACCTTTTTCTCCGCGGTCGTTGCCGCAGCTGCCGCGCCCCGTTCTCGGCGCGACATCCCCTGGTCGAGCTCATCGCGGCGCTGCTGGCGGCCGCGATCTGGTGGCGATTCGTGGCCAACGATCCGACCGAGGCCAACGGAATCCGGGTGGCACGCTTCGCCCTGTATTTCGCCTTCTCGGGCGTGCTGGTGGTGCTGTCGTTCATCGACCTCGCGACCCAGCTGCTGCCGGACGTCATCACCCTGCCGGCGATTCCGATCCTGTTCCTCGCGGCGTTCGGGGCCCACGCGGCGGGCTGGACCGAGCGTCTGATCGGTGCCGCCGCCGGCTATCTGTTCTTCCGGATCATCGCCGACTTTTACTACTACGTCCTCAAACGCGAGGGACTGGGCCTGGGCGACGGCAAGCTGCTGGCCGCCATCGGCGCGGTGCTGGGGTGGAGGGCGCTGCCGTTCGTGGTCTTCGTGGGGGCCTTCACCGGCGCGCTCATCAGCCTGCCGATCGCGCTCCTGACCCGCCGGCGCCAGCGTGGGACCGCGACCCGCGAGCCGCTCCGTCGCCTGCAGGTTCCGTTCGGACCGTTCCTGGCCCTGGCCGCGCTGGCCTATCTGCTCATCGGTCCGGAGCTGCTGCAGCGCTGGTTGGGTCTGAGCTAGTTTGAGCTTCCGTCTACCCGCGATGAACCGGCCTTGACCCCGGCGTCTGGCGGGGCGCTCGGCACGGCGGCGTCGGAGATCGGGGGGTTGACGGCGGGCAACGGCAGGCCCCAGATCTCCCGCCGCTGGCGGTAGAGCGGCTCGCCATAGAGCAGCTCGGAGATGCAGGGATGATACGGCAAGCTCCAGCTCTCAGTGCCCACCGCGATCTCCGACTCCTCCTCGGTGGTCACCCGTTTGAGGCCGGCCTTCTCCGCCCACTTCACCTCGATCTCGATCTCGCTGGCCTTGGCGATCTGGTCCGGCAGACGGCGCCAGTTCTCGTTCAAGACCCGTTTGAGGTGGGTGAGCTGGAAGTCGTTCTCGAACGCGAAGCGCTCCTTGCCGCCCCGCATAATCTTGCCGCCGCTGCTCGCCCCCTCGAGGTCGAGAGCGCTCACCACGCGCGGCGGCGCAGAGGTCTTGATCTCGATGGCATCGAAGTACCCCTGCAGGCCGCACATGTCGTCGAATCCAACTTGACCCGCCGGCACCGCCGAGAGATCCCGCCGAATCGCGATGCCGCAACCGACCGCAAGGACAACGACACCACACACGAGGACAAACGATCGATTCGGTTGCATGGAGCCGCAGGGAGCTTAAGGGGTCGGGGCCCCAGCCGCAAAAAGCTGTGCGAAAAAGGTGGCGCCGACCCGTGTGCAGGCCCACCTTTTTGCCTGCGAGGATACAAAACAAAATGCAAGAGACATCCAAGATGACCAGCAAAAAATCGCGGGGGGAGGGACGGGACGAGATTTGTGAAGTTTCAGTTCTATCACTGCAAATAGCTACTGAAGTTTCGCTCACTTATATGATTTCCTCGGGGGATTCAGGCCCGTTTCCGCGGAGTTTGCAATCGGAACGCAGTTGCCTAGAGTTGTCATGCCGCGGCGAGCAAACCCTATGAAAATGTTACGACATCCCCCCTCGAAGGAACTCTGGAAGTTTTGCATGGAGCGCCTGCGGGAGCTCCGTGGACCCGACACCCGCGAGCGCGATCTGGCCAACATTCTGGGCTTCGAGCACTCGCGTGCGGTGCGCTGGAAAGAGGGCCAAATGTACGTAGATCGGGCCGAATATCTGGTCCGGTTGGCCGACGCCCTGGACGTCGAGACGATGCTTCTGGTCGCGATGGCCTCCGGGACCCTGACGGTCGAGCAAGCCCACCGACAGCTCGCCGGGGCCGCCCGAACAGATGATGGAAAGAAGAAGCGCGGCGGACCCCGCGCGGAGCCTGTGGAGGTCGCGACCGACGCCTCTCTGTTCGCGCTCGATGGGGCGAGATTCGAAACTGCCGGGCGTGGCGTGGTGCTCCTGATCGCCACCAGCGGCGAGGGTCGGCTCGAGTTCGGCGAGGCACTGGGGCGGCACCCCGACGTCAGTGGGATGGTCGCGACGGGGCTCTCGATCGGCATCTGCCTAGCAGAACGCTACCGCCCGGAGCTGGTGTTTCTGGACTTGGGCGCCGCGAACGTTCACGCCTTCGAGGCCTGCCGGGTGCTCTCCAGTCTGACCAGCCGCGCCCAGCGTCGCTGCCGGGTGGTGGCGGGAACCGCGACGGTGACCGACGCGGTCGAAAAGCCCGCGCTCATGTCGGGGGCTGCAAACGTGACCCTGTTTCCGTTCACGCCGACGCTCTTCGAGTCCGAGCTCGATCGACTGGAGGAGCGCCTCGGACCTCGCAAGGCCGCCCGCAAGTAGCCGCTGCGCGGTGAGCGGGCGCGACACCCCGGGGCGCCGTCGAGACAAAGCCGCGCCCGGCTGATAGGGTGCGGGCCGGGCATGGAGCTCCATCGGTGGGTCGCGGCGGGCGCCTTCCGGCGTCATGCCGCGTGGCTGCTCGTCGTCCTCGCCACCCTGCTCGTTTCCCCGTATTTCGAGCGGCTAAACAACCCCAACGAAAACGTCCGCGTCTGGGCGACGCGCGCCATCGTCGAGCACCACGTCCTCAACGTCGACGAGGTGTCGCGCGAGTGGGGATACGTCAACGACAAGGCGAAGAACGAGCGCCACGTCTACTCGAGCAAGGCGCCCGGGGTGAGCTTCCTCGGCGTGCCGGTGTTGTTCGTGCAAACCAAGCTGCGCGCCCTGTGCGGGTGGCCGGCGCCGAACAAGCGCCAGGCGACGTTCTGGCTCCGCCTCTTCGCCGTCAAGCTGCCCATCGCCGCCTTCTTGTGGGCCTTCGCCGGCTACGTCGAACGCAAGACCCGTTCGTCGCTGGCGCGCGATCTCCTGGTGGTGGCGCTGGGCCTCGGAACGCTGCTCTATCCCTACGCGGGGCTCTTCGTGGGCCACGCGCTGGCGGCGGCCGCGGCGTTCGCGGCGTACATGTTGCTCGATCCGGCGGACGATCCCGGAGGGTCGGCCGGGGCCGGGGCCAACCGGGGACTGGCGGCCGCCGGTCTGCTGGCGGGGCTGGCGGTGATCTTCGAGTACCAGGCGATCCTGGTCGCGCTGGTGCTGGCGACCTACGCGTTTGCACGCCACCGCCGTCGCGTGCTGATCTTCGCGTCGGGCGCGCTGCCGGCCGTGGTCGCTCTCGGGACCTACCACACGGCGCTGTTTGGCCGACCGTGGACCTTTCCCTACGCGAACATCGAGAATCCGGTGTTCGCGCGCACGGCCCATCAAGCCGGGTTTCACGGTCTGACGCTACCGGATTTGGCGACGGTCCCGACCTTCCTGTTTTCTCCCGCCTATGGCCTCTTCACCTTCTCGCCGGTGCTGGCCCTCGGCGCCGCCGGGGCGATCGTTCTCCTGGTGCGCGGGCCGCGGCGCGAGGGCGCGCTGGTGGCGGCAATCTGCCTGTGCATGTTCCTGTTCCTGGCCGGGATGAGCAACTGGCGGGGCGGCTGGTGCGTGGGACCGCGCTACATCACCACCGTCGCACCGTTTCTCCTGGTGCCGCTCATCGAGCTGTGGCCGCGCCTCACGGAGCTCCGGTGGGGAACGGCCGCGATCGTGGGGCTCACCATTCCGTCGGTGTTCCTCAACGTCGTTTCGGGCGCGGTCTACCCGCACTACCCCGAGCAGCTCGACAACCCCGTCTTCGACCTGGCGCTCCCGCTGCTCGGCGCGGGGTACGTGCCCTATGGGCTCGGCTGGCTGCTGGGACTTCCGGGGCTCTGGGCGATGGCGCCCCTCGCGGTGATCGTCCTGGGCGCGATCGCGCTGTCGGCCAGCGGCGACGATCCCCGGCCCCGAGAGGCCGGCGCGCATCTGGCGATCGGGATCGCGATCGCGGTCGCGTTCCTGCTGCCGCTGAGCGCCTACGGTCGAACGCCGCGAGCCGTGGAGGCGCAGGCCGCCGCCACGGTCCGCGCGCTCTGGGATCCGCCGCGCGGCCCCGCACCTGGAAATCGACGGTAGCCATGATAAAGGGGGACGGAATGCCGGGTGCCGCTACGGACATGGACGTCAGCGTCGTCCTTCCGATCTACAACGAGCGCGACAATCTGATTCCGCTGCTCGACGAGATCGCGGCGGTGCTCGGTCGGATGGGCAAGCGGTTCGAGATCATCGCGGTGGACGACGGCAGCCGCGACGGCAGCGACGAGGTCCTCCGCCAGGCCGTGGCGGAGCGCGCCTATCTGAAGGTCATCTTTTTCCGGCGGAACGCCGGCCAGTCCGCGGCGTTCGACGCCGGTTTCCAGGCCGCCAGCGGCGCGCTGGTCGTCACCATGGACGCCGATCGGCAGAACGATCCCGGCGATATCCCGCTGCTGGTCGCCAAGCTGGACGAGGGATTCGACCTGGTGACCGGCTGGCGCAAGAACCGCAAGGATGGCCTGCTGCTGCGCAAGGTTCCCTCGCGCATCGCCAATTTCATCATCCGCAAGCTCACGGGCGCCGAGATTCACGATCTGGGCTGTTCGCTCAAGATCTACCGCAAGCAGGTGACCGACGAGCTGCGCCTGTACGGCGAGATGCACCGGTTCATCGCGGTGCTGGCCGACGGGATGGGCGCGCGGGTGGGCGAGGTGGTGGTCAACCACCGGCCGCGGGTGGCCGGGCATTCGAAGTACGGCCTCCTGCGCACCTTCAAGGTGATGCTCGACATGACCACCATCTGGTTCATGCGGCGCTATCAGACCAAGCCGATCTACGTGTTCGGCGGGCTCGGCGTGCTCATGGTGCTGGTGGGCTTCGGGCTCTCGGCCTTCGTCCTGTACGAGAAAATCGGCGAAGGGACCTGGGTCCACCGCAACCCGCTGTTCCTCATCGCGGTCACCTGTTTCCTGATGGGCGTGCAATCGATCGGGACGGGCATCCTGGCCGAGCTGATCGTGCGGGCCCACTTCGAATCTCAAGAGAAGACCGCCTACGCGATCGCCGCGCGCGCGGGCTTCCCGCCCCAGGCCTGAGCATGTGCGGCATCGCCGGCTTCATCGCGCGGGAGCCCGACCGCGCCGCGCTTCCCCGCATGCTGCGCGAGATCGCGCACCGCGGCCCCGACGGGGAGGGCGCCTGGCGCGGCGCGGCCGGTGACTGGCAGGTGACCCTGGGACACCGTCGCCTCGCGATCATCGATCTGGCGGCGGGCGCTCAGCCGATGGGAAACGAGGATGGGACGGTGGTCATCACCTACAACGGCGAGCTCTACAACTACCGGGCGTTACGCCCGGCGCTCGAGCGACAAGGGCACGTCTTTCAGACCCACAGCGACACCGAGACCGTCGTCCACCACTTCGAACAGCACGGCATAGGCGGGGTCCGGGCGCTCGACGGGATGTTCGCGTTCGCGATCTGGGACGGTGCCGCCGAGCGGCTGGTGCTGGCGCGCGACCGGAGCGGCATCAAGCCGCTCTACTACGCCGAGCTGCCCGACGGCGGCCTGGTCTTCGCGTCGGAGCTGTCGGCGGTGCTGGCGCACGGCGGCGTCGACGCCACGCTGGGGATCGACGGGATCGCTTCGTATTTCTTCTCGGACTACGTCCACCCGCCCCACACCATCGCGCGCGGCGTGAAGAAGCTGGCCCCGGGGCACACGCTGGTCTGGCAGCGCGGGCGTCTCGAGGCGCCGCGCGCGTACTGGCAGGTGCCGGCGCCGGAGGCCGCGCCCGTCGAGAGCGATGGGGCGCTGGCCCAGACGCTTTGGGCCGGGATCGAACGGGCGGTCGAGTCGCAGCTGGTGGCCGACGTTCCGGTGGGCATCTTCTTGAGCGGCGGGCTCGACTCGTCGTCGGTCGCGGCCGCGGCCGTGCGCCGGGCGGGTCGACGGATGACCGCGTTCTCGCTCGGATTCGAGAACGCGACCTTCGATGAGAGCCGCCACGCGCGCCTGGTGGCGGAGACGCTCGGCATCGAGCACGTCACCGAGACGCTGCGCGAAGAGAACCTGCTCGACGTGGTCGATCTGGCGCTCGACCGCCTCGACGAGCCGCTGGCCGATCCCTCGTTCCTTCCCACCTATCTGCTGTCTCAGCTGGCTGCGCGGCAGGTCAAGGTGGTGGTCGGCGGCGACGGCGGCGACGAGCTGTGGGGCGGCTATCCGACCTACCCCGCCCACCGGTACGCGAGGCTCTACGCCGCCGTGCCCGCCATCATCCGGTCGCGCCTTGTCGATCGCGCCATCGCGCGGCTACCGATCGACGACCGCTACCAGAGCCTGGAGTGGAAGCTGCGACGCTTTACCGAACGCTGGGACGACGATCTGGTCCGGCGGCATCTGCGCTGGATGTCCAGCGCCGACCTGCCGGACCTGGCGTCGGCGATTCCCTCTGCCCGCGGCCTGCTGCCTTCCACCTTCGGCGCCGCGCTGCCCGAGACCTCCGACTGGCTGCACCGCCTGCTGGCGCTGGACTTCACCACCTACCTGCCCGGGTCGGTGCTGGCCAAGGTGGATCGCGCCTCCATGGCGCACGGGCTCGAGGTCCGGCCGCCGCTGCTCGACGATGCGCTGGTCAACTTCGCCTTCTCGCTGCCGTCGCGCTTCAAACTGCGCGGCCGGCGGGGCAAGGACCTGCTCAAGCGGGCCGCCCGGGGGAAGATTCCGGATGCGATCATCGACCGCCCGAAGAAGGGGTTCGGCATCCCGCTCGCGGCCTGGTTGCGTGGCCCGCTCGCGGATCGCCTGGACGCCGTCGTAAGCGGCTCACCGCTGTGGGACACCGGACTCCTCGACCCGGCCACCTTTCGCCTGTGGCGCGACGAGCACCGGCAGCGCCGGCGCGATCGGAGCAAACCCCTGTGGGCGCTTTACGTGCTCGACCGCTGGCTGCGCCGATCGGGCCTCAGAAGCTCGGAAAGAACGTGATCAGAAAGCCGAACGCGGGCCGCGTCTCGGTCGATTGCGTTCGTCCGAGACAGGTGCCAGAGGCCGCGTGGCGATTGAGCGGCACCGCGAAGTCGATCGACAAAAGCTGCTGATAGACGCCAAACGCGTCGTGCAGGACGCGAAAGCTGTACCCGACGTCGTAGTAGACGCGCTGGCCCGAGAAGGAATAGTCGTCGCAGGTCGAGGTGGCGGCGGCGTCGGCGAACAGCGTCCCGGCCATCCCACGGACGGTCGTGAAATGGAGCAGGTTCCAGTCCAGCCCCGTCAGATAGTCGTCGCGCAGTTGCACGCTGCCGATCAGGTGCGCGCGCGCGGGCAGCTCGTCGACCGTGAACCCGCGCAGCCCGCCGGACCCGCCGGCCTGGGTCAGCTGAAGGGGGAGCTGGATGTCGCCAAAGGTCGCCGCCGCGGCGCCGTCGACCGCCAGCACGTGACCGGGCGCGAGCTCGAGCAGGCGCAGCGCCTCCGCGCCGGCGCTGACCTGCGAGAGGCGCGCGCCGCCATCGAGCGCCGTGAGCGTGTACCCCACGCCGAGGCGCGCCCCGACGGCGTGCCAGGGATCGTAGAGATAGTCGCGCGTGTCGTGTATGAGCACGACGCGGCCGGAGACCTGGTAGCCCGGCTGTGACGTGTCGCCCGCACCCAGTCCGAACGACGGGTTGATACGCGAGAGCTGGAACCCGCTCAGCAGCGAGCTCGACAGGGTGTTCTTGTCGGCCTGCGCCCCGAAGTTCCAGAAGTAGGCGCCGCCCACGCCGAAGTCGATCTGCTCGGAGTGAAACGCGGTCAACAAGAACGCGTGCCGCAGATCGTGCTGGGGCTTGAGCAGGAACGCCGCCTCGAATTCCGCGGTGAGCGACGAGATGTTGAGCAGCGCGCCGAACCCCTCGTAGAGCAGCCGCCAGCGCCGCGGCTGGCGGTTGTCGTAGAGCGGATCGTCCGACACACGGAGGGATCCGAGCGGTGTCTCGACCAGGCGCCCCCGCGGATCGACCTCCACCGACTTGAGGCCCGCCGGCAGATCGACCTCGAAGACGTGTGCGGCAGCGGCGTCGTCCCAGCGCAGCGTCTGTTTGCCGCCGGATCTGTCCTCCACCGCCACCTCGACCGGCTCGCGGATGGCGTCCCCCTGCCGGCGGACCTCGATGGTGACGTGGCTCCCGGCCGCGGCCGGCGCGACCCGCACGGGCTCGAGCCGGTAGTTGACCCGCGGGCGCGGACCCAGCCACTGGCGCCAGAACCAGTCGAGGTCGGCACCGAAGGTCTCGCTGGCCGCGGCCCGGAGCGGGCGCCCCTCGTTCAAGGTCTTGCGCGCCAGCGTCGGGAACTGGACGCCCCCTATCAGATCGAGGAGCTTGTTGTAGATGAGGCGCGGACTGGGGGAGGCCGGGTCGGCGAAGCGCCGCACGTCGTCCCGCACGCGATCGTCGTCCTCGACGTCGCCGAAGTAGCTCGACGACGAGGCCAGCAGCGGCGCGTAGAGCAGCTGGTCGACCGCCGGCACGAAATCGAACGGGCGCAGCAGATCGGGCGCGTACTCGATCCGCTGGTAGACGAGAATCGCGAAGAGATCGGTCAGGTGAGAAGCCAGCACGCCGGTGGCCAGATCACGATCGGCCGCCCGCTCGGTCGAGGCCACCCTCGCCTCGACGACGGCCGTGAAGATGGCGCGCGCCAGCTCGAGCTGGTGGTACTTGCGCAGCCGGTGCGCCGGAAAGATCCCGAAGATCTGATCGGAGACCAGGATCACGTTGCCGTGGACCTGCACCAGCTGGTGACGCATCGGCGCTTCGACCAAGGTCAGCGTCAGATCTCGGGACGGATCCGGAGGCCGCGGACTACGGGGTGGAATCTTGTTGATGTTGCAGGCGGACCCGCAGAGATACAGGTCGGCGAACTGGACCGCGTCGCGCGCCGTCGCCAGGACCATCGAAGCGATGTCCTCGCGCACGTAGGGGAGCACCCGATCCTCGCTGCCGGGCGGACGCGGCCTCCGGTGCAGATAGCGGATCAGGTGGCCGTCGACCTGGAGGCTGTCCGGGCGCAGCACCCGATCGGTGACGATGGTCGGGTACGGCAGGTCCGCGCTCTCGACGGTGACGGCCGTCCCCGCGCCCGGCCAGACCACCGGCTCGCCGTCGACCACCAGCGC
>CALAOV010000032.1 GCA_937889515.1 uncultured Myxococcales bacterium | reverse complement strand
CTAGGCGGCCTGCAAGCGCTCGAGCGTCTCGGGCCGCGCGCGAACCAGGAAGACCACGCCGTCGTCGTTGTAGCGCTCGCCGAGCACTTCGCAGCTGGTGAAGATCTCGCCACGCAGCTGCTGCCGATCGTAGGGGACGCGCACCTCCCCCTCGACCAGACCGCGCGAAAAAAAAGCGACGATGCGGGCGTGCAGGCCGGCGACGTCCGCCGGGCGACGCGCCGACAGGACCACGGCGTCGGGCCAGCGTTCGAGCAGCCTGGCCGTGACCGACGCTTCGGCCTCCGGTCCGCCGACGCGATCGATCTTGTTGAACACCAGCAGGCGCGGCACGTCGCCGGCGCCGATCTCGGCCAGCACCTCGGTCGTCACCTGCAGCTGGCGTTCGAAGTTGGGATCCGACGCGTCGACGACCTGGGCCAGCAGGCCCGCCTCGAGCGCCTCGTCGAGGGTGCTCTTGAACGAGGCCACCAGGCCGTGGGGGAGCTTGTCGATGAAGCCCACGGTGTCCGAGAGCAGCACCCGGGGGCGCGCCTCTGGTACCAGCGGACGCACGGTCGTGTCGAGCGTCGCGAACAGACGATCCGCGACGTACACCTCGCTGCCGGTCAGGGCGCGCATGAGCGTCGACTTGCCGGCGTTGGTGTAGCCCACCAGCGCCACCCGGCTCATGTCGCGTCGCCGGGCGCGCTGCGTCCGCTGCTCCTCGGCCAGCGCGCCGAGCTCCCGCGTCAGCTCGGCGATTCGATCGCGGATCTTGCGGCGATCGAGCTCCAGGCTCGATTCGCCGGCACCCTTGCCGCCGATGCCGCCGCGCTGGCGATCTTTGCCTTTGCCCTGCTCGCGCAGGCGCGGAACCATGTACTGCAGCCGCACGATCTCGACCTGGGCCTTGGCGGCCCGCGAGCGCGCGTGGCGACGGAAGATCTCCAGGATCACTGCGGTCCGATCCAGCACCTCGACCCCGGTCGCCTTTTCTAGATTGCGCGCCTGCGAGGGCGAGATGTCGTGATCGACCAGGACCGCCTGTATCGGCAATGGCAACGGCAGCACGCCCTCGTCGATCCCCTGCTGCGGGTCGAGCTCCTCCTGGCCGTGGTCGTCTTTCTCATCGTCGTCTTCTTCCTCGTCGTCCTCGTCGTCCTCGTCGTCGTCGTCGTCCTCGTCGCCCTCGTCGTCCTCGTTTTCAGGCGCCGCTTGCTCGGCGCTGCGGCCGGTCAGCGCCACCAGCTCGGCTAGCTTTCCGCTGCCCAGCACCGCCGCCGAATGCAGGGCCTGGCGCCGCTGGGTGATGGTCGCCACCACGGCGACCCCCAGCGTCCGCCCCAGCCGGTGCAGCTCTGCCAGCGACGCGGCGAAGGCCCGATCGTCGACCTCGGGCAAATGCACGGCAACCACGGCCGCGCGCAGGGGAACGGGCGGGCTATCGGACATCGGCGTCGATCCAGTGCTCGGCCAGCCAGTCCAGCGAGACCGGCGCCCGTCGCAAGGACGCGTCGAGATCGCGGAGCCCCGGGTCGGCACCGGACGCGGGCACCGCGTAGGCGCGCGCGTAGAGGATCCAGTTCGAGAGCTGAAAGTGGTGCAGGAGCGGCGCGAAGCGATGACCGGCCAACCCCTCGAGCGCCGCCTGCGCCTCGATGGCTCCCGCGCATGCAAAGAGCGCGTTCGAGGCGTCGAGCAACAGGGCGCGCATGTCTTCGAAGGCCCGCTCGGGATCGCGCGCGACCTCCCCCATCAGCGCCGCGAAGGCCTCTTCGGTGAGTCCCGCCTCCTGCGCGCAGTCCGACATCAAGGGAACCTGCGTCGCAATGAAATCCGAATCCGGCTCGTGGAGAAACAGGCGCCCGACCAGATAGAGGTCGAACGCGCTCGCGATCGACTCGGCGAAGAACAGCGCTCGGGCGCCGGTGGCGACGACCGGCGCCGAGCTCGAAGGAACGACGACGCCACGCGCGAGCTGTCGGCTCACCACCCGGTGCCAGGCCACGTGCGCCACCACGTCGGCGGGAATGTGCGCGTCGCAAAGAACGTCGGCGGCATCCGCCCCGCTCCAGTAGGTGAGATTCAAGAACAGCGCGCGATCCCAGCTGACCGCCGCCCCCACCGCCGGAATCTGGAACCGGTGGTGGGAACGCCTCAGCGCCTGCTTGAGGCGATCGTAGAGCGCCACCCCCCGGACCGAACGCTCGTCGTCGATCGTGAGCTCGTCGAGAGAGACGGTGCGCATGGACCCACGATCCGGCGATCGATCGTCGGGGCCCGCCGGGCGCGTCAAGGGCCGCCGGGCGGCGCGGCTGCCGGCATCGCGGCGGCGGGCATCGCGATCGGCGGCGCCACAACCGGTTTGCTGGCCTCGGCGACCCGCTTGAGATTCGCCAGGCCGTCCTCGAAATCCCCGCCGATCATCTTGTCCATGCTCATCACGAGCGAGAACGCCTTGCCGACGAAGTTGTTCTTGCCGTCGAGCGCCCAGGTCACCCGCGTGCTGGCCGGTCCGGTGGCTTCGAAGCTGAAGGAGGTCTCGGCCACCGACTGGAAGGGCTCGATGAACTCCAGCCGTTCGACCAGGTGCTCGGGCGCCTGCTCGTCGGTGATGGTCATCTTCCCCTTGCCGACCTTCTTGTTTCCCTCCCAGGCGTAGGAAGCGCCCACCCCCGACGTCGTCGGGGTGAAGGTCTTGTGCATGTCGGGATCGCGCTTGTCCCAGGGGGACCACGATCCCCAGGTCCGCAGATCCCCCACCGTCGCGAAGACGGTCGTCGCCGGCGCGCCGACGTCGAGCGATCGCTCGACATGGTAAGTGTCGGGCCGCGTCGCGATCACCACCACCAAGGCCACCACGGCGACCGCGAGAACCAGCAGGATCTTCTTGATCATGGGAACGCCTCCGAGGCTCTGGCCCTCTCGTTACTGGGGCGGCGGGTACCCCTGTGCGGGCGGCGGGTACCCCTGCGCCGGCGGCGGATAGCCGGCGGGGGGCGGCGGATAGCCGGCCGGACCCGGGGCCGGCGGGGCACCCGGGGGCGGGCTCCAGCCGCCGGGGCTCGCGCCCGGAGCCTGGGGATAACCGGGCTGCAGCACGTAGAGATGCGCCGGCTGATATCCCATCACCCAAAGGAACGGGACCAAGAGGATGAGGCCCCCGATGAGCGCCAGCACGTCGAGCTCTTCGGTCCGCGAGATGGTCGCGTCCAGAGGCTGATAGCCCGGATATTCCAACCTGATCTGCGTCGACGAGCCGACGATCTTGGTGTCGGTCATCGTGTAAGGCGTGGTGCCGACGGGCTGCCCGTTGAGGAGCACGCGCGCCCCCGGCGGCTGGCTCTGCAGCACCGTCGAGCTCGCACATCCTGCGAAGGCGCCCAGCGTCACCGCACCGATGATGGGAAACAGCTTGGCGAAACGGAAGCGGATCAGGCTCATGGGCGGGACTTTAGTGGCAGTGGCGCCGTTCGTAAAGCGACCAACGCGGCGGACCGTCTCGGCTGGCGGACGCCCGGCGGAGCCAGGCCGTCTCAGCGGGCGGCCGCCCGCCGGAGGACGAGGTGGCTCTGCCCGAAGACGCCGGTCGGGCCCGAGAGGGCGAGCTGCCCTTTCAGCTCGCCGCCGGGAGCCGCGTGGATCGACACCCGAGCGGCAAAACCTTGCTGGGGGGGACATTGGCAGGCGAGCGCCAGGTCGCCGGGGGTTGCCATCCGGCCCGCCAGGCGATAGCTCTCCCGGACCGCGCCGTTGGAGAACCAGCCGATGACGGCGCCGTTGCCGGCTATCTGAAGATAGAGCCGGCCGCTCTGATGCCGGGTCGCGTCGGTCCAGGGACCCTCCCAGATGCCCGTAAAATCGACCTGGGGCGCCGCCTCGCCAGCGGCCGGCGGCGGGACCAGGGCGGCGGGGACCGATACGGGAGGCTTCGCGTGTCTTTCGGGCGCTGGAACGGCTTCGGCGACGCGCCGACCAGCCGGTTTCTTGGCGTGCGGCTCTTCCTTCTCCCAGGCCGTCCAGGCCGACGGATCCTTTTGTGCGGCGGCCCCCGCGCCAGCGGGCGAAGGGGGCGGCGACGTCCCGGCCCCGGCCACGGGCGCGGCCGGGGCCACCGGGTTCGACGCCACGACGACAGCCGGGGCCCCGCCCGCGGCGTGGCGGTGCTGCAGGACGATCCCGCCGCCGACCAGCGCGACGGCGGCCGCCCCCAGCCCGAGCAGCATCGGCGCACGCCGGCTGGCCTTGGGGGCCGCGTTCTCGCTGGCGACGATCTCCGCCGCCGAATCGCCGAAGGTCGTCTTCTTCTTGACCGGCGCGGGCGCGGCCGACGGCGGCGCGTCCGGCACGGTCGTGAGGCCGCCAATGAAGGCGGCCAGTCGATCGGCCACCGCGCGCATGTTGGCGGGTCGCTGAGCGGGATCTTTTCGCAGAAGCTCGGCGGTCAGCTCGGCCAGCGCCTTCGGCGCCGAAGGATTCACGGCGCGCGCGTCCTTGGGTTGCTCGGTGAGGTGCGCGACCACCAGATCGCCTAGCGCCTCCTGCGTGAACGGCGGACGACCGGTCAACATCTCGTAGATGACGCAACCGAGCGAATAGAGATCAGTCCGGAAGTCGATCTTCCCCGAGTCCCGGCACTGCTCGGGCGACATGTAGAGCGGCGTCCCCATCATCGCCCCGTTGCGGGTCTGGTGAACCTGGCCGGCCCGGAAATCCCCCGCCAGCTTGGCGATCCCGAAGTCGACCAGCTTGACCGAGTCGGGCGGCTGCGCCTGCACGAAGATGTTCTCGGGCTTGATGTCCCGGTGGACGATTCCCTTGGCGTGCGCCGCCTCCAGCGCCTCCGCCATCCCGCGCGCGAGACGCGCGACGGTCGCGCCCGGCAGCGCGCCCCGCCGCGCCAGCGTTGCGGCCAGCGTCTCGCCCTCCAGATACTCCATGACGATGTAAGGCCGGCCCGTCGCGTCGACCTCGCAGTCGAACACCTGGACGATCCCGGGATGATCGATGGCCGAGGTGGCGCGCGCCTCGAGAAAGAACCGCTCCAGGAGATCCGGGCGTCCCACGATCTCGGGGGCGAGCAGCTTGACCGCGGCTTTGCGTTTGAGGTGGCGGTGCTCCGCCAGATAGACCTCGCCCATCGCCCCGGCGCCGAGCTGGCTCAGGATCTTGTAGCTGCCGATGGTTTCGCCGATCACGTCGTGCCTTTTCGTTCCGATCGACCGTCGGGTTGCTTCCCCCACGGGGAGGCTACCTCAGATCGCGGGCACGGTGCGCGGTGTCAGCCGTTGCAGCCGAGGACGCGCAGGATCTTGATCGCTGTTGCGGTGCTGCCTGGCGCCGGGTACGCGACGCTGCCGTCGGGATAGGCGCGGAAGTCCTGATAGCGGCTGCCGAGGACGTTGGGCGTGAGCTTGAACGGTCCCGCCGAGTCGGCCGAAGAGCCGGCCGGAGCCGCGCCCGACGTGCTGTCCAGAACCTGGATGTACATCTGGC
>CALAOV010000031.1 GCA_937889515.1 uncultured Myxococcales bacterium | reverse complement strand
AGCGGCCGAGCGGCGCCGAGGCGGTGCGCGCGGACGTGCGCTTCTTGTCGGCGCCCGAGCTGGGCGGGCGCGGGGCGCTGACGACGGGCCTCGACCGGGCGGCGGAGTTCATTGCGGCGCGGTTCGCGGTCCTGGGCCTCTCACCGGCGGGCGACGGCGGCACGTTCTTCCAGGCGGTCGAGATCCCGCTGCCCCAGCGTCCGTCTCCCCAGACCCGCCTGGCGATCGGCGAGGGCGCGCTCGACCTGGGGGTGGACTTCGCTCCCAACGCGGGCACCGCGGCCACGCGCGCCAGCGGTCCGCTGATCTTCATCGGCTACGGTTTCCAGCTTCCCGGGGTTCGGGACGACTTCGCGGGTCTCGATCTGCGCGGCAAGGTGGTCCTCTGTCTGCGCCCGCCTCTCGGCCCCAGGCAGTTGCCCCTCCCGGACGGCCGGGCGCTCTTCGATTCGGTCCCGACGGCCCGGCTACTCGAAAATGCGGTGGCGCGCGGCGCGGTCGGTGTGCTCTTCGTCGACGCGCAGGGGGCGCCGGATGACCCGGCGGCGATCGAGCCGTTGCCCGCCTTCGCCCTGGAGGATGTCTCGGCGATCGCATCGTTTCACGTGCGCGCCACCGCGATCGATCGTCTGCTGGCGCCCAGCCACACGACCGTCGCCGCGCTGGCGTCGGCGAGCGCCGCGGGCGGCCCTCCCCGCCTGGCGCTCTCGACCTCGGCCACGTTTGCGGTGGTCTGGGCGCCGCCACGCGTGAAGGGCCGCAACGTGATCGGCCTGCTTCCGGGCGCCGATCCGGCCCTCGCCCGTGAAGCGGTGGTGGTGGGCGCGCACTACGATCACCTCGGCTGGGGGGACGAAGGGGGCTCGCTCGACGGCCACCGGATCCACCCCGGCGCCGACGACAACGCGTCGGGGACGGCGGCGATGCTGGCCACGGCGGCGACGCTGGCCGGCGCCGCGCCCCGGCCACGCCGTTCGATCCTGTTCGTGGCCTTCACGGGCGAAGAAAAGGGGTGGGCCGGTTCGCGGGTGGTCGCCGCGCGCGCGCCCAGGACCGTGGTCGCGATGCTGAATCTCGATATGGTGGGGCGGATGGAGGGGAACGCGCTGGAGGTGAACGGGTCGGCGACGTCCCCCGAATGGGGGGCGATCGTCGCGGCGGCCAACCTGGCCACCGCCGATCGGTTGAGCCTGAGCACCCCGCGCGGCGTGCCGTGGGGGAGCGACCATCAACCGTTCATCATGAGGAAGGTGCCGGCGCTGTTTTTCTTCACGGGCCTGCATTGCGACTACCACCGCGGGACCGACACCTGGGACAAGATCAACGCCGAAGGGGTGGTCGAGGTGACCGAGCTCGTGTCCGGCGTGGCCCGGATGGTGGCGGATCGCGCGCGCCGCTTGACGTTCGAGCCGCCGGCCTGGGCGGAGCGACGACCGCCCGCCGGGTGCGCGCCGTGACCGCGCCGGCGCGTCCTCTGGCCGGGCGGACCATCGCGCTTCCCGAGGCGCGGGAGCTGGACCGCCTGGCCGTGCTCGTCGAGGCCGAGGGGGCGGCGACCTGGCGCTGCCCGCTGGTCGCGATCCGCGATGCGCCGGATCCGGGCCCGGTCGCGGCCTGGCTGCGGACGCTCGCGGCCGGTGACCTCGACGACGTGGTCTTTCTCACCGGGGAAGGGTTGCGGCGTCTCTTGACGGCCGCCGAGCGGATCGGCCTTCGCGGGGAGGTCGTCGCCGCGCTGGGCCGCGTGCGCAAGGTGACCCGCGGACCCAAGCCGGCGCGTGCGCTCCACGAGATCGGCCTGGCGCCCGATCTGGCCGCGTCCATCCCGACCTCGGCCGGCGTGATCGAGACGCTGGCGGCGCTCGATCTGCGCGGGCGCCGGGTGGGGGTGCAGCTCTACGGCGAGGAGCCGAACCGGCCGCTGGTCGATTTCCTGGAGCGCGCGGGCGCCGCCGTGCGGACGGTCGCGCCGTATGTATATGCGTCGGCCAGCGATGCGGGGGCGGTGGTCGCGCTCATCGACGCTCTCGACGGCGGGCGAATCGACGCCATCGCCTTCACCAGCGCGTCGCAGGTGGATCGGCTGTTCGCGGTGGCGGGTGGCGACGACCGGTTGCGGGCGGCGCTCGGGCGGGTCCGGGTGGCGGCCATCGGTCCGATCGTGATCGAGTCGCTCGGCGCGCGCGGCGTCCGCATCGACGTCCGACCCGACAAGGCCTTCGTCATGCGAAATCTGGTGGCGGCGCTGGTCGAGGCGCTCGGTCCGCGGGTATGAGATCCGGCGCGGATATCCGCCTGGCGCTGGCGGCGCTCACGGCCCTCGGTTGCACGGGCCTCGCGACCGGGCTGGCCGGTCGGCCGAGCCCGGAGGCGGGCCTCTTGCGCGGCAAGTCTCCGTTTCGATCGCAGGGCGTCACCCACGTCGACCGCTTGACCGACGGAATCGCGGCGGCGCCCGACGATCCACCGCGCACCGATCTGACCTCCGTGCTCGCGTCGCCGCAGAGCTTCGTGGTCTACGATCTCGGCGGCGATGTTCAGATCGGGTGCGCCGCGATCGAGGCGGACGGCGACGATCAATACCTGCTGGCGCTGTCGCGCGACGGCGTCGCCTTCGCGCCGCTGTGGACCGCGGCCGCGACCGGCGATCGCGGCCAGCAGCCACGCGCCGCGCGCGGTCTGGCGGGGCGCGGCCGCTACCTGCGCCTGCGCGCCTCCGGTGGCGACGGCGTCTACGCGGTGGCGGAGCTTTCCGTGGCGGGCACCTGTCCGCCGCGCTGGCCGCCGCCGCTGGCGCTGCAGACGGGGACACCCATCGACGAATCCGCGTGCCTCAAGGCCTGGGCCCTGGCGGCCTGCGCTGCCGCCTATATCTTCGCCTACCGACGACGGGCGCCCGACTTCGTCAAGCTCTTCGTCGCCATTCCGCTGGGGCTCTCGGCCGCCCTCTGCGTGCAGCTGGCCGAGATCTGGCCGCCGCCGCCTTCGTTGCGGGTGGCGCTCATCGCGGCGATCGCGATCGTGGCCGGGGCCGGGGCGGTGCGGGTCGCCGCTACGCGCTGGCGGCGGGCGGAGCGCCCGCGACGATCTTCTTGAGCTCGCCCCGCGCGTGCAGGTCGCGCACGATGTCGGCGCCGCCGACCAGCTTGCCGTCGACGTAGAGCTGCGGGAAGGTCGGCCAGCTCGAGTATTCCTTGAGCCCCTCGCGCAGCTCGTTGTCGGCGAGGATGTTGAACGACTCGAACGGCGTGCCGATCTCCTTGAGGACGCCGACCACGGCGGCCGAGAAACCACACTGCGGCATGGAGGGGTTCCCCTTCATGAACAGCATGACGCGGCCCTTGGCGATGGTGTCGGTGATGCGCTTTTTGAGTGGCTCGTTCACGTTGGGCTCCTCTGGCTTTATCGACGTCGATATTCTTCCGGCGTCTCGGTGGTGAGCGCCAGCGCGTGGATCGGCGCGTGGCTCCCGCGCATCGCCTCGCCCAAGGCCCCGTAGACCAGCCGGTGGCGATCGACCAACCCCTTGTCGGCGAAGGCGGACGACACCACGGTCGCGGAGAAATGGTCGCCGCCGCCGGTGGTGTCCACCACGCTGATCTCGGCGTCGGGCAACGCACTTTGGATGCGGGTCTTGATGTCGTCGGGCGTCATGGCGGCTCGCGGGGGTCTGTATAGCACGGCACGGTATACTGGCGGCCGTGAAGCTCGGGACGCTCGGGACGCGCGTGACGGTGGTGACGACGCTGCTGGTGGCGTCGGTGCTGGCGGGCTCGGGCTACGCGGCGCTCAAGGTGCGGCGGGCGAACCTGGAGGCCGATCTCGACCGCGAGGCGCACGAGATCGCGACGGCGCTGCGCGCCGGCATCGAGCCGCTCGACCGGAGCACCGCCGAGGAGACGCTGGTCCAGCGCGCCCGCGCGGCCCGGCAACACGACGAGCTGTTCGCGCTCGAGGTCCTCTCGGTGGGGGACGAGAAGCGCACCGACGACGACGCCTGGCGTCTGCTCATGCGCGCGGCCGACATCCAGGACGCGCCGGTCGGTCGGGTCTTCGATTCGGCGTCGGGCGCGCGCTCCTACGCGATGGCGGTCCCGCTGTTCGACGCCGCCGGCCTGGAGCTGCCACCCCGACACCCGGCGCGACACGCCATCGCGATCATGGGGATGCGGCGCGACGCCGGCTACATCGACGCCGAGGTGGCCGCCAGCGCGCGCCGGATCTTTCCCCTCTTCCTGGTGGTGGTGATCGGGGTGGCGGTCGGCGTGCGCTTCGCCATCGAGCAGATCGCCGTGCGTCCGCTGCGCCGTCTGCTAGAGGGGATCGACGCGGTCGGCAAGGGCGATCTGTCGCGCGTGATCCTGGCCGAGCGCGACGACGAGATCGGCACCATCGCGGGACGCTTCAACGCCATGACCGGCTCGTTGCGCGAGGCGCGCGAGGAGGGGGAGCGTTCGGCGGGGGCGCGCCTGGGCCTGGAGGCGCGGCTGCGGCAGTCGGAGAAACTGGCCACCATCGGGCAGATGGCCGCGGAGATCGCGCACGAGCTCGGCACTCCGCTCAACGTCATCGGGGGGCGGGCGCGGGCGATGGCCAAGCGGGCCGCGGGCGCGGCGGAGCCGGCCGACCTCAACAAGGAGGTAACCAAGAACGCCGGCATCATCGGGGACGAGGTCGCGCGCATCACCAAGATCATCCGCCAGGTGCTGGATTTTTCGCGCCCGCGCGGTCCCACCGTGACCCGCGTGCGCCTGGGCGCCGTGGTGGCGGAGGCGCTGGAGTTCCTGCGGGAGACCATCCGGCGCCAGGGGATCGTCGTCGAGGTGCGCACCACCCCCGAGCCCCCCGAGGTGCCGGGCGACCCGGATCAGATCCAGCAGGTCTGCTTGAACCTGTTCATGAACGCGATCCACGCCATGCCGAACGGCGGCCGGTTGCAGGTCGCGACGGAGCGGGTCTTGCGCCGCAAGGGTGGGCTCGATCTGGCGCCCCCGGCCGACTACGTCGCGCTCGTGATCGCCGACGGCGGTCCCGGAATCCCGCCCGCCGATCGGGAGAAGATCTTCGAGCCGTTCTTCACCACCAAGGACGAGGGGCAGGGGACCGGGCTCGGCCTGGCGGTCAGCCACGGGATCGTCAAGGATCACGATGGCTGGATCGAGGTCGACAGCCCAGCCACGGGCGGCGCCGTGTTCCGGGTGTTTCTCCCTTGCGCGGTCGCGGCCGCCGGGAGCGAAGATTCCTGGGAGGGTTCGCCCGGGGACAAGCCCGTTCCCCTTGCCGAAGTGAAGTCGATCGGCAAGGATTGATAGACGACCGAGCGCCGCCAGATGGCCGAACCCGCAACCACCGCCGCCCCCGCCAAGATGCCGCCGCTCGGCACCGCGGCCGTGAGCGCGGGCCGGGCGACGATCCTGGTGGTCGAGGACGACGCCGCGATGCGCACCATGCTGCGCGAAGCTCTGGACGAGGACGGCTACGCAGTCGAGACGGCGGCGGGTGGCCGGGCCGGCGTCGAGCGCGTCCGGCAGGGGGGAATCGACCTGGTCGTGTCGGACGTCAAGATGCCCGATCTCGACGGGCTCGACATGCTCCGCGAGATCAAGGCGGTCAGCCCGTCGCCGCACGTCATCACCATCACCGCCTTCGGATCGATCGACACCGCCATCCGCGCGGTCAAGCTGGGCGCCTTCGACTACATCACCAAGCCCTTCGACATCGACCAGCTGATCCTGTCGGTGCAGAAGGCGCTGGCCGAGCGGGCCTTGCGCTCGGAGGTGGCGCGGCTGCGCGACGAGGTCCAGAAGAGCTACCGCTGGGGAAACATCGTCGGGAAGTCGGCGGTCATGCAGGAGATGTTCGCGCTCATCCAGCGCCTCTCGGGGTCGGCCGCGTCGGTGCTGGTGACGGGCGCCTCCGGAACCGGCAAGGAGCTGGTGGCCAAGGCAATCCACTTCAACAGCCCCCGGCGCGAGCGTCCCTTCGTGGCGCTCAACTGCGCCGCCATCCCCGACACCCTGCTCGAAAGCGAGCTGTTCGGGTACAAGCGGGGCGCCTTCACCGACGCGCGCAGCGACCGCCCCGGGATCTTCGTGGAGGCCGACGGCGGCACGATCTTCCTCGACGAGATCGGCGAGCTGTCGCCCTCCTTGCAGGCCAAGCTCCTGCGGGTGTTGCAGGAGGGGGAGATCCGACCGCTGGGCGCCACGCGCAACGAGAAGGTCGACGTGCGGGTGGTGGCCGCGACCAACATCGATCTCGAAGCGCGCCTCGCGAGCGGCACCTTCCGTCAGGATCTCTACTACCGGCTCAACGTCATCCACATCCATCTGCCGGCGTTGCGCGATCGGGCCGAGGACATCCTCATGCTGGCCGAGCATTTCTTGGCGCGCAGCGCGACCAAGGCCGGCAAGGAGATCCGCGGATTTCACGAGGCCGCCAAGAAGGCGCTGCTCGGGTACGGCTGGCCCGGCAACGTGCGGGAGCTCGAGAACGTGGTCGAGCGCGCGGTCGCCCTGGCCGAGAGCGGCCAGGTGCAGATGGAGGATCTGCCGCCTGGCGTACGGGAACGGCGGGCGACGGCCGAGGACGAGCTGGGCGCCGCGGTCGCGCGGAGGCTGACGCTCGACGAGCTGGAGCGCGAGTTCATCAAACGCGTGCTGGCGGCCGAAGGCGGCAACAAGACCCGCGCGGCGCAGCGCCTGGGACTCGACCGCAAGACGCTCTACCGCAAGCTCGAGGAGTACGCGGCCAGCGCCGCGCCAGTCGCCCCAGAAGAAAGCGAGCCACAGCCATGAACGAAATCGGTTCCCTGGTGAGCTTGGAAGCGCGCGCCGAGGCGGGGTTCGAGCTGCTGGCCGCCCCGGCCTCCGGCCAACCATGCGTTCACTGGCGGCTCCGGGTGGTCGAGCACCTCACGGCTCGCACCGAGCTGGTCCACGAGCTGGCCTCGCCCGAATCGTTCAACCTGGTCTGGGGGGGCGATTCCGGTCAGGGGCTGCCGGTGCGGATCCGCGTCGACCCCGAAGCCGCCCGCATCGAAGCCACCCCGACCTTGCACCGCGCGGGAACGCCCGGCGCGCTCTCGGTGGCGGGCGCGTTTGGCTTCCGGGGCGCGCTCTCCGTCGAAGAGACGGTGATTCGGGCGGGCGACACGCTCGAGGCCGATGGAATCTTGCAGGACCTCAGCCTCGGCGCCGGCCCGTTCCGGGCCGCGGCCCAGGGCCTGGAGCTCCTCGAGGCGACGGTGCGGCTTCCGTCGCGCAGCCTGGGCCCGGTGCTGCTGCCCTGGGCGCTGGGGACGGCCGCGGCGCTCCTCGGCGGGATGGGCCTGGCGACCTGGGCGGCCTGGCGGTATCACCTCGCGCATCTTCCGCCGGGTGCCAGCGCCTGGCGCATCGATCGCCCGCCGGGATCGTTCGCGCGGCTCGCGCCTCCGGAATTTCCGCGCCCGCGGCTGCCGTAGCGGCCGCCCGGCCGTGGGGCAGTCGGGCTCGAAACGGTCAGTCACCCTGGATCGGGGCGACACAGTCGGTGGCGGGGTCCGCCTTGATCGGCAGCCAAAGGTTGAACTCGGTGTCCGACGCGGCGACCAGCAGCGCCGGCGAGAGCGCGGCCGGATCGTAGTCGGCTCGGTTCTTGGAGCCGGCCTCCAGAAGACCGCCGATCTTCTGGCGAAACGCTCCGAACGCCGGCGCGTCGAAGAGAACGAAGTAGAGCTGCCGGGTGCGCTCCGCCGTGCTCGCTCGCCGGTACGCCATGCAGCGGGGCTGCAGCGCGCTCGACTCGAGGCCGGCGTCTCGCGCCGCGGTCACCAGCGCGTCGGGCGTCAGGTGGCCCGCGAACGCCTGGTCGAATTCACGCTTGAGCAGGAGCGGGATCGCGGCCGGGACCGGCATGCTGAGCGACTCCATCGCGCGCGCGAACACCTGGTTGAAGATGCCGCTCGACAGCTCGGGCGGCGCGTTCAAGACCAGCAGCGGCGCGTTCGGGCTCGAGGCCGGTTCGATCCCCACCGTCCAGCCCTGCAGCTGCGCGCGGGGGACGGTGTACGGGTTTGCGCGCGAATCGCGGGCCGAGCGCACGAAGAGAAACGCCAGCCCCGCCAGCGCGGCCAGCGCCACCAGGATCTTGATTGGTCGGTTCGATCGCGCCATGCCGCCGCTCGGTCGAGCCGACGCTAGCACGGCCCGTGGAGGCCCGTGCTCAGTTGGACGCGGTCGGATCGACCACCCGCCCCGCGAAGAGCAGCGCGCCGGTCGGCTGGTGCACGATGAAGAAGAGAAAGGGCCGATCGACGGTCAGCGTGCTGACGTCGACGGAGGCCTTCTCGCCAACGCCGACGCCGGTGGCGGCGGCCGCCGTGGTTCCCTTCTCGTCGACGGCGATGTCGGCCTGGTGGACCACGGTCTGAACCTTCAGGTCGGTCGTTCCGTCGATCCCGGAGAAGTCGGCGGCCGCGTCTTCGAAAGCGTCCGGCATCCCCAGGCCAGCCAGCGTGTCGTTGAGCTTCTCGGCCAGCGAGAACTTGAAGCGCGGCATGGTCAGCGCTCCCGTCGCTTGCTGGGCCGGGGCGATCATGGCCGACAGGGCGTCGGCGGTCAGCGCCGCCTCGAAGCTGTCGAAGGTCCCGGCGTCGGGGACGACCAGGATCATCGAGGCGTCGGCGCCGATATAGGCGAGCGAGCCGGCGTTCCAACCGGCGCCGCTCCAGAGCATCGCGTTGTCCTCGGCGCTCATCATCGGGACGCTCACGTCGCCCGCCGGTGCGTGGAAGGTGCCGTTCGGGCTCCCCGGCTTGAACGGCGTCACCCAATCGCCGTGAAAGTAGACCGCGTCCGCCAGGACCAGGCGCGTGAGATCGTCGATCGATCCGGCCGGGAAGAGGGTCGGGATCTGGTTCTGGGTCTGGCCGGCCACCCAGGCGTTGATCGCGTTGCGCGCGTCTTCGGGTGCGGCCCGGAAGTCGACCGTGTTGACGCCGGCGCCGTAGTTTTCGGCGAGGACGTCGAGATAGGCCGGCCAGATGGGGAACCCCTGCTGGACCCAGGTGGAGTTGGCCAGCGAGAGCTCAAACGTTCCCGGGTCGCCGCTGGGCGGGGTGGTGAGCGCGAGATCGAGCGCGTCGAAGGCGGCGTTCAGGCGATCCGCCGGCAAGGTGAAGTGCAGCGCCGTCGCGATCTGGGTGGCGGTCTCGGTCGCCGCGCCGTTGTAGAGCATCGCCAGCGCGATCGAGAGGCTGGTCGGGGAAAAGACTAGGTTGGCACCCGATCCGGCCTGCGTGCGAAGCGCCTGGTAGAGATCGACCGCGAACGCGCGGTTGTCGCTGGCCAGCTCGGCGGCGTCGCCCGCGGGAACCGTCGGATTCGTGATGCGCGTCTGCGTCGATTGTTCGATGCCGATCGGGACCGAGGCGCCCGAGCCGCCACAGGCGGGAAAAAGCGCCGTGGCCAGCACGGCCGGGGTCACCCAGGACAGCCTCATCCCACCATTGATCCGCCTGACCGGCTCCGTAGCAAGGCGCGGACCAGGCGCGACCAGCTGGGGGGCGCGAAAATCGCGGCCCCATACGGGCCGCCCTCTCGAAATTCTGAGGCCAGGGACGGCCGCGTCATGGGACGCGCGCATCCGATTGGGCGTCCGCGTGCGCGACGGCGAACGCCGGCAGCGCCGCAGCGGCGGCTTCGATCCGCAGCAGCAGCGGGTAGGGGGTGAGATCGACGGCGTAGCGGCGCGCCGCGTAGAGCTGCGGAATCAGACAGGCGTCGGCCCAGCTCGGCGCGTCGCCCACCAGGAACGCGCCGGCCGTTTCGGCGGCGGTCGTCTCCAGCGCGGTGAGGCCGCGCGCGATGAAGTGCCCGGCCCAGGCGTTCGGGTCGGCGCCGGTGCTGCGCACCTGCGCCAGCGTCGCCAGGTTGTGGAACGGCTGAATGCCGCCGACCATCATCTCGGCCAGCTGCCGTGCCCGCGCGCGCAGCCAGGGATCCGCGGGCAGCAGTCGCGGGGCGGGGAACGTCTCCTCCAGGTACGCGAGGATCGCCATCGACTGCGCGATCGTGCGCGGACCGCGGGCGTCGTCGACGACCAGCACCGGAACCTGGCCCAGCGGATTGAGCGCGCGGAAGGCCGGCGCGTGCTGCCGGCCGCCATCCTCGAGGAGGTCGACCGGGCGACGTTCGAAGGCGATCCCCTTGAAGTGCAGCGCGATGCGGACCCGCCAAGCCGAGCTCGAGCGCCAGTAGTCGTAAAAGATCACGGACCCACCACTTTCTGATCGATGCGGCCGAAGAGATCGCGGCCGGTGGCGTCGAGCATCTCGATCTCGATCCGGTCCCCCACCGCCATGAACGGCGTCGTCGCGCGGCCGCCGTCGATCATCTCGATCGCGCGCCGTTCGGCCAGGCAAGAGACCCCGCGCGCGCGATCGACGTTGGAGACCGTGCCGCTCCCCAGGATCGTGCCGGCGCAAAAACCGCGGGTGCGGGCGATGTGGGCGACGAGCTCGAAGAACGAAAAGTGCATCTCCGGTCCGGCGTCGGGATCGCCGATCAAGATGTCGCCGCCGTCGGCGCGGGTATAGGTCGATCGGAGGGGCAGGTGGACGCGGCCGTCGCGCCAGGCGTCCCCCAGCTCGTCGGGCGTGATCGCGAACGGCGAAAACGCGGTGGCCGGTTTCGACTGGAAAAATCCGAACCCCTTCGCCAGCTCGTCGGGGATCAGATTCCGGAAGGTGACGTCGTTGGCGAGGACGAGCAGGCGGACTGCAGCGTCCGCTTCCGAAGCGGTCGTCCCAGGCGGGACGTCGCCCAGAATCACGGCCACCTCGGCCTCGTAGTCGAGGCCCAGACTCGGATCCGAAAGCGGGATGTGGTCGCGCGGGCCGGCCAGCACGCCGGAGCCGCCCTGGTAGACCAGCGGATCGGTCGTCAGCGTGGCCGGCGGCGTGGCGCCGCGCGCGCGCCGGGCCAGGACGACGTGGTTGAGGAACGCCGAGCCGTCGATCCACTCGTAGGCGCGGGGCAGCGGCGCGCCGAGGCGCGTCGGCTCGATCGGCTTACCTTCGACGCCCACCTCGCCGGCGTCGAGCCGCCCGGCCAGCGCCGTCAGCGCGGGCGCCACCCGGTGCCAGTCGTCGAGCGCGGCCTGCAACGTCGGCGCGATCTGGCCCGCCCGCACGAAGCTTCGTCCGGCGCGGTCGACCACCAAGAGGGCGCCGTCGCGCGTGCCGTCGCGCAGCGTCGCGAGCCTCATACGACCGACCTCAGCCCCACCCGATCAGTGTAGTAAGCTGGCGCCAGATGGCAAAGGAGGCCAAGACCGCCCAGGACGTGCCGGCTGCCGATCCGGAGGCGCCGGAGGCGCTCCGGGCGCGCCTCGCCGAGCTGCGTGTCGGGATCGACGCCGCCGACGACGAGATCCTGAAGATCCTCAATCGGCGCGCCGGCCTCGTCACGGAGGTGGCCGACCTCAAGACCGCGCTCTCGGTCCCGTTCTACGTCCCCTCGCGCGAGCGCCAGATTGGCGAGCGCCTGGCGGCCAGCAACCCCGGTCCGTTCCCGACCGAATCGATCCGGCCGGTGTTCCAGGAAATTTTCAGCGCCTGCCTGGCGCTGGAGAAGCGGGTGCGGGTCGCCTACCTGGGGCCCGAGGGGACTTTTTCGGACCTGGCGGTCAAGCACCAGTTTGGTCTGTCGGCGCGCTCGACGCCCATGGGGACGATCGCCGCGGTGTTCGAAGAGGTCGCGCGCGGCAACGTCGATTTCGGCGTGGTCCCCGTCGAGAACACCACCGAAGGGATGATCAACCCGACCCTCGATTGCTTCATCGACAGCGATCTCAAGGTCAGCGCCGAGATCGCCATGGAGATCAACATGTGCCTCATCGGCCGGGCGGGCATCTCGCTGGCCCAGATCGAGCGCGTGTATTCGCTGCCGGTCGCGCTGGCCCAGGTGCGCCGCTTTCTGGCGGCCAATCTGCCGCGCGCCGTCCTGGTCGAGGCACGTTCGACCGCCGATGCCGCGCAGCTGGCGCACGGCGATCCCCAGGGCGCGGCCGTCGGCTCCGAGCTGGCGGCCAAGCTCCACGAGCTGGCGGTCCTGCGCCACAAGATCGAGGATCTCGCGCACAACATGACCCGCTTCCTGGTGCTGGGGCGCGAGCAAGCCGCGCCGACGGGACACGACAAGACTTCCTTGTTGTTGGTGACCCGCGACGAGGCGGGGATCCTCTACCGCGTCCTCGGCACCTTCGCCGAGCGGGGCCTCAACATGACCAAGATCGAGAGCCGCCCCTCGCGCCGGCGCCCCTGGGAATACGTGTTCTTCGTCGACATCGACGGCCACGAACGTGACGCGCCGGTCGCGGCGGCCCTCGAGGCGGTTCGCAAGGTCTCGGAGTCGGTGAAGGTTCTGGGATCGTATCCGCGCGCGGACGGCCGCGCCGGCTGATTATTGCGGGCTGCGTTGCAACAGGCCGAAGCCGCGGCCGCATAGCGGTTCCGCACAGCCCATCCGGATCTTCTGAACGCTGTTGCGGCTTCCGCAACAGCAAAGTTACTCAAGAGGCCTTTCCGCGCGGCCGATGAATGCCTCTGCAGATGTCGAAGCAGATCCTCATCGTCGATGACGACACCGCGCGACGCGGCGAGCTCGTTCGGTTGGTGGAGGATCTCGACTGCCGGCCGGTCCCGAGCGCCAGCGCGGCCGACGCGATCGCGCGCCTGGGCGAGGCGCGCTTCGATCTCTGCATCGTCGATCTGGGGCTCCCCGCGGAAGAGGGAACGGCGGTCATCATGAAGGCGCACACCTGTCGCCCGCCCGTGACGGCGGTGGCGCTCGCCACGCACGGCGTGGGCGCGGGCGCCGTCGAGGCCCTCCGCGCCGGCGCCGCCGAGATCGTCGCCAGACCGGTGTGTCCGGCCGGACTGGCCGCGCTGCTCCGCCGGCTGATGGCCCGCGCTTCGGCGCGGCGACCGGTCTCGGGCGCGGCCGTCATCGGGGACCATCCCCGGATGCAGCAGCTCCTCGATCGGGTCGACCAGATCGCCGACACCGACGCCTCGGTGCTGATTCGCGGCGAGACCGGCACAGGCAAAGAGGTGATCGCGCGTCTCATCCACGGCGCCAGCGCGCGCCGGGCCGGTCCCTTCGTCGCTGTGAACCTGGCGGCGCTGCCTGGGCCGCTGGCCGAGGCGGAGCTCTTCGGTCAGGTGGGTGGGGCCTTCACCGACGTCGACAAGCCACGGGCGGGCCGGTTGGTCGCGGCCCAGGGGGGGACGCTGTTCCTCGACGAGATCGGCGAGATGCCCCGCAGCGTGCAAGCCAAGCTGCTGCGCGTCCTGCAGGAGCGAACCGTGACGCCGGTCGGCGGCGGCGAGGCCGTCGAGATCGACGTGCGCGTCATCGCGGCCACCGCCCGCGACCTCGACGGTCTGATCGCCGACGGCCGTTTTCGCGCGGATCTGTATTACCACCTGGACGTGGTGCCGATCGAAATCCCCCCCCTGCGCTCCCGCAGCGAGGACGTCCCCGCGCTGGCCGAGCATTTCCGGGGCGAGGCGAACGCGCGCGAAGGGCGTAGCGTGCCCGGATTCGCGCTGGACGTCATGCGGCGCTTTACGCACTACGACTGGCCAGGCAACGTCCGCGAGCTCGAGAACCTGGTCGAGCGGCTGGTGGTGCTGGCCAGCACCCGCATGGTCGTGATGGACGATCTGCCCACCCACATGCGAACAAAGGTGGTCGATCTCGACCGTGCGTTCCTCGACCTACCTGTGGGCGGCGTCGACCTGCAGGTTTTCTTGACCGAGCTCGAAGAGCGGTTCATCGCGAAGGCGCTGGAACGAACCGGCGGCAATCGCCATCGGGCGGCAGAGCTGCTCGGGATCAACCGCAGCACCTTGGCCGAGAAGCTTCGACGCCGGAACGTAGCCTGAGGGGTAAAAACACACATTGTCCGTCGGTGAGCGCCGCGCGCATCCAAGCGCGCCGAGCGACGCTGACGTCGGGGATCTGGAGACCGTCAGTGGGTTGACGGCACTTTGAAATGCCGATCGCCAATTCGTTGACGGTCGCTCCGGATCGATGGCGGCAAGTGGTTGATCTGCGCCGGCCGTGACCCGACATGAACGTGGCACGCGATGTGCTCAATGTTTCGGTCATGCCCACCACGACGATGACGAAGCGGAAGCCGGCGACCAAGACCATCGCGAAAAAGTCCGCGAAGAAGGATCTGGTTGCGCGCCGGAACGAGTACGCAGCCAAGTTCTTTCCCTACATCGAGAAGGTCGCCCGTCGGCTGGCGCGCCGGCTCCCCGCCCACGTCGAGATCGACGACCTGATCTCCTCGGGCGTAATCGGGCTCATGGAAGCGGCCGAGCGATTCGATCCGAGCCGGGTCGACCGGTTCGAGGCCTTCGCGGAGTTCCGGATCCGCGGCGCCATGCTGGACGATCTTCGCTCGCGCGACACGCTCTCCCGCGACATGCGGCGGCTCTCCAACGAGCTGCGCGATGCCACCCGCCGGCTCGAATCCCAGCTGGGCCGGACCCCCGACCACGAGGAGATCGCCAAGCGTCTGGGCGTCGGCGTCGAGGAGCTTTACGCCCGGCAGCAGAAGCTCTCGGGCTCGTCGGTGGTCGGGATCGACGACGCGGGTCCGGACCTGCTCGAGCGGACGGGCGACGCCTCGGCCGACGACCCCTTCGAGATCGCCTCGCGCCGCGAGATGCTGGAGCGTCTGGTGGGCGGCATCGGCGGGCTGCCGGAGAAGATGCAGCAGGTCCTGTCGCTCTACTACTGCGACAACCTGAACCTGAAGGAGATCGGTGGGGTCCTGGGCGTCACCGAGTCGCGGGTTTGCCAGATCCACGGTGAGGCCACGCGGCGCCTGCGGGATTCGCTGGGCGAGCTGGCGGCCGAAGCGGCGGCGTAACTGGCGTGAAATAAAAGCCTCCCAGACCGACCTCCGGGTCGGTGCCGGGCGCGATTATTTCTCGTTAAAGGATTATCTACATCCGCCGATGGTGTGTGCATGAGCGACACCAACCGTTACATCAGCCACCGCCGCCCCGCCCTTCCAGCCTCCCGGGCTCCGGTCGAGACGGGTCTCCTGGTCAACTCGCCTGCGCGGGTCGAGTCGCTGCGCAAACTGGTTGCCGCCGGTCAATATCAGCTCAGCCCCCGCTGGCTGGCCAACAAGATCTTCGACGCCGCCGGCGTCAAGATTCCCGAATAGAGCTTCGGACCGCGAGCGGCCGTCAGTTCCGGCCGAGGGCCTTGAGGAGCTGAGCCCGGGCCGTGTAGAGCTGGTATTGGGCCTGGACGCGCTGGGCAGAGGTGGTGGTGAGGGCGAGCTGCGCGTCGCCGAGCTCGATGATGCTGCCGACCCCGGTTGCGTACCGACCCTCGGCCAAGCGCAAGCGATCGCGGGTATTGGCCAGGGCATCCTCGGCGGCGGCGATGGCCCCCTTGGCGGCGCGGATTCCGAGGCGCGCCTGTTCGACGTCGAGACGGACCTGCTGTTGCTCGACCGTCAGCTGCGCCTTTATCTGCGCCAGCTGGCCCTGGGCCTGCAGAATCTGCGCATGGATCGCGCCGCCCTGAAGCAACGGGATGCTCAGCGTGACCAGGCCGGCGAAGTTCCAGGTGGTGCGATCGAGGGCGGGGCCGCTCTCGTTGACGCTCCCGCTGACGCCCAGGTTCGGCCAGATCATGTCGTGCGCCGAACGGAGGCTCAGCGCCTGGCTCTCGGTGCTGAGCCGCAGATTGACCATCTCGGGACGGACGTGCTTGGCTTCGTCGACCAGCGTCTCGACGCCGCCCTCTTCGCCCTGGACGGCGGGCAGCTCCTCGTCTGAGAGATCGTAGTCGATCGATCGCTCGACCCCCATGGCCTGATTCAGGACGGCCTTCGCGACGGCGTAGGCGTTCTCGGCGTTGATGAGCTGGAGCTGGGCGGTGGCCCGATCGGCGCGGGCCTGGGTGAGGTCGATCTGGGGGTGGGTGCCGACCTCGACGAAGCCCTTCACCTGTCCGAGGTGTTTCTCCTGGTTGGCCAGCGTTTCGTGGGCGACGCCCACCAGATCCTTGTCGGCGCGGGCGGTGAAGAACGCCACGCGGGCGTTGTAGGCGACCTGGGCCTCGGCGATGTGGATGCTCTCGCCGGCGGCGTCGGTGGCGGTGCGCGCGGCCTTCCAGCGGTTGATGCTCTCGCCAAAGTCGTAGATGAGCTGGCTCGCAGACAGACCGACCCGCCAGAGCGGGGTGGTCGCGAAAGAGGAGGTCGCTGCCTGGTTGCCGTTCGGGACGGTGCCACCGGGCTGCGGGACGAAGTTGGAAGTCGCGCGCGTGTAGGAGGCGTTGCCGTTGAGCTGTGGGAGCAGCGCCGCGCGCGCCTGATCCGCCAGCCCGACGTCCGTGGTCAAGGTCCCGCGCGCAAGCTCCAGCGTCGGTTGATGCGCGTGCGCGGCGCGCAACGCTTCGGCCAGCGTCAACACCTGGGCGGTGGCGACGACGTCGGGCGCGGCCTCGTCGTCCGCGCGGGCGGCGCCGGAGGCCGCGATTCCGATCAGGCAGAGACCAGCGAAAGATAAAGATTTCATGGTCGCCTCATTCGTAGCGGAGCGCATCGATGGGATCGAGCTGCGAGGCCTTGCGCGCCGGGTAGAGGCCAAAGACCACCCCGACCAGGCCGCTGAAGCAGACGGAGATGACGACGATGTCGGGTCGCACCAGCGTCGGCCAGCCGAACTTGGCCGCCAGTCTGCCGGCCGTGAAGATCCCCAGCGCCACTCCGACCAGCCCGCCGGCGGTCGACAGCGTGAGGGCCTCGACCAGGAACTGCAGCAGGATGTTGAGGGGCGTCGCGCCGACCGCCATCCGTACGCCGATCTCGCGGGTCCGTTCGGTCACGCTGACGAGCATGATGTTCATGATCCCGATGCCCCCCACCAGCAGCGAGACGCCGGCGATGCTGGCGAGGAGCGTGGTCAGCGTGCGCATGCCGTCGGCCTGCGCGTTGGCCATCTCGGTCAGGTTGCGGATCGAAAAGTCGTCCTCGGCGCCGCTGTCGAGGTGATGGCGGTCGCGCAGCAGATCGGTCACCTGCGTCTCCGCGCGCATGGTCGACTCGGTCGAGGCGGCGCCGATGAAGATCGTCCCCGAGATGAACTTCTGCAGGCCACCCTGGATCTTGGTCTGGAAGGTGGTCTGCGGGACGAACGCGCCGTCGTCGTAGTCCTGTCCCATCGGCGACTGCCCCTTCTTCTCGAGGACGCCCACGACTTCGAAGGGGATGTTCTTGATCCGCACCGTCAGGCCGATCGGATCGACCGCGCCGTAGAGCTTGTCGACCACGGTCTGGCCCAGCACCACCACCTTGGCCGACGATTCGACGTCCGAGTCGAGCAGCGAGCGGCCCCGCGCGGCCTTCCAGTTCCGAATCAGGAAATATTCAGGCGAGGTGCCGCTCACCGAGGTGGCCCAGTTCTGGTCGTCGCTCATGAGCTGCGCGTTGGAACGGAGCTGGACCGCCGCGTAGCGGACCGCGGGGGCTTCGCGCCGGATGGCCTTGAGATCGTCCCAGGTGAGCGTCGGCAGACTGCCGAAGCCGCCGCGCGCGCCGCCCGACTGCGTGCTGCCGGGCAGGACGATGAGCAGGTTGGAGCCCATCGAGGCGAACGACGCCTCGACCTGCGCCTTGGCCCCCTCACCGATGGCGACCATGGCGATCACGGCCCCCACGCCGATGATGATCCCCAGCACCGTCAAGAACGAGCGCATCTTGTTGCGCAGCAGCGCGCGCAGCGCGACCCGGAAAGTCTCGAGCGGGATCACGCCGAGGCCTCCGCCGGCTCGTCTTCGAGCGGCGCTGCGGCGGCCAGGTCGTCGGCCGCCCGCCGCGCCTTCTGATTCTGGTCGGTGCGGACGCGCCCGTCCCGCATGACCACGACGCGCGAGGCGTAGGCGGCCACGTCCGGCTCGTGGGTGACCAGCAGGATGGTGATGCCGGCCTCGGCCAGCTCCTGAAAAAGGACCATGATCTCGACGGTGGTGCGCGAATCGAGGTTGCCGGTTGGCTCGTCGGCCAGGATCAGGCGCGGGCGGGTGACCAGCGCCCGCGCCACCGCCACCCGCTGCTGCTGGCCGCCCGACATCTCGTTCGAGCGGTGGTGGACCCGCTCGGCCAGGCCCACCCGGCCGAGCGCCTCCGAGGCCCGCCGGTGCCGCTCGCGGGCGGGGACGCCGGCATAGAGCAGCGGCAGCTCGACGTTCTCGAGCGCGCTGGTGCGGGAGAGGAGATTGAAGCTCTGGAAGACGAAGCCCAGGGTCTTGTTGCGCACGCCCGCCAGCTCCCGGCGGTCGAGGCGCGACACCTCGTCCCCGTCCAGGCGGTAGGCGCCGCCGGTGGGCCGGTCCAGGCAGCCGATGATGTTCATCAGCGTCGATTTCCCCGAGCCCGACGAGCCCATGACCGCCACGAAGTCGCGTTCCTCGACGGCGAACGAAACCTCGCGCAACGCGTGCACCTCGACGTCTCCCATCCGGTAGACCTTCGAGACCTTATCGAGCTCGATGAGCGACATCGTCAGAACAGCCGGCGCATACCTCCGGGGCCGGTGGGGGCCGCGCCCTCGGTTTGACCGTCCGCCACGGAGGCGTCCACCACCACCACCTCGCCTTCGCGCAGGTCGCCCTCGACGATCTCGGTCAGGCTGCCATCGGACAGGCCGATCCGCAGGGGGATCATCTGGGGCTTCCCGTCGCGCATCGCCCAGACCGAACGCTTGTCGGTCGGTCCGTCGCTGCGGCGTGTCCGCCCGCCGCCGGGGCTGCCCGGTCCACCCGGTCCACCGGCTCCGCTCGCCCGGGCGCCGCCGCCTGGCCCGCCGCCGCTGCGTGCGCCACCGCCCGTGCC
>CALAOV010000030.1 GCA_937889515.1 uncultured Myxococcales bacterium | reverse complement strand
CTGCCGAACCTGCCGAACCTGCCGAACCTGCCGAACCTGCCGAACCTGCCGAACCTGCCGAACCCGGCAAACCTGCCAAACCTGCCTACTCGACCAGCGCGGCCTTGATCTCCGGGATCCAGCTTCCGAAGAAGACCAGGTTCGCGTAGGCCGCGAAGTTTCGGCAGAAGTCCCAGTAGCCCCATCCGAAGCCGCGCTTCTCCGCCTCGGTGCGCGCGGTGCGGATCCAGCGGGCGCGCGAGGCGACGTCGCCGTTGACGCCGGCGCCGAACTCGCCCAGGTAGATGCGCAGGCCGGTGCGGTCGGCGAAGGCCTTGGCCATCTCGAGCTGTTCGATGATGGCGGCCGGACCGCCGGGGTTGGTCTCGGCCGGCTCGTTGTTGTAGCGCGCGAACCAGTCGTGGCTCTCCGGAAAGGCGTCGGCCGCGGGGACCGGCGTCACCGGCGCGGCGGGCGGGCCGGGGAAGGTCACGCCGCGGGTCTGGTAGCGCGGCTCCATCCAGCTGAATCCCTGGTGCGTGAAGTACATCGGCGCGTACATGTGAAAGCTGGCGATCAGGTTGGGGTCGCCGGGCGGGACCACCAGCGTGTCGCGCAGATCCTTGGCCGAGGCCCAGTGCGCCCCCTCGACGATGATGAGCCGGTCGGGATCGATCTGGCGGATGGCGGCGACCACCCGGGCCAGGATCGGGTTCCAGATCTCGGCGGTCAGCTTTGTCGGTCGGCTCGTTCAGGACCTCGTAGACCACGGCGCGCGGCATGCCGCGGTAGCGGGTCGCGATGGTCTTCCACATCCCCACCAGCCGGTCGGCGTGCGCCTTGGGCGCCGACATCATCGGGACGTAGTGGTGCATGTCGACGATGATCGCGAGATCGTTCGAGAGCGCCTGGTCGATCGCCCAGTCCATGCGCCGCAGGAAGAGCCGGTCGATCGGATAGTGCTGGCGCACGCCGGCGTGCGACGAGATGCGCATCGGCACGCGCACGTGATCGAAGCCGGCGGCGCGCACCGCCTGGAAGTCGCCGGGGGAGAGCGACCAGCCCCACTCGCCTTCGTTGGGGGCGTCCATGGCGTCGCCGAAGTTCATCCCGCGCTTCAGGTCGGCGCTGGCGTGGGTCTGGGCGCGGCCGGTCTTGTACGCTTCGATCCGATCGCCCGCGGTGGCGCAGCCGAGCGCGCCGGCGCAGCTCATCCCGAGCAGCGCCGCGTACGCGGCGGTCGTCGATAGGCCTTTCGGGTTGGACGGTCTGTGCATCGGTGGCTCTTATAACGCGATCCGCAAACGCGCCCACCTTGGGGAACGACGGGAAGGGCGAGCCGCCCCAGGCATCTCCTTCCCGTCGTTCCCGCTCCCCAACCCCGTCCCCCTTCTGTCTGCTCGCGCCGGATCCTCAGCAAGGTCGGGGCCAACGGCTGTCGGCGGCCCGATCGGGGATCGATCGGGGATCGATCATGATCGGTCCTGGGAAAGCGCCGGCCGCGACGCGAGACCAGGCCGCCGACCCAAGCGCCCGTCGGTGTCCGGACATGACCACCGAACGTCCGGACGCTACCGGCCGGCCGGTGCCGAGCATCGGGTGCACGGAGGGCGCCGCAGATTTCGCGGCACGATCATTGCGTCTGCGGCGCCCAACGCCTGGTCGTTGCCGGACACGATCTCCATTTTGTCCGGTATTTCAGCAAGGGAAGGGTGGGGTAGATGACAAAGCAGATCTTCGCGTGGATGGTTGTGGTGGGTACGGGCCTCGGGGTGGCCGGTTGCGCCGACGATGCGTCGCCGTCGCCGAGCGCTCCCGGTGACCTGGGCGCGGTCGCCGGCGTTTCGTCGACGGCCAGAACGGCTGCGACCCGGTTCTTCGTGCCGCCACCGGACGCCGCGGCGGTCAAGCAGATCACCGAGCTGGCGCGTTCGAGGCATCTTGCCGACGCGCTGAAGATGACGGCGATGGAAGCGACGCCGCGGGCGGTCTGGTTCACCGGCGGGACGCCGCAGGACGTCCAGAAGGCGGTGCGCCAGACGGTGGAGGCGGCGGCCTGTGAGAATCGGGTCCCGGTCCTGGTGGCCTACAACATTCCGTTTCGCGACTGCGCCGGCTTCTCGGCCGGGGGCGCGGCCGACACGGCCTCTTACGAGGCCTGGATCGACGGCTTTGCCCGCGGCATCGGCAAGGCCAAGGCCGACGTCATCCTCGAGCCCGACGGCCTCGGCATCATCCCCTACAACACGACCATCTTCGGGTCGGCCGAGGGGTGCATGCCGACGGTGACCGATGCGACCGGGGCCACCGTGCCGGCGCCGGGCGCCAGCTCCGACGAGCGCTACGCGCAATTCCAGGCCGCGATCGCGACGCTGGCCGCCAAGGCGCCGAGCGCGTCGATCTACCTCGACGGCACCCACGCGGCCTGGCTGGGCGTCGGGGAGGCCGCCTTCCGCATTCACAAGGCGGGCTTCGATCCCACCACCGGCGCCCAGCTGGTGAAGGGCTTCTTCCTCAACGTCTCGAACTATCAACTGTCCGATCAATCGGTTCAGTTCGGGACCTGGGTGTCGCAGTGCATGGAGGCGGCGATCGGCGGCGCGTCGTGGGCGCTCGGGCACTTCGACTTTTGCCCGAGCCAGTACAACCCGGACACGGGCTTCGCGCTGGACTACAGCGCGGCGTACGAAGCGACGGTGACGGCCAGCCTCGCGAACATGCTGAACGGCGCGGTCGCGACGATGCCCTTCGTCGTCGACACCAGCCGGAACGGGCACGGTCCCCTCGACGCGTCTCAGTTCGCGGCGGCGCCGTTCAACCAGTCGGCCGGCGTCATCGCCGGGCTGAGCGGCGGCGACTGGTGCAACCCGCCGGGCGCCGGCGTGGGATTGCGTCCCACCGCCAACACGGGCGTCTCGCTGCTGGACGCCTATCTGTGGATCAAGACCCCGGGCGAGTCGGACGGACAGTGCGACATCGCCAGCGGCGCGCGCGCCTGGGACTTTACGGCCTACAACCCGTGGAACGTCACCGGCGACGCGCAGAACACCTTCGATCCGCTCTGGGGGGCGATCGATCCGGCCGCCGGGGCCTGGTTCCCCGCGCAGGCACTGCAGCTGGCGCAGCTCGCCGTGCCGCCGCTGCTCTGAGCGGCGGACAGGGAGCGGGCAGGGTCCAGGTGGTCGGAAACGGCCACCTGGATTTTTCCCAACACGAATACTGGACCTTGTGTAGCGTCGCCAAAGGGGGTGCCCGATTGCGGAGCGTGCGGGGTCTGGTCTGTTTGGCGGCCCTCTGGCTGGCGCTCGGGTGGTCGCGTCCGAGCCGCGCCGACGATCCGCGGGTGGTCGCGTTCGGGCACTACGAAAAAGGGCTGGAGCGGGTTCAGCAGAAGGACTACCCGGCCGCGCTCCGCGAGTTCATCGTCGCCTACGACATCAGCCCGCATTTCGCCGTCCTCTACAACATCGGCCAGTGCCACGTCCTGCTCGGCCAGGTACCGGAAGCCCTCGAGGTGCTGTCCCGCTATCTGGGCGAAGGGCGTTACCTGGTTCCAGCCGAGCGGCGGCGGCAGGTGGGAGAGCAGGTCGCGGAGCTCACGGCTCGTCTGAATCCCCCTCCCGCGCCGACCGATCGCGCGCTGGAGAAAGCCGCGCAGGACGCGGCGGTGGCCGCGGAGCTGGCTGGCCAGGCGGCGACTCGGGCGGCCAAGGCGGCGCACGCGGCGGCGGTGGCGGCTCGGGTGGCGGCGGCGGCGGTGCGCGCTTCGAGGTCCAGAGCGCCAGGAAGATCCAGAACACCAGCACCCCCACATTGCCCATCACCCGCACCAACCCCGTCATGA
>CALAOV010000029.1 GCA_937889515.1 uncultured Myxococcales bacterium | reverse complement strand
CACCGGCGCCTGCCGTTCCCCCCGCGCCGGCCCCGCCTGCGTCCGACGCCGCGGGCGCGCCGCCGCCGCAGGCGGCGAGGCCGATGACAGCGGTGACCAGCGTTGTCGCGATCGCGCGACGGGGTACGAAGACCATTCTTCCCTATTGTCCGCTTCGCCCGACTCGCGGACAAGGCACCGACCTCGTCTCCATGCGGCGGCAAGCTCCCGCTTCCGGCGAGGTATATTCCGGCCATGCGTCCCCGGGACACGACGCCCGAGAGCCAGGCGGTTCAGCTGGAGGTCTACCGTCGTCTCGGCGCGACGGGCCGCGCGCACCTGGCCGCGAGGTTGTCGGCCGACACGCGGCAGCTCACACGGGCCGGCATCCGCTCGCGCCACCCCGCGTACACAGAAGCGGAGGTCGACGGTGCGCTCCGGCGCATCCTCTATGGCGACGATCTCTTCCGCCGGGCGTGGCCGGGCTGCCCATTGCTGGCGCCATGAGGGACGAAGGCGCCGGCGACTTTCTGGCGCGTCTGGCGGCCAAACTAGCAGACGCGGGCGTGGCGAATATGGTGGTGGGTTCGTTCGCGAGCTCGTTTCACGGCGTCCCACGGAGCAGTCAGGATATCGACCTGGTCATCGATCCGCATCCAGAGTCGCTGCGGCGCTTTCTCGCCGCTCTCCCGGCTGCCGAATATTACGCGGATGCGGACGCGGCGCTCGACGCGCTCCAGCGCCGGAGCCAGTTCAACGTCATCGACATGGCGACCGCCTGGAAGGCCGACCTCATCGTGCGCCGAGATCGGCCGTTCTCCGTCGAGGAGATGAGGCGCCGGATGGAGGGCGATCTGCTCGGTGCCAGGGTCTTCGTCGCTTCTGCGGAAGACACCCTCATTTCCAAGCTCGAATGGGCGGAGCAGGGCGGGGGAAGCGAGCTTCAACTGAGAGACGCGTCGGGGATCCTGCGGCTCCGCGGAGCTGAGCTGGACCTCGAATATATCGAGCACTGGGTAGCTGACCTCGGCCTTGGCGAGGTCTGGCGCGCGGTGCGCGGACCGTGAGACCAAAGGTCGGCGCTCTGCCGGCGGACAGGTATCGGCGGATCTACGACGTCGTCGCCCGCATCCCCAAGGGACGGGTCGCGACCTACGGGCAGGTGGCGCTGCTGGCGGGGCTTCCGCGTCAGGCGCGCCTGGTCGGGTACGCGCTCCACGCGCTGCCGGCGGACGGCGCCGTCCCCTGGCATCGGGTGGTGAACGCGAAGGGCCAGATCAGCCTTCGCGCCAACGGCCTCGGCCACGACGAGCTGCAGGCGCACCTGCTCCGGCGCGAAGGCGTGCGCTTCGTGGCGGGCGCGATCCCGCTGTCGCGCTATCGCTGGGCGCCGCGCCGCCGCTAGCGATTCATGAGGGCGAGGATGTTGCCGTCCGGATCCTTGAACCAGGCCGACTTCAAGTCTCCGAAGGCGTGCACGCCCCCCGTTCGAGTCCCGCCCGGCAGGTCGTAGTGCTCGAACGCGACGCCCCTTCCCTCGAGCGCCGTTACAATCGCTTCGATCTCGGCGCCCACCATCCAGTTCATCGCGGTCGCCTGGTTGGTTCCGGCGAACTTCGATCGATAGACGATGATCTGCGATCCGCCGCTGTCGAGCGTGAACGCCTCGGCCCCCGCCGTGCTCGCCACCTTCAGGCCGAGCGTCGCCTCGTAGAACTTTCGGGCCACGGCCAGGTCCCTCACGGACACCGTCGCGACCGCTTTCTTGTCTCCCAGCATTTGAGCCTCCCGACGATGTTCTTACGCACGTTGTGGAAAATGGGAAGCCCGGCACGAGCGGCGGCCGCGCGCCGTCTCAGAACCGGCCGACCAACCCAAACGTCGTTCCGGAGCTGGTCGGCGCGACGACGGGGGCCCAGGCGAACCCTGGCCCTCGATCTGGCCGCCATTCGACTTCGCCGGGCGTTCCGATCCCTTTGCGTCGGCAACGATCCACGTGCCGGCGACGGCGGCGTCGGAGATCGGGATCTGCCAGCCGTACCATTCGGGCTCGGTCGAGCCGGCGATCGGGCTCGCGATCGGGGACGGGCTCGTGGTCGGGGACGAGGTGGGCGCAACCCAGCGGTCCGCGCCGCTGACAACGTTTGCAACCCAGAGGTCGTACGGCGGCCTACATCGGGGCATCGGTTCGACGGAGCCGCCCGCTCCGGCTGCGGACACCCATCCGGGTGATGAACCGCTTTCCCCTCGTGACGCTGGTCTTGTCGTTTGCCGTTGGCGCCGCTTGCGCGGGTGTCAAACCGAACCCGGCCGAGACCGGAGGCCACGGCGGATCGGCATCCGGAACCGGCGGCGGGCCCCCGATCACGTCGGGCGGCGGCACCGGCGGCAGCGGGCCGACTGGAACCGGCAACTGCAACAACCTCGAGTGCCTGCAGACGATGTGCATGGTGGGCACCTGCACGGTCCCCGCCTGTGGCGAGCTCGAGGGGCCCAAGACCACGCTGAGCGGCGTCATCTACGACCCGGCCGGCAACGTGCCGCTCTACAACGTCGCGGTCTACATTCCGAACAAGGCGCTCGACGCGGTCCCGGAAGGGCTCTCCTGCCAGCAGTGCAATGGGACGGCCTCCGGGCAGCCGATCGCTTCGGCGCTCACCGATTCGACCGGGCATTTCACCATGGACAACCCGCCCGTCGGGACCAACATCCCGATGGTCATCCAGGTCGGCAAGTGGCGCCGCGAGGTGACCATCCCCAGCATCTCCCGCTGTACCGACAACGTCATCACCGACGTCGACCTGACCCGCCTGCCGCGCAATCAATCGGAGGGGCACCTGCCGCAGATCGCGTTCACCACTGGGCACTCCGACGCGATCGAGTGCCTGCTGCGCAAGATCGGCATCTCCGATTCGGAGTTCACCAACGATGCCGGCGGCGGCCGCGTGCACATGTACTGGGGCGGCGATCTGACGGGGCCCACCAACGGCGGGGCGGGCGCCAACGCGCTGGCATCGGGCGCACCGTTCGCGAGCGCCGCGACGCTGTGGGGGAGCCCCACCAAGCTGGCCAACTACGACATCATGATCCTCTCCTGCGAGGGCTCCCAGTACACCAGCGCGAAGGCGCCGTACCTGGGCAACATCAAACAGTTCGCCGATCGGGGCGGGCGCATCTTCGACGACCACCTGCATTTCAACTGGATCAGCCAGGGGCTACCGCCCTGGCCGGCGACGGCGGACTGGATCGGCGTCGGCACCGATCTCGGCGACGTGACCGGCCTCGTCGACACCACCTTCGCGAAGGGGGCGACCTTCTCCGATTGGTTGTCGACGGTGGGGGCCTCGACCACCAAGGGACAGATTCCGATCGTGATGGCGCAGCACTCGGTCAGCGCGGCGTACCCGCCGGCGTCGCAGCAGTGGATCTACACCAGCAGCCCGACGGCGTCGGTTCAGTACCTCGACTTCAACACGCCGGTGGAGGCGGCGGCGGCCAATCAGTGCGGGCGGGTGGTCTTCACCGACATCCACGTCAGCGCCGCCTCGGGCGACACCTCGCACCCCGAGACCCCGTTCCCGACCGGCTGCACCTCGACCACCCGGTCGCCGCAGGAGCTGGCGCTGGAGTTCATCTTCTTCGACCTCGCCTCCTGCGTGCAGAACGTCTTCGACCCGCCGATACCGCCGATCATCGTTCCCTGATCAGGTCTGGGCCAGCGGCTCGTCGTCGTAGTAGTCGAGCATGGGCTGATCCTGCTTGATCAGGTTCATGACCCAGGCCCCACCCCGAAATCCCTTGATGGGATCGACGCCCGAGGCGAACGCGACCTTCTTCGAGTCCGGATAGGCGACGATGTCGAGAGTGGCGGGCGTGGCCGGGCTCGACAGCGCCAGGTAGCGGAGCGGCGTCGAGCCGGTGTTGGTGAGCGCGTGGGGCGTCGCGGGACCGGCCGGGAAGACCAGATAGTCGCCGGCCCGCACGGCCACAGTCTCCGGTCCGATGCGTGCGGAGCCGTCGCCTTCGATCACGAAGAGCGCCTCTTCGAAGGCGCTGTGGAAATGAAAGGGGAAGGCCGTCTTGCCGGGCGCGACCTCCAGGTGCATGCAGCCGAGCGCGGCGCCCCCGGCCGCCGTTCCCAGCCGGCGCCTCCGCGAGCCGAAGTGGCCTTTGCCCTGCTCCACGGGCTCGATCTCCTCGACGTTGACGACATTCGGATGACGGCGGTTCTCGGCCATGGCAGCTCCTCTTCCGTTGGTGGACCTCTTGCCGCCTCTCAATATGGTCAACGGCCCGGCGGTCCGCTATCGGCGATTCGAGTTTTCGGCGACCTGGCGGTGGACGCCGCGCCGGGTGATAGGGTGCGCCGTCAATGTTCACAGCGACGCGCCTGGATGCCGATCGCCGCGCGCCCTGGTTGTTGGTCGCGGCCGCGCTGCTGTTTGCGGCCATGGCGCTGGTCGCCAAGCGGGCGTCGGCGCGGCTGCCCGGAACGGAGGTCGCCTTCGTACGCTTCGCGGTCGGCCTGGCGGCCTGTGGGATCGCGAGCCGGCGAATCCGACTGCAGGCGCGGAACCGGTTGGGCCTCGCGATGCGGGGCGCGTTCGGGGGCGCGGCCGTATTGCTGTATTTCTTGGCGATCGCCCACCTGCCGGTCGGGATCGCGACGCTCCTCAATTACACGGCGCCGGTGTTCGCGACCCTCTACGCGGCGCGGTTCCTGGGCGAGGCGGTGGGCCGCGCGACGATCGCGGCGCTGGGTCTCACCACCGTCGGGGTCACGCTGGTCATCGCGGGAACCGTGCCCGCGGGCTCGTTCACCCTCGGCATCTGGCAGCTGGTGGGCGTGGGATCCGCGATGCTGTCGGGGGCGGCTGTCGCGACCATCCGCGAAGTGCGCAAGACCGACGGCTCGTGGGAGATCTTCACCGCGTTCTGCGCGATGGGCTGTCTCTTCACCGCGCCCGGTGCCTTGCTGGGGTGGGTCCGCCCCGGCGCCGGCGAGTGGGCCGCGCTCCTGGCCGTGGGCCTGCTGTCGCTGGTCGCCCAGCTCTTGATGACCTTCTCCCTTCGCTTCGTGCCGGTCGCCGTCGGGGGCGTCATCGCGCAGCTCACCCCCGCGGCCGCGATGGCCCTGGGTTGGATCGTCCTTCACGAGCACATCGGCGGCCTGGCCCTCGGCGGCGCCTCGCTGACCCTGCTCGGCGTCAGCCTCGGAACCGCGCTGGCCGCGCGCGCGAACGCATCGCGATGAGCCCGGCTGAGAGGGACGGCGACCAGTTATACGTAGATCGACACAAAGCTACGTATAACTCGCGAAGGTACTTTGAGCGTTGGTCGGGGGTCGAGGCGTTCGTGCCGCCGGCAGGTGGACGCCCTCGTGCTCCAGCAGCCAGCGCTTTCGTTCGATGCCGCCCCCGTAGCCGGTCAGCGAGGCGTTGGCGCCGATCACCCGGTGACAGGGAACGACCAGCGCGATCGGATTGGCGCCGTTGGCGAGGCCGACCGCGCGCACCGCCTTGGGCCGGCCGATCGTCGACGCGAGCTTCCCGTAGCTGGTGGTTTCGCCGGCGGGGATCGCGCGCAAGGCTGCCCAGACCTCGCGCTGAAACGCGGTGCCCCCGGTCTGGGTGGCCAGCGCTTCGATCGCCGACAGCTCGCCCGCGAAGTAGGCCTCGATCGCTCGGCGGCCATCTGACGTGCGCGGCGACGGCAGGAGGCGCGTGGCGCCGGCACCGTAGTGGCGGCCCAGCAGCCGCTGCAGACGCGGCTCGTGATCGTCCCAGTCGAGGGCGCGCAGACGTTCCTGCGCGTCCGTCAAGAGAAGCATCGTCCCGGTCGGGGTCGGGATCTGTTCGACGAAGAAACTCTGCTGGCTCATCGCGCGCTTCGACATGAGGAGGCTACAGTAGCGCCCCGACCTCCCGGCGCTGGCGATTTTCGGACACCTAAGGTCAGCTCACGGCCCACAGGTGCTGCGCGGCATACGCGCGCCAGGGACGCCAGTGCTCGGCCCGGGCCAGAAGCTCGCTGGCGCTGGGCCGGAGACCTGCCGCGCTCTCCATCGCGCGCAGAAGACCGACATCGGCCGCGGGGAACGCGTCGGGCTCGCGCAGCTGCCGCATGGCGATGTACTGGGCTGTCCATTCTCCGATGCCCGGCAACGATCGCAGCTGGGCGATCGCCTCTTCCAGGCTGCGGCCGGCGGCGAAGATCTCCGGGTCCGTCACCACCGCCGCCGCGACGGCCGACAGGGCAGCCGCGCGGCTGCGGGGCATCCCCAGCCTGGCCAACGCCGCTGGTGGCGCGTCGGCCACCAGCGCGGGCTCGGGGAAGACGTGGGTGAGGCGGGCGTGGGGCTCGGGATCGCGGAGCGGTCGACCATAGCGGGCCACCAGCTTGCCGGCCAGACGGATGGCGGCCGCGACGGTGATCTGTTGCCCGAGGACTGCGCGCACCGCCAGCTCGAATCCATCCCAGGCGCCGGGCACCCGCAGCCCGGGTCGCGCCGCCACCAGCGGCGCGAGCGCCGCGTCCTTCGCCAGCTGGACCGCGATCGAATCCGGATCGGCCGCCAGATCGAAGACGCGGCGGATCCGGCCGATGATCTTCGGCAGGGCCGACAGCCTCGGGAAGCGGACCGTCGCCCGCAGCGCATGGCCGGCGGCCGGTTGCACCGTGACCGTTCCTTGCAAACCGTCGAGCCCGATCGTCCGGCGATAGACGCCCCCGTCCACGCTCTCGACCCCGGCGATCGCGCGGGCGGCCAGAAAGTCGAGCATCGCTGGCCAGTGATAGGGCGGGCGATAACGCAGCAGCAGGCTGACCTCGCCCCGGCCACCGGCCGACACATCCGGGCCCGCCGCGCGCCGCAGCGCGGTGGGTGGCCGGCCGAAGAGGGCGGCAAAGGTCTCGTTGAATCGCCGCAGGCTTCCGAAGCCAGCGGCCATCGCGATCTCCGTCATGGGCAGCCGCGTCTCGTGAACCAGCTGCTTGCCGAGCAGCACCCGTCGGGTCTGTGCGACCGCGATGGGCGAAGCGCCGAGGTGCTGGTCGAAGAGGCGCCGGAGCTGCCGCTGCCCGATGCCCACCCGACCGGCCAGGGTGTCGACGTCGCTGTCGTCGAGGGCGCCCATTTCGATCAGCGAAAGAGCGCGCGAGACCGTATTCGAGGTCCCCCGCCAGGCGCCCAGATCGGGCGCGGTCTCCGGCCGGCACCGCAGGCAGGGCCGGAACCCGGCCTCCTGCGCGGCGGCCGCGCTGGGGAAAAAAGTGACGTTCTCGGAGCGCGGCGTGCGGGCGGGACAGATCGAACGGCAGTAGATCCCGGTCGTCTTCACGCCGGTGAAGAAGCGGCCGTCGAAGCGGGCGTCGCGAACGGAGATGGCCCGGTAACAGGCGTCGTGATCGAGATCCATGACCTGGGTGTGGCCCCGATCCGTCCCCGCGGCCGGCGGTTTTCGGACCTGGCCGTCTCAGTGTGGCTCAGCACCGACAGGTCTGCACGGCGTTGCCGGCCGCTGGGCGGGAAGCATCCGGATCGCGGCAGCGACCCCGCCCATCGGCCGGCGCAGCTCGACTTGTCGACCCGCCTTTCTGCCCTGCTCGTAGGCTGGGGTTTGCAAGATCGTGCCGCCGCCGCGGGTCGAACGGCGGGGATAGCGCCGCTTCAGATACGCCTCGCGCTGGGCGTCGGCGTGGCAGATCAACCCCTGGCTCTGGCTCACCCGTTCCCCGGCCCCGAGCTTCTCGTCGAAACCGGCCATGACCCCCGCGCAGAAGCGGCGGCGCTCGCGATCCGAGCGGATTCCGAGCGCCCGCTTGTGGTCGCGCCAGAGGCGTTCGGCCGTGTCGGTCAGAAAGCCGTGCACGTACCCGGCGACCTCCAGGTTGGCCGGCGTGCCGCACAGCTCCAGCACGTAGCCGCGCCGGCCCCGCAGCGGAAGATAGGCGGGGATCCAGATGACGCTGACGAAGAAATGGCGGCTCAGGATTCCGGCCAGGATGCGCTCGCTGGTTTCGCTGCGCGCCTTGACCGGGCCTACGTGGCGGAACCGGTAGCCGTCCGTCGCGGCGGTGGCGGCGGCGTCGATGTTGTGCACCAGCATGAGCCGGCGCGCTTCGTTCATGGCCGCCTCGGCCTCGTGGAGGTTCGGGCTGGCCGCCAGCGCGAGCAGCCGCATGATCCGGCGCAGCACCGGGTTCTGACCGCCCGCCGCGCCGCCGTTTCCGGCCGGCAATCCGGCCGCGGTGGCGTCGATGCCGTGCTCGCGACAGACCCGCGCGAACGCGGGACCGTGCGCCGTCTCGTCGTCGACACGCAGGACCTCATCGACGTACTGGTGCGCGATCTCGTGCTTGAACACCTCGCGGACGACGCCCCAGGGCTGCTCGAAGACCAGCTCGCGCGCGATCGAGATGGTGCGGTGGAGGCGGTGCCAGCACCCCAGGCGGTGGACGCCGTCGGAGAGCGCCAGGACGGGCGCCTGCAGGGTCCGGGGAAAATGGCTCTCGGCGATCTCGCGCCAGGTGGCGCCGAGCTCACGGAGCAGGGCCGCCTCCAGGAAGGTGCGGTCGCGCGAAGAATCGGAGCGGGGCACGACCGGAGTCTCTCATCATTCCGCCGCGCCGCCGCGCCGCCGCGCCCGCCGCGCATTCCAGGGGCCGACGTCCGTGCCGAGCGCGCCGTGGGTAAAACTACCCAGACGGCCGCCGCCAGAAAATTGGGGAATCCAGCCGATGTCGCGCCGGTCTCCTCCGGCTAGCTTGGCGGTCGGGAGGCAGGGCATGAAGACACCAGAGCAGAAAACGGCGACCGAGGTCGCACCGCTCATCGAGGCGGGCGAAGCGTTCAGGCGGCTCAGCGGTCTCGCGAGCCCGCCGAAGCGCGAGCGGTACGACGTGATCGTCATCGGCGGTGGCCAGGCCGGATTGTCGGTCGGCTACTACCTTCGGCGACGCGGCCTCCGGTTCGTGATTCTCGACGCGTCCGATCGGATTGGCGACGCGTGGCGGAAGCGATGGGATTCCCTTCGCCTGTTCACCCCGGCCAAGCTGGACGGCCTGGTGGGGATGCGGTTCCCGGCGCCGCCCAACTCGCTCCCCACCAAGGACCAGATGGCCGACTATCTCGAGGCCTACGCGGCGCGGTTCGAGCTACCGGTCCTGACCGGGGCCAGGGTCGAGCGCCTCTCCCGGCGCGACGGCGTCTACCTGGTAAAGACGGGCGACGCGGAGCTCGAGGCCGATCAGGTGGTGGTGGCGATGGCCAGCTACCAGCACCGGCGGGTGCCGGCCTTCGCGCAGGCGCTTCGGTCCGACATCGTCCAGGTGCATGCGCTCGACTACCGCAACCCGGCGCAGCTTCGCGACGGAAGCGTGCTGATCGTCGGGGCGGGCAACTCGGGTGCCGAGATCGCGATGGATCTCCGGCGCGACAGCCGGATCTGGATGTCGGGGCGAGACACCGGGGAGGTGCCGTTCGCCGTCAGCGGCCTCGCCGCGCGGCTGTTCCTCACCCGCTTCGTGCTTCGGTTCATCTTCCACCGGCTGCTCACGATCAAGACGCCGATCGGCCGGAGGGCGCGGCCCAAGATCCTCTCGCACGGGGGACCGCTCATCCGGACCAAGGCCAAGGACCTGGCGGCGGCGGGGATCGAGCGCGTCCCACGCGTCGTGGGGGTCCGCGACGGCCTGCCCGTGCTCGACGACGGCCGGGTCGTCGACGCGGCGAATGTCGTCTGGTGCACGGGGTTCAACCCCGGCTTCTCCTGGATCGACCTGCCGGTCCTCGGCCCCGACGGCGAGCCGGTTCACGAGGGCGGCCTGGTCGCCGGCGCGCCGGGCCTTTACTTCGTCGGGCTGCACTTTCTCTACGCCATGTCGTCGACCATGATCCACGGCGTGGGTCGGGACGCCCGTCGCATCGTCGAGGCGGTCGCCGCCCGCGCCGCCGCCGCGCTGGTAAGCTCCCCGGGTGGGCGCGCGAAGGGAAACCAGTCGGCCGAAGGCGCCCGCGCCCAAGCCTGAGGCGGCGGAGGGCTCGGACGAGATCGCGCGCGCCCGCGCCTGCTACGGGCGGCGGGCCTGGGCGGAAGCCCATCGCTGGTTCTCGGCGGCGGACGCCCGCACGCCGCTGCCACCGGAGGATCTCGAACCCTACGCCATCGCGGCCGACCTGGCCGGCCGAACGGATGACTTTCTCCTCATCATGGAACGGCTCTACCAGCGACTGGTCGAAAATGCGGAGGAGACCCGCGCCGCGCGCGCCGCCTGCTGGCTGGGGATTCGCCTCAGCGCGCTGCGGGAGCCGGGTCGAGCCAGCGGGTGGCTCGCGCGGGCCCAGCGGCTGGCCGACCGCAGCGACTGCGTCGAGCGCGGGTACCTGCTCCTGCCCGTCGTCCACCGCGGCCTCTCGACCGGGCAGCTCGAGGCCGCCTGCGTCGCGGCGGTCGAGGCCATCGAGATCGGCGATCGTTTTCGGGACGCCGATCTCGGGGCCTTTGCGCGTTGCCTCCATGGGCGGGCGTTGATCCGCAAGGGGGAGGTCGACCGCGGGATGGCGCTCCTCGACGAGGCGATGCTCGCCGTGACGAACGGCGAAGTCGGTCCGGTGCTGACCGGGCTCATCTACTGCAGCGCCATCGCCGTCTGCCAACAGGTCTACGCGGTCGATCGTTCTCGCGAGTGGACGGCCGCGCTCGCGGGCTGGTGCGACGCGCAACCCGAGCTGGTGCCGTTCAGCGGGATCTGCCTGGTGCACCGCGCCGAGCTGATGCAGCTGCACGGCGCCTGGCCCGAGGCGATCGATGAGGCCCGGCGCGCCACCCGGTGCGTCCAGGGGCGGACCGATCCCCAGACGACCGCCGATTCGCTCTACCAGCAGGCCGAGGTCCATCGCCTGCGCGGCGATTTCGTGGAGGCGGAGCGCGACTACCGCGCCGCCGGTGAGCTCGGCCGCGAGGCGCAGCCCGGCGTCGCCCTCCTGCGTCTCGCACAGGGGCGCGCCGTCGACGCCGCCAGCGCGATCCGGCGGGTGCTCGGCGCGACCCGCGATCTCCTGCAGCGCGCCCGGATGTTGCCTGCGGCCGTCGACATCCTGCTGGCCGCGGGCGACCTCGAGGAGGCGCGCCGGGCGTGCGGGGAGCTGGGCCAGATCGCCGGCGACTTCGGGACGGAGGTTCTGGGCGCGATGGCGGGCCATGCGCTGGGCGCCGTCGAGATCGCGGACGGCCACCCCGGCGCGGCGATCGAGCCGCTCCACCGGGCTCTCGCCGTCTGGCAGCAGGTCGGCGCGCCCTATATCGCCGCCCGCGTTCGCGTCCTGCTGGCGGGTGCCTGCCGCGCGCTCGGCGACGGCGACACGGCCCGACTGGAGCTCGAGCTGGCGAGGGAGGTGTTCGAACGCCTGGGGGCGGCGCCGGACCTGGCCGCGCTGGAGGCCGCGGGCGGGCGGGGAAAGTCGCCCGCCCCGGGGGGCCTCAGCGCGCGCGAGCTGGAGGTCCTCCTCCTGGTGGCTTCGGGCAAGACCAACAAGGTCATCGCCAAGCAGCTGTTCATCAGCGAGAAGACGATCGATCGCCACGTGAGCAACATCTTCACCAAGGTCAACGTCGCCTCGCGCTCGGCCGCGACCGCCTACGCCTACGATCACGGCCTCGTGAAGTCGCGGGGGTAGCGGCCGCGGGGTCCTTCCGGGCAGATATCGGTCGCGACCGACGCTTTCGGATTCCCGCGCGGGCCGATATCTGATTAGTTGGCGCGGTGAGCCGCATCTACCGTCAGCTTCCCCCGCCGGGCACGCGTCTCGGCATCGCCTTTTCCGGCGGGCTCGATACCCGCTGCGCCGTCGCCTGGCTGGCGGAGAAGGGGCTCGAGGTCTACTGCTACACCGCCGATCTCTCCCAGCCCGACGAGGCCAACCCGGCCGACATCCCGCCGGTCGCGCTCGACCACGGCGCGGTCGTGGCCCGATTGGTCGACTGCCGCGAGGCGCTGGTGCGCGAGGGCCTGATCGCCATCCAGTGCGGCGCCTTTCACCTGAGCTCGGGCGGAAAAAAATATTTCAACACCACGCCGCTCGGGCGCGCGGTGACGACGACTGCCATCGTGCGCGCCATGCGGGAGGACGACGTCCACGTCTTCGGCGACGGGTCGACCCACAAGGGCAACGACATCCAGCGCTTTTACCGGTACGGCATCCTGGTCGACCCGCAGCTCAAGATCTACAAGCCCTGGCTGGACGCCGCCTTCGTGGCCGCGTTCGGCGGGCGCAAGGAGATGAGCGAGTACCTCATCAAGCGCGGCAAGCCTTACCGGATGGGCGTCGAGAAGGCCTACTCCACCGACTCGAACATGCTGGGCGCCACCCACGAGGCGAAGGACCTGGAGTACCTCGACAAGGACATGCGCATCGTCGAGCCGATCATGGGCGTGGCGTTCTGGCAGCCCAAGGTCGCGGTCGCGCCCGAGGAGGTCACCGTCACCTTCGAGCAGGGACAGCCGGTGGCGATCAACGGCCAGCGCTTCGCGACGCTCTACGAGCTGTTCATGGAGGCGAATCGGATCGGCGGTCGCCACGGCCTGGGGATGAGCGACCAGATCGAGAACCGTGTCATCGAGGCCAAGAGCCGCGGCATCTACGAGGCGCCGGCGATGGCGCTCCTGCACCTCTGCTACGAACGACTGCTCTCGGCCGTTCACAACGAGAACACGCTGGATCTCTACTTCACCCTGGGGCGTCGCCTCGGGCGCATCCTGTACGAGGGCAAGTGGTACGACCCGGAGGCGCTGATGCTCAAGGACGCGCTCACGCGCTGGGTGGCGCCCGCGATCACCGGCGAGGTGGCGCTGGAGCTCCGGCGCGGCGACGACTACAGCATCCTGGCGACGCGCGCGAAGTACATGAGCTACGCGCCCGAGAAGCTGTCGATGGAGCGCGTCGAGGAGCCGGCCTTCTCGCCCGAAGATCGCATCGGCGCGCTGGAGATGCAGAACCTGTCGGTCGGCGACAACCGCAGCCTGCTCTTGCACCACCTCGACAGCCTGCGGGCTCTCGGCGCGGGGCGCGGGGGGCAGAGCTTGGGCGCGCTCCTCGGCGCGGGGGAGGGCGACGGCGAGGGGGCGGACAAGGGTGCGGGCGTCGGGGAGAGCCAGACGGAGGGCGGCAAGGCCGGGGGCAAGGCCGGGGGGAAGACCGGGGGGAAGACCGGGGGGAACGCCGGGGGGAAGACCGGCGGGAAATAGCGTTCGGGGCGGGCCCCCGTCCTAACCGGGATCGAGGAATCCACCAACTGTCGAAAAAGATGCTTACCTTTTGCAGGGTGACGCAACTCGCAGCAGTCGGTGGCTCACCGACGCCATGGATCCCCCGCACCGTCCTGGTCGTGGACGATGACGCCGACACGAGAGAGTCTTTGCGCGATATCTTGACGGACGAAGGCTACAGCGTGGTTCTGGCTTCGAATGGCAAGATTGCGCTCGGTTTGTTGCCGGCCTTGCAGAGGCCCTGCGGCATCATTCTGGACGTCACGATGCCCGTCATGAGCGGCCCCGAGTTTTACCGGGCCATGAGAGCGATACCTGCCCAGGCAGACATTCCGGTGGTGTTCTGGACCTCGGATCCCTCCCGGGCCCCCGACGGCTTGCCCACAATGCAAAAGACCGTCAGCCTGGAGCGACTCCTCGGGACCGTGGCCGCGCTTTTCTGAAGCTCAGGCGGAGCGCGCGGCCTGCTGGAACGGCCGTGAGTCCGAAGGTAAGTCGATGGTGAAGGTGGTGCCCGCGTCCTCACTGCTCTCGCCGATGGCCGCCTCGCCACCGTGCGCTTCGGCGCACGCTCGCACGAGGGCCAGCCCGAGCCCCCAGCCGGTACCGGACCCCTCTCGAAGCCTCGAATAGAGATCGAAGAGCCGAGCTCGTTTCTCCGGTGGAATCGGGTTCCCGAAGTTGTGAACGGACGCGCGAGCTCCGCCTGGGGTCCGCTCGACCCGGGTGGTGATTGGCCGATCCGACACGCCATACTTCACGGCGTTCGTGCCCAGATTACACAGCGCACGGTGAAGCTCGTCGTGGCTCCAGATCCCCCGCACCACCTCGCCCTTTGCGAGCTCGAATCGGTGGCCATGGGTGGCGGAGAGGTCCTCGATGACCTCCTCCGCGACAGCGCCCAGATCGCAATGGTCGAGCCGGAGCGGGAGGCGCTGGCCCGCGCGGACTCGGCTGACGTCGAGGAGATCGCGGATCATCCGATCCATGCGATCCAGATTGCGCTCGATCCTCACAGCGAGGTCGCGTCTTCCATCGAGTGGCTCCGTACGCCGGATCATGAGCTCGGAGCTCATCTTGGCGGCGGAGAGAGGGCCACGGAGATCGTGCGCCAAGATGGATACGAATCTCTCGCGCAAATCGCGTTCGATCCCGAGCTCCTCGACCTGCTGGCGGAGATCCGTGTAGAGCTTGGCGTTGTCGAGGTGGAGCGTCAGCCTGTCGCCCAGCGTCTCCAGACGCCTCAGCTCCCGCGTCGTCAAGGGGCGCTCGTCGCGGAGCCCGACATACAGCATCCCGAGCAGCCGGTGGTGTGGCGGCAGCCGGATGCCTTGCAAGGATCGGATGCCGGCGTGCCGCAGGGAATCGTTCACGGCGACCTCGATGGGCTCGATCTCCCCGTCGACCGTCGGCACCTTCGATAGTCCGATCGACGTCGTGAGCCGCTCCACCTCCTCGATCGCGACGCCCGCAGACGCCGCGGTGATGAGACGCTCCGTCTGCGGCTCGTACAAGACCAGCGCGGCGCTCAGCGCATCCATGGCCCCCAGGATCAGCTCGAGGAGCTCCCTGAGCCGAGCCTGGATCGGTGCTTCGGGGGCGCGAAGGGCCTCGTCGGCGACGGTCTGAAGCAGGCGCATGTATCGCTTCTCGCGATTGCTCTCAACCAGGTCGGCCGTGCGCGAGCCAACCTCGCCTTCGAGCACCTGGCTGTACTTGTCGAAATGGTCGCCGTATGCCTTGAGGCGCAACAGGTTCCTGACCCGCATGCGCAGTTCGCCACGATGCACCGGTTTGGCAAGGAAATCCTCGGCGCCAGCGGCCAGCCCACGCATCATGGCGTCGCGATCGTCCTGGGCAGTGATCATGATGATGGGAATCTGTTTGGTGGCGGGGTTGTCCTTGATCCTCTTGGCCACTTGATATCCGTCCATACCTGACATCATGACGTCGAGCAGGATGAGGTCGGGGGACTGCAATGCCACCATGGCGATCGCCTCCTCGCCGCTCGCGGCCGTGAAGAGGAGAAAACCTTCCGGCGCGAGCATGACTTCCAACAGCAGCCTGTTGGGGCGTTCATCGTCCACGATCAGAATGCGCGCCGGATGGTCCGCGATGTCGGCGCTCGGGTTCATGTTCGGGCCAACTGAGCCGCGATGGTCTTCAGAAATTCCAAGTAGCGCATAGGTTTGGCGATGTAGCCATCACACCCGGCGGCTCGAATGCGCGCCTCGTCCCCCTTCATCGCCAAGGCGGTGAGGGCAATTACCGGAATGGTGCGCGTCGCCTCGTCGCGCTTGAGCAGTACGGTCGCTTCGAGGCCGTCCATGCCCGGAAGCTGGATATCCATCAGGATGAGATCGGGTTGCTCGGCGCGCGCCAACGCCAGGCCGGCCTCGGCATCCGTCGCGCTGAGCACAGTATGCCGCACCGAGTTCAATAGGAATATCGCCAGCGTCATGTTGGTGGCGTTATCCTCGATGATGAGAACCTTCGCCATGTCAGTCGATCAATTGGCGTCGCGATATGGCCCGCCGGACTTCGATCGCGATGCGTTCACCGTCGAACTCGGACTTATCCACGATCGTCGTCACGTAGCCATTCAGCTTGGTGCGGTCCTCGGCGGTGACCTCCTTGGATGTGGCCACCACGATCGGAATGGCAGCCGTATCGGGATGTTTGTGGAGCGCCTCCACAACGTCGAAGCCGTTCACCTCCGGCATCATCAAATCGAGCACGATCAAGTCTGGCAGCTCCTGCCGCGCGGTATCGATTGCCTCGCGGCCGCCGTACGCCCGCAGCAGATTGGTGGCCAAGCCCAGCAGGCGGACGGCGATCAGCTCCACCGCCTTGGGATCGTCATCGACCACCAGAACTTTGAGCGCCCGGTCCTGCGAGCGAGGAAACAGACCAAGCTGAACGAGCGTCTCATAGAGCTCGAGCCGAGAAATAGGCTTTTGCATGACCGCCGCGGCGCCGAGCGCGAAGCCCTTGTTGCGATCCGCCACGATCGAGATGATTACCACCGGGATGCGCGCCAGCGCCGGCTGCTGCTTGAGCCGACCGAGGAATTCCCAACCGTCCATGTTGGGCAACATGATGTCCAGGGTGATGAGCGACAACGGCTGCTGCA
>CALAOV010000028.1 GCA_937889515.1 uncultured Myxococcales bacterium | reverse complement strand
GCGCTCTCCGATCAGTCGAATACAAAGATCGCGTAGCTCTAGCTCCGTCCCTCATCTTCCCCTACCCGCCGAGCGCGCGCCTTGCTTGGTCTGCACAGGCTCATATTTCTTCTGTTTCGCGTCATCAGGTTCCTCGATGGCATCAGGAGAAAGCGGGAACGCCTTTTCAGCCTGATAGTCACGGTCCCGTGTTCGATTGTCGCGGAGTACCTGCCTGACTATGTCCAGTTCACGGACAAAGTTCACTTCTTAGGGCTCACCGCCATCAGGGGCTTTCACACGCAGCACCCTGTGCAGTGGTTCCTCGCGGCGGCCGTCATCGCCTACATGCTGGAGCGCATTGTCGGGACCGTCGCATTCCCGGCTTTGAGTTATCTGCCGTGGGCCGTAGCGACCAGGGCGCTCGGTTTCGAGGCGGTTACCAGGAATCCTGACGTACAGCTCGCCTGGACCAATATGGCCGTACAGGCTGCCTGCAAGTCCGGGAGGCGTGTCCGTGTAATCTGCGTCAGCGGAAAGCACCTCTGGAGCGTCGCCCCGGCTGGCGTTCATAGTGTTACCGCGGCGCCGCTGCAGGCTGCGCGTCAGAGCGGCTTGATCGATGCGATTATGCCGACCTCGAACGCGGCCAATCCGACGGTCGCCCAGCGCTACAAAACATACTCAGACGACTTTAAGAGGCGAGCTAACTTCGGCGGGTGCTCCGGCCTAGTTGGCGAGATGGAAGCGAACAAGCACACCTTGCTTGAGTCTCCAGGAAACTCGCTGGTCGAGCATGACATTCTGTGTATGTGGCGCGTTGTCATGACCGATGAGTACTGCATCGTGCAGAACTACTTTCCGAACACCGAAGGCTCAGACAGCTATAAGGCGCCTACGTTTCTGTTTCGCAAGCGCGAACCTCATGGGGAGACTGCTAAGATCGACACGTACTACGAAGTGTTCGACAATATGTTTCGACTGATAGGGGAAACGTCGACTCCGCGTGAATTCGTCCAGGCCGAAATCGTCACAGACGCATCCGGATAGTACTGGAAGGGCTGCCCAGCATTTCCCCGTGCTGCCCAGCATTTCCCCCGGAAAGGGAATCGCTAGGCAAAGCCCCCCCCTTTGAGGCTTTGCCTCCCAATAGCCCTCTGCCCAGCGATTAGCACGGCTGCCTAGTAATTCGATCGGAGCGGGTGACCGGCTCCCCTAGCGACCGCTGTCCCATTCCAAGGGTCGGCGCTTCCTGAGGTACCGCTTCCACAGCGGATACGCCACCGAACCGACGGGCCCAGTGGCAAACCCCAGTAATGCCCACCACGAGACGCTGCAGGGACCTATGCCGCCGATCATGAGACCGACGACCTCGCCCACGACGAAGCCGCTGAACCCGCCCGCGACGATCCACCTGAGCTTCATCGCGACGCCCGCGCACGCTGGTCGAGGACGCCAAGAATGCTTCCGACTGCGAGGTTCGCGACCCTCAGACAAGGGACGAAGATCCAGGTCGGCACGCAGTCGTCGCACTTCCTCCCGGTTTGCTCGCCGATAGCCAGCAGCATGAACCCCGTCTCCATGGGATGAGCTTACCAGGCGGCTAGGACCGAGAATCTCGGCCGATGGACCGATCTTTCATCGGGAGATTCAGCAGCGGGAAGATGCGGCTGGCATCGAGACGAGCTTCGCCGTCGACTCGACCGGGTTCGGAACCGCCGTCTATCGGCGCTGGTACGACGCGAAGGATGGTCGCGAGATGGCCGAATCGACGTGGCTCAAGGCCCACGCGATGGTCGGCGTGACCACGAACATCGTCACGGCGATCAGCGTGACCGATAGCAGTGGCGCCGACTCGCCCCAACTGCTCCCGTGGGAAGATCCGCTCGCGATGCCCGCTCCGACGTTCGGTAAGTACCTATAGAACTAAATAAAATTAGATACTTACCGGCCGTTCTCAGTTAAAGGTATGACCTTTAACTGACTGTCATGTTAAAGCAATGCCTGTAATGACTGCTTCGCCGGGGAAAAACCCGTTTCGCCCTGGAGTCGGCACCCGACCGCCCTTCTTGGCGGGCAGAGACGGATCGATAAAGCGCTTTCGGTCGGTTCTGCGGGCTGCGCCCGAGCAACCCGCGAACATGCGCCTTACGGGCCTTCGGGGTGTTGGAAAGACAGTTCTTCTCGCAGAGTTTGCCGAGCAGGCGCGGGGCGCCAACTGGGCGGTGGCGACCCTCGAACTGCGACCGCCACATAACAAGGAGCAGACCCTACTCTCGGACTTGATGCCGCTTCTGGAAGAAACGCGTCGTCGGCTCTCGACCGCTGGAATGATCAAGAAAGCCATCGGAGACGTGGGCCGAGCAGTGGGGCGCGTCGGACTGACGTACAACGATGTCAAGGTCACCTACGATTCTTCCCAGGCATCCACGAAAACCGGCGATCTCGTGGAGGTTCTTCTAGAAACCGTCCGTGAGGCCACGAAGCATGGGCGTGAAGGATTTTTGCTCTTGCTCGACGAAGCCCAGGCCATTCGAGACGACCGTGATAGCGGAGGCCAACACTCTCTCTCGATGTTGATCTCTGCTACCTCATCGATTCAAAAGGAGGCAATTCCGCTCGGATTGGTCCTGTGCGGTCTGCCGACTCTTGCCGGAAATCTTCTGCGCGCTCGCTCGTACACCGAGCGAATGTTTCGAGGAGAAGAGGTGGGGCGACTCGATGTCCCAGAGGCTACCGCAGCATTCACCGAAGCACTAAAGCTGACTCAAATCCGAGCGTCGGCAGATCTCGTCGAGAATGTCGTGGCAGAGGTTGAAGGCTATCCGTACTTCATTCAGCTTTGGGGCGCCGCCTTATGGGATGCAGCCATTGATGCAGGTGCCGAAGAATTGAGCATGGATGTCCTTCGCCTGACCACGCCGGAGATCTATCGCCGTCTCGACCTGGACTTCTACGAACCGAGACTAGCGACATTGACCCCGGCAGAGCAGGATCTCTTGCTGGCCTCCGTTGTCTGCTCATATCCGCCGCTCGAGACGATTGAGATGAACGGATCGATCCCGAAGAGCCCAGGAAACATTAACGTCCTTCTGGGACGCCTAGTCGAGGCTGGCGTGCTGTATCGACCCCGAAAGGGACAATACGAATACACCGCGCCGAAGTTCAGAGAGTATCTCCTACGCCGCAACAAGTAGGCGCCGGGAACCCAGAAGTAGATGACTCTGCGTCTCGCTCGCGATGCTCGCTCCGACCTTCGGTCAGTATCTCAATTCGAAGTCGTTGTCGGGGTCGGTTTTGTAGGCGTCGAAGTAGGGGGAGTAGGTGCGGATGTGGACGGTGCGGGTGGCGGGGAAGAACTGCAGGATGCGCAGGTAGCCGCTGCCGCCGTAGTCGTCCATCTGGTAGTTGGCCAGGATCTGGTTGACGGTGGTGCCGTCCGGGCGGGTGCTGACCAGGCGGCCGGTCCCCTTGTCGAGGACGTGGCCGCACAGGACGAACTGGATGTTGCTGTTGCCGAGCACCAGCTTCTGCCAGATCTCCTCGCCGTCGTTGACCGCGCCCGGGGTCATCGCGAAAGGGTAGATGTACGGGCTGGCGCGCTGGACGTCGTTCCCCGAGACCGGGTGGGCGACGTGGTCGTAGCGCGTGTTGTCCTGAAAGAGGTAGGCGTGGGTGACGATCATAACCGGGGTGGTCGGATACTGCTTCACGATGCCGTCGGCCCAGGTCAGGACCTCGTCGCGCGGCCCGAACTCCAGGGAGACGACCAGCCACTGCCCACCGCCGCCCGGTAGATCCATGAGCGAGTAGCTGTTCTCGATGTGGGCGGGATCGAAGGTCCCCTTGAACCAGGGGAGCGCGGCGAATTTCCAGACCGGGAAATACGAGTCGATGAGCGTGCTGCGGCTGGTGGTCCAGCCGTCGCCGCCGGGGCCGTAGTCGTGGTTCCCCGTCGAGATGACATAGGGCACCAGGCCGTCGAGCAGCTGCATGCTGCGGGTCGCGACCGACCATTGCGCGCCGTCGTCCGAGTCGACCAGATCGCCCTCGTGCACGACGAAGGCGACGTTGCCGAGCACGCGCTCGCCGGCGATCCAGCGGGTCTGGGCGTCGAAGATGTCGGGATAGAAGGCGGCGTAGAACTGCGTGTCGGGGAGGGCGATGACGGTGTAGGGCGTCCCCGGCAACGGCGTCACACCGTCGGCGGCGGGAAGGTACGCGGGGCCGGCGTCGGCGGCGTCGATGCCGGCCGCGTCCGATGACAGGACGGGCGCCGCGTCCTCCCAGGCGAAGGGCCACAGGTAGACCGATTCGGGTTGTCTCTGGCAGGCGGCGAGGCCCAGCCAAAACATGACCAGACCGCCCAGCGCCAATCGCGGGGGGCTCATGACGGCCAGAGCCTACCAGATCGGGGCTTCAGCGGATGAGCGTGAGTTTGGCGCTGCGTTTTGCCGCCCCGGCAGCGGGACCGTTCTTGACCGAGAGCTGGCAGGCGATATCGGCCGCGAGGCGGGAGAAAATCTCGGCGACCTTGGATCCCGGATCGCGCAGGACCACCGGCGTGCCGTCGTCGCCGGCCCGGCTCACCGCCGGCTCGAGCGGGATCTCGCCCAGGAATTTGATCCCGGCGCGCTCGGCCAGCTTGCGACCGCCGCCGCGCAGGAAGATCTCCTCGTGGTGGCCGCAGCTCGGGCAGACGAAGCCGCTCATGTTCTCGACCAGGCCGAGCACCGGCACCTCGACCCGCGTCCACATGGCCAGCGCCTTTTCCACATCGATAATTGAAACTTCCTGGGGCGTCGTCACCATGACCGCGCCGGTGATCGGCAAGAGCTGCGACAGCGAGAGCTGCGCGTCGCCGGTGCCGGGCGGCAGGTCGACGATGAGGTAGTCGAGCTCGCCCCAGGCGACGTCTTCGATGAATTGCTGCAGCAGCTTGTGCACCATTGGCCCGCGCCAGATCACCGCGCCGCCCCGCTCGACGAAGAAACCGATCGAGACCACCCGCAGGCCATGGTGGAGCGCCGGGATGATCTTGTTGCCGGTGTCGACGATGGCGGCGCGCTCGGGCGGGCCCATCATCTGCGGGATCGAGGGGCCGTAGACGTCGGCGTCCAGGATGCCGACGCTGGCGCCCAGCTTCGAGAGGGCGGCCGCCAGGTTGGTGCTGACGGTCGACTTGCCGACGCCGCCTTTTCCGGCCGCCACCGCGATGATGTTCTTCACGCCGGGCAGGCGGGGGTTCGACGGGTGGTTGGGTCGGCCGAGCACGCGCGAGGTGAAGCGCACCTCGACGCGCTGGAGGCCCGGCAGGCGCCCCACCGCCTCTTCGATCGATTTCGCGATCAGATCCTTCGACGGACAGGCGGGGGTGGTCAGCTCGATGCCGATGATCGCAACGGCGCCTGCAACGGCGCCTGCGCCGCCGCCCGCCGGGCTGGCTTCGACCGCCACCGAGACGACCATCCCCGCCGACGCGAGGTCGATCTTGAGCGCCGGATCTTGCACCTCGCCGAGGACGGCGCGGATCTCGTCGGCTGTCGGTGGGGTTGGAATGCGCGAAGCCTGCCGAAGTTGTCGCTCTACTGCTAGCCTTTTCTCGGGCTAGCCTTTTCTCGCGCGCGCCGACGAGAGCGCGCGGAGCTGCGCCGGCTGGTCCGGGTGGTGCCCCATCTTGCGGCGCTTGATCGCGAGGTAGGCGGCGTTGTGCTGGTTCTCGCCGACCCAGTGGGCGATCCGCTCCGCGACCACCACGCCGGCCGACCGCAGCCCCGCGACCTTGAGCGGGTTGTTGGTGAGCAGGCGGATCGATCGGACGCCCTGATCTTTCAGGATCGCGGCCGCCAGATCGTAGCGGCGCGAGTCGGCCTCGAATCCCAGGGCCAGGTTCGCCTCGACCGTGTCGGCGCCGTCGTTTTGCAGCGCGTAGGCGCGGACCTTGTTGCCGAGACCTATGCCGCGTCCCTCCTGGCGCAGGTAGACCACCAGGCCGGTCCCCTCGGCGGCGATGCGCTCCAGCGAGGCGTCGAGCTGCTCGCGGCAGTCGCATTTCAGCGATCCGAGAACCTCCGAGGTCCAGCACTCGGAATGCACCCGGCAGAGCACGTTGCCGACGCCCGCGACGTCGCCCCGCACGATGGCCAGGTGCTCCTCGACCGTGGTCGAGCTGCTGTGCGCGTCGGCGGCGTCCCGATAGACGATCAGGCGAAATGGGCCGTGCGCGGTCGGCAGGTCGGCCTCCGCATATCGAATGAGGTTCATATGACGATTAGATGGGGAAGGGGGCGGCGACGTTACTCCAAAATCCCGCTCCGGTTGCGGGATCCTAGCGCGGGTGGCATCTTAGTGGGGCCATGGCCGCGCGCTCGATTGTTCGTTTTCCCGACCCGCAGCTGCGCAGGCGTTCGGTCGAGATCGACGGCGTCGACGACGATGTGCGTCAACTGGTCGCAGAGATGACCGAGACGATGGTGGAGGCCGAGGGCGCGGGGCTGGCGGCCATCCAGGTGGCCGTGCCGGTGCGGCTCTTCATCGTCGACGGGCACGTGGCGGGCGGTGCGGAGGGCTCGCCGCCCAAGGTCTTCATCAATCCCGAGATCCTCGAGATCTCGGCGGAGGCGCAGACCGGCGACGAGGGCTGCCTCTCCTTTCCCGACGTGTTCGTGCCGGTCAAACGCGGCCTACGCGCGCGGGTGCGGGCGCTCGATCTGGACGGGAACAGCTTCGAGGCCGAGGGCGAGGGGCTCTACGCGCGCGCCCTGCAACACGAGACCGATCACCTGAACGGGAGGCTGCTCATCGATCAGGTGGGGCCGGTCAAACGGGAGATCATCAAGCGCAAGCTGCGCAAGGACGCCGAGGCCGAGCGGGAAGAGGCCGCCGATCGGGAGCCGGCCCGCCAGGCCGGTTCGCCCGGCTAGCCACGCCGCTGCCACCCGGTCTCCCACGCCCATGCTGACGATCGCGCTCCGCCGGATCGAGTTCGACGGGCGCCACGGCGCGACCGCGGTCGAGCGCCGCACGACCCGCAAGTTCGAGGTCGACCTGGAGCTGGACGTGGAGGTCGCCGCCGCCGAGCGCAGCGATCGCCTCGCCGACACCCTCGACTACAGTCGGGTGGCGGAGGTCGTGGTGGGCGTCGGTGCGGGCGAGCCGCACCACCTGCTCGAATCGCTGGCCCGGACGATGGTGGACGCGGTCGCGACCCGGTTTCCGGCGGCGCAGGGACTGCGTCTGGCGCTGCGCAAGCTCAACCCGCCGAGCTGTCCCGGCCACCCCGCCTACGCCGAGGTTCGGCTCAGCCAGGGTCGGCCCTAGGCGCGTCGATGGCGGCGCCGCCTCTCCGTCACGCGCGCACCCTCCGTCGGCTGGCGCGCCTGGTGGCCGAGCGCACGTTGCCGCGCGCCGTGCTGATCGGTCGCGGCGCGCCCGACCGGCGCCGGGTGGCGCTGACCTTCGACGACGGTCCGAGCACGCTGACCGACGACTACCTCGACGTGCTCGAAGCGGCCGGCGCGCACGCCACGTTCTTCGTGGTCGGGGAGACCTGCCTCAAGTATCGCGCGTCGCTGCTGGCGATCGTCGCGCGCGGGCACGAGGTGGCGGCCCACGGCTACACCCATCGTCCGTTTCCCTCGCTGGCCGCGGCGGAGCTGCGCGACGAGCTCAAGCGCACCTCGCGCCTCCTACCGCCCGCCCAGCAGCGGCCGCTGGTGCGCCCGCCCGGCGGTCAGGTTTCGGCGGGGTCTGTCGCCCGCTGCGCCCGCGCCGGATACACCACCGTGCTCTGGTCGGTCGACTCCGACGACTGCCGCACCAATTCGCCCAGCCAGGTGATCGCAAACCTGGCCCCCCAGCGCCTCGGCCCCGGGGACATCGTCCTTCTGCACGAGGGGCAACCCTGGACGCTGGAGGCGCTGCCGCCGGCGCTCTCCGCGCTGCGCGAGGCCGGCTACCAGATGGTGACGGTCAGCGAGCTTTGCTCTCGCCGCTGACGCGCGCTTCGATCGGGCGGGCGTCCGGCTCGGCGCCGGCGGGGTCGACAACACGCCGGATGCGGACCGTCGCGCCGACCGGGACGCTGACGTGCACCATCCCCAGCGCGACGCCCCGCCCGTCGGGAAAACGCGCGGCGCTGGTCACCCGCCCGGCCTTGGGCTTGGCGTCGCTCTCGATGGCGTCGCCGGGGTGGGGGTCGCCCATGCCGACGCCCACCAGGTCGAGCCCGGCCAGCCGCCAGTTCACGTGGCCGCGGTCGCGAACCCGCACGATCGGCTCCTGGCCCAGGTAGCAGCCCTTGCCGTAGTCGATGGCGTCGTCGAGACCGACCTCCATCGGAAAATAGTCGGCGGTGATCTCGGCGCCGAAGCGTGGCTCGAGGGCGACGATGCGGGCGGCCTCGGCGGTGGCGGTCTCGAGCTCGGGCGTCCCGGCGCCCGCGAGCCGCGCCCAGGCCCCGGCG
>CALAOV010000027.1 GCA_937889515.1 uncultured Myxococcales bacterium | reverse complement strand
TCGAAGGCCCGATGCCGCAGACCCGCTTCGTCACGCGCAAGGCGCTGGCGCTGGGCCTGCGTCCGATCCTGGTGGTCAACAAGGTCGACCGCGTGGGCTGCGATCCGGAGGGCGCGGTCGACGCGACCTTCGATCTGTTCTGCGCGCTGGGCGCGACCGACGCGCAGCTCGATTTTCCCATCGTCTACGCCTCGGGCCGCGAGGGCTGGGCGGTGAACAACCTGACCGACCCGCACACCGATCTGGGTCCACTGCTGGATCTGGTGGTCAAGTACGTACCGCCGCCCACCGGCGATATCGATGGTCCCTTCTGCATGCAGGTCACCACCCTCGACTACGACGACTACCTGGGCTACGTCGCCATCGGACGGGTCGACTCGGGCCGCATCAAGACGGGCGAGCGCGTGCTGTGCGCACACCGCAACGGCAGCCGCGAAGAGTTCCGCGTCGCCAAGCTGCTCGGCTACCAGTCGCTCAAGCGCTTCGAGCTGGCCGAGGCCGCTGCCGGCGACATCTGCGCCATCACCGGCATGGCCGATCTCACCGTCGGTGAGACCATCACCGAGATCGCGCGCCCGATCATCTTGCCGCTGCTCGAGATCGAAGAGCCGACCGTGAAGATGCAGTTCATGTCGAACAACGGCCCCTTCGCCGGCCAGGAGGGGAAGTTCGTCACCTCGCGCAACCTGCGCGATCGGCTCTTCAAAGAGGTGAAGTCGAACGTCGCCTTGCGGGTCGAAGAGACGCCGTCGCCCGACACCTTCGACGTCCTCGGGCGCGGCGAGCTGCACCTGTCGGTCCTCATCGAGACCATGCGGCGCGAAGGCTACGAGCTGATGGTTTCGCAGCCCCAGGTCATCTTCAAGACCGGCGAAAACGGCGAAAAGCTGGAGCCGTACGAGGAGGTCGTCATCGACCTCGACGAGGCCTACTCGGGCGCGATCATCGAGGAGCTCGGGCGCCGCGGCGGCCGCATGCAGGAGATGGGACCGGCGGGCGAGGGGCGAATGCGCCTCGAGTACCTCTGTCCGGCGCGCGGCCTCATCGGCTACCGCTCGCAGTTCCTGACCGACACCCGGGGCACCGGGATCTTGAACCACAACTTCAAGAACTACGGCCCGTTCGCCGGCGCGATCCGCTCGCGGCCGAACGGCGTGCTCATCTCGCAGGACAACGGCGAGACCAACACCTACGGCCTCTTTTACTTGCAGGAGCGCGGTCAGCTGTTCCTGGGGCCCGGCGTCAAGGTCTACGGCGGCCAGATCATCGGCCTGCACTCGCGGGACAACGATCTCGTCGTCAACCCCTCGAAGGCCAAGAAGCTGACCAACATCCGCACCACCGCCGCCGACGAGAAGCTGTTTCTCACCACCCCGCGCCCTTTTTCGCTGGAGGCGGCGCTGGAGTTCGTCAACCCGGACGAGCTGGTCGAGGTGACGCCGGTCGCCCTGCGCATGCGCAAGCGCTTCCTCGATCACAACGAGCGCAAACGCCTCGAAAAAGCCCGCGACGCCGGCCTGCAGGGCGACTGAGCGCGCGCCGGGCCGCGCGCGGGCCAGCGGCCAGTCTGGGCTTAGAGGAGGCTTAGAGGAGGCTAGCCGAGCCTTAGTCACCCACTTGTTGCTCGCCGTTTTCGGGGCGGGGGTCTACGCTAGTCGGGGATGCGTATCGCCGCCCTCGACGTCGGGTCGAACTCCTTTCACCTCATCGTGGCCGAGGTGGAGACGGGCGGACGCATTCGCGTGCTCGACCGGGCCAAGGAGATGGTGCGGCTCGGCGATTCGACCCTGCACAAGGGGGTCATCGCGCCGGAGGTGTTTCGGCGGGGCCTGGACGCGCTGCGGGCGCTGCGCCGCATTGCCGACCGGCACAAGGTCGACGCGCTGGTGGCGGTGGCGACCAGCGCCGTGCGCGAGGCGCAGAACGGCGGTGAGTTCGTGCGCGCGGCGCGCGACGAGGCGGGCATCGACATCCGGGTCATCCGCGGCGACGAAGAGGCGCGCCTCATCTATCTGGGTGCGCGCGGATCGCTCGATCTCGGCAAGCGGCGGGTGGCGCTCTTCGATCTGGGCGGCGGCTCGCTCGAGATCGTGCTGGCCGACGCGCAGGAGCTGTACTTCACGGCCTCCCTCAAGCTTGGCGTCATTCGTCTGACCGAGAGCTGCCCTTGCTCCGATCCGCCCAGCCCGCGTGAACGGGCCCACCTGACCGAGCGGGTGCGCACCATGCTCGAGCCGGCGATCTCCCGCCTGCGGGCGATGGGCTTCGACGACGTCGCCTTCACGTCGGGCACGGCCTCGGCGCTGGCGGGGCTGCTGCGCGCCGACGGGGGCGGCGGGAAATCGACGATCGCGCTGCCCGATCTGGCCGGGCTCGAGCAGCGGCTCGGAACGATGACCGTGGCGGGGCGGGGGCGCCTGCCCGGGCTCGACGCGCGGCGCACCGACACGATCTATCCGGGCGCGGTCGTCTTCCGCACGGCGCTCGAGCTCTGCGGCGCCGAGGAAGCGACGCTCTGTGAAACCGCTCTGCGCGAGGGGATCGTCGCCGACTACGTCGCGTCGAACCGGCCCGGCATCCTGCTGGTGGAGGAGTTTCCGGACCTTCGCCGACGGAGCGTGATGGAGCTGGCGCGCCGCTGCCACTTCCGCGAGGACCACGGATCGCACGTGGCGCGACTGGCGCTGTCGATCTTCAACCAGACGCGGCGGCTGCACAAGCTGTCGGAGGGCGACGCCGAGCTGCTGGAATACGCGGCGCTGCTGCACGACATCGGCTTTTACATCTCGCCGCATCGTCACCACCGCCACAGCGCGTATCTCATCGAGAGCCACGCCATGACCGGGTTCTCGCGCTCCGAGGTGGAGATCATCGCGCTCACGGCGCGCCACCACCGCAAGGCCGAGCCGCGGCGCGGCCGCGGGGTGATGAAGTCGCTGTCGAAGACCGACTGTCAGCGGGTGCGGGTCCTGGCGGCGATCCTGCGCATCGCGGACGCGCTGGACCGCACGCACGCGCGCCTGGTGCGCGCCGTGCGCTGCTCGATCTCGTCGCGCACCGTGGAGGTCCGCGTCGACGCCGACGGCGATCCGGAGCTGGAGCTGTGGGCCGCCCGGCGCAAGGGTGATCTCTTCGAAGCGCTCTTCCGCCGCAAGCTCCGCTTCGCCGTCGACGGGATCAAGGAATCCGAAGAGCCCGCCGCGGCCGAGCTCCCGGCGACGCCCGCCCCCTTGCGGGTCGTGCGATCTTAAGGCTAGATCCCGAGGGCGCGCAGTCCGAAGTACAGCACCGCCGCCACGATCGCGGCCGACTGGATCGTGAACAGCCAGGCCCAGACGATCTTCAGCGCCACGCCCCAGCGCACGCCGGCTGGATTGTTGACCCAGCCGACCCCCACGATGCCCCCGGTGATCGTGTGCGTCGTCGAGACCGGCACGCCGAGCGCGCTGGCCAGGAACAGCATGCCGGCCGCGCCGGTCTCGGCGCAGAAGCCGCCCGAGGGCTTCAGCTTGGTCAGGCGCATCCCCATCGTTCGGACGATGCGCCACCCGCCGGTCAGCGTTCCCAGGCCCATCGCCGCCTGGCACGAGAGGATCACCCAGATCGGGAGCTCGGCGTGGGCGCCCAGCCTCCCCTTGGCGATCAGCATCGCCAGGATGATCCCCATGGTCTTCTGGGCGTCGTTGGCGCCGTGACCGAGGCTGAACATCGCCGAGGAAACCAGCTGCAGGCGACGGAACCAGCGATCGATGCGACCCGGCTGCTTGCGGCGAAACACCCAGGCCACCAGGACCATCATCCCGCCGCCCAGGATCATCCCCAGGACCGGCGACACGACGATGAAGAGGGCGGTCTTGGCCACGCCGCTCTGCTGCACGACCGCGAAGCCCCCCTTGCTGATGCCGGCGCCGAGCAGTCCGCCCACGAGGGCGTGCGACGAGCTGGAGGGCAGGCCGTACCACCAGGTGATGAGGTTCCAGGTGATGGCGCCCCCCAGCGCGCTCAGCAGGACCGCGTCGTCGATGATCTTGGGATCGATGATTCCCTTGCCGATGGTGTGCGCGACGTGGAGCGGGAAGACCACGAAGGCGATGAAGTTGAAGAAACCGGCCCAGACCACGGCCGCGCGCGGGGTCAGCACGCGCGTCGAGACGATGGTCGCAATCGAGTTGGCGGCGTCGTGAAAACCGTTGATGTAGTCGAAGGAGAGCGCGATCACGACGATCGCGATGAGCATGACCATGGGTGGGGTCAGCTATTCTCGAGGACGACGCCCTCGATGATGTTGGCGACGTCTTCGCAGCGATCGGTCGCCGACTCCAGGGTCTCGTAGATTTCCTTCCACTTGATGATCGCGATCGGATCTTTTTCCTCGCGGAAGAGCCGGACCAGCGCGCCGCGCAGGATCGAGTCGGCCACGTTTTCGAGGCGGTTGATCTCGATGCAGTGCTGGAGGATCGCGTTCTGCTTGCCCAGATCGCGGATGCCGGAGACGGCGCTCAGCACGTGCTCGGCGCTGGACACCAGGCAGCGCGCCAGGTCGCCCACCTCCGGGGTCATCTTGGGCAGATCGTAGAGCGCCAGGCGATCGGCGGCGGCCTCCACCATGTCCATGATGTCGTCCATCTTGGTGATGAGGCGGTGGATGTCGTTGCGGTCGATCGGCGTGATGAACGTTCGGTGCAGCCCCTCGACCACGGCGTGGGTGATCTCGTCGCACTCATGCTCGATCTGCTTGACCCGCTCGGCCTGCGATTCGAGGTTGATCGGCCTTTCGACCATCTCCAGGAAGGCCCGGCATCCCTCGACTGTCTTTTGACCCTGGTGCTCGAAATGGGTGAAGAAAGACGCGTCGTGCGGCAGGAGCCTCATGGCCGCCGCTTTATATCCGAAGGGCGGGGGCGGAGCCAGCCGTGTGACAGGCGTGTCACAGACACGCCGCGACGGCTTGGAGGCGCCTCGAGCGTCAGAGGGACGCCGCGAAGCGCAGCAGAAACTCCTGTTCGAACGTCCCGCCGGCCGCCAGCGCACGGATGGTCTGGGAGGTGCCGCCCCAGTCATTCAGCACGTAGTTGGCCGACAGGCGGACGAATCGTCCCCGCCAGTAGGTGACCCCGGCGGTGCCCGAGAGGACGCGCGTGGTGGCCGTGCCGGGATCGCTCAGGATCGGGTTGTCGGTGTCGAGATTCTCCGTGAGCGCGTCGAAGCGAAGCGCCACCATGAGACCGTCGCCGAGCGCGGGGCCAACGGTAGATCCGAGCCGCCGCGGCAGCTCGCGCCCGGGCGCCGGCAGCAGGCGATCGTCTCCCAGCACCCAGAGCCAGACCTCCCCGTAGCCGGCGATGCCGTGCAGGACCGCGTTGCCGAGCGGCGTCGGTGGCCCACCCGCGGGCGACGTCGCCTCGGCTTCGGCGAGCTGTTGCCGCTTCCAGACCACCTCGGCGCGCAGGCCGAAGCGCGATCCGATCGGCAGGTTCACCTCGCCGCCGAGCGCCCGCACGCTCCCCTGCTCGCGCAGCGCGAGCGACAGCGGCGTGACGTCTCCGCTCATCCAGTGGGGCTCCAGAAAGACCACGCCCCCGGGGGTGGCTTGGACGGGAAGCACCGCACCGTCGAGGTGGTTGCCGGCCCAGGCCGAGCCGCCGATTGAAAACCGCTGCCAGGCGCTGGAGCCGGCCGCGAACGGCGAAAACGCGACCCGCCCGATCGCGTCGACCTGGTTGTCGAGGTTGCGAAATCCCGGGCCCTCGCCGTTGAACAGCCCGGCCGAATAGTAGAGGCGATCGCCGCCGACCAGGCCGTGCACCATCACGCCCACCTCCTTGTTGCGCGGCGCCCCCAGCGTGCGGGCGGCCATCGCGCGCTCGGTAAAATCGGTCGCGGTGTCGGAGGTCCGGTTCTCCAGGGTGAACGGGGCGTCGAACTGTCCCGCCTGAATGATCAGCCGATCGCCGTCGGGCGCGAAGGCGAGGTAGGCGTCGGCCGCGGGGAGCGCGCTGGGTGCGACGTCGGCGCCCGCCGGCGGCTGGGGTGCGAAGTCACCCGCCAGGTCGAAGTAGAACGATGGGCCCAGCCAACCCGCGACGCCGACGCGCGCGCGGCGCAGGAAGAGGCCGCTCTTGGGCGTCTGTCGGGGAAAGAACGCGCCATCGACCTGGAGGCTGCCGGTCGGGAAGAGGACGATCTCGTCGCCGGCCGTACGCAGGGACGGACCGCCCGAAGCTGCCGAAGCTGCCTCCTCCGCGCGCGCCGGGCGCCCCGCGGATAGCGCGGCCGCGCAGAGACCGACGGTGGCGAGGCGGGCGGCGAGCATCGCGGGCTTGCGCATTGTAACCGGCCGGGGAAACTCAGGCGTGATTCGAGGTTCGAATTTCCCATCCGCCGACGCTCTCGAGGCGCTGGCGCGCAAATACGAGCGGCTGGCCGCGTTGCGGGCGCGCCGCGACAGCGATGGCGTGCCGGCGACCCGCGACGAGCTGCGGGCCCTGGCGGCCGAGTTCCCGGGTTGCCTGCGCGAGCTCGACACGCTGGGGCCGGATGAGCTCAACCGGCGAACGGCGGCCTGCGCGGCGGTGGCCGTCGGCGCGGCGCCGGAGCCGTGGATGGCCTGGATCGACGGCTACCACGTGTTAATGCGGCAGGCGCTCGCTGCGCGCAGTGGACGCGCGCGCGGCGACACGCGGACGACCGACGGTGACTTCGAGCAGGCGGTGTTGTCGCCTCCGGGCGGGCGGATGGGCGTCGTGATCCTGCGGGCGCTGGCCGCCCATTTCGGCGTCCCCGCCTCGACCATTGCCGCCGCGCTGTTTCCGGCGCGCCGGCCCTCGCCCTACGGGCTCTAGCTCTGCCGCGCGGGTCCTCCCGTCCCATTTTCGGATGATTACATTTCCGAATGGAGGGCAACATTATGTGGAAAGGCACATGGAAATGTATGGGGGTGGCTGGTCTCTGGGTGTTCTTGATCGCTTTGCCGCACCTCGGGCCCAAGGTGATAAATACCTGCTTCGCCGACGTCATGCCGCCTCTCGCGACACTGGCCGACGATTCCAGCGAGTCATCCACCGAGAGGTCTCCGACGACGCCTGGGGCCGAGCCGGCCGAGCCCGCGCCACCGCCGCTGGTCGCGCCAACCCCCGATCCGCGCCACGCGGTGGTCGGGTCGTTTGCGACCATTCATCTGGAGAACAAGCTGGGCAAGACCCTGAGTCTGGTCCAGGCGCGGGTCACGATGGACGGCAAGCAATTGCCGGCCGTCGGAAACTTGCGGCAGGACGACGACCGGGTCCTCTTCGCGGGACTGGTGTCTCCCGGCCATCACGTCGTCAACACCCGCCTGACCTGTCGGGGCAACCGGCGCGTGTTCACCTACCTCAAGGACTACCAGTGGGACCTGCGCTCCGACGAGGTGCTGACGGTTCCCCAGGATCGCGCGGTCGTCTTCACGATCTCCGCGGTGCGAAATAAGGGCGTCAACATTCCGCTCGATAAGCAGATCGGCATCGCCGTCCACGACGAGGTGGTGCCCAATCCCTTCAGTCCGTCGAACTAAATCAAACTAGAACGCATCTCATAACCGACCAAAAACTTGCGGGGGCGGTCAGATGCTGATCAAACGT
>CALAOV010000026.1 GCA_937889515.1 uncultured Myxococcales bacterium | reverse complement strand
GACGGCATACGCGAGTGGTCAGTGACTGGAGTTCAGACGTGTGCTCTTCCGATCTGGATCGCCAGCGCGGCGGTCGTGATGGCGATCCGGAGCCCCGACCCGAACAGGCAAGCGGCGCGAATCCCGTCGACGGCCCCCACCACCGCGCCCGCCAGGGCGCCCGCCAGCGCGCCCGCGCCGATCCTCAGGCGGTGCCCGTCATCCATCCCGCCGGGGAAACTATCACTTCGGCGTCAGTGATTGCAGCGTGGGAGGGTCAGCTTGAAGCCGACCGTGATGCCCCGATGGGTCCCCATCCCGACGATGGCGCCGTGGTTGTTGATCCCGTTGGCCTGCTGGAGCTCCCACCCCAGCGCCGGATCGACGTAGTCGACGATGGCCTGCAGGCCGCCCAGGCCCGCGCCGTAGACGAACGCGATGTTGGTGTGGTCGTCCTTGGCCACCCACCCGACGACGTCGCCGTCGTCGTCGCCCGCCCAGCCGACGCTCGGGCTGCCGCCGATCGTCCCGAGATCGTGAACCTCGCCGGTGGCGAGATCGAACCGGAAGGCGCGGCTCTGCTGGTTGTGGATCCCGTAGCCGACCACGAAGCCATCGCTCACGTCGTTGGCCCCACGCAGTACCCAGCCGGGCGTGCGGGCGCGCGCGTTGAGATCCTGCAGCACAGGATGGGCGGCGCGCGGGTCGTAGATGAAGGCGTGCCCGACGTCGCCCCCGACGGAATCGGCCAGCTGCGCGTTCCCGACCACGACGCCCGCCTCGCTGATGCCGGTCGCGGAGCTGCGCGCGCCCCCGAGCGTCCCGAGGGCATGCAGCCCGGCCGCCGGCGACCAGACGAATGCCTGCCAGGTGGTCGGGTTCTCCCCGAGCAGGAGGCCTGCCACCTGCCCGCCCCCGTTCAGGTCCCAGACCGAGCAGCCGGTCGGGCAGATCTCGGTGCGTCCGCCGCTGGCGGTGTAGCGGTGGCCGAACAGCGCCCCGGTCCCGTCGCTGTGGTCGGCGTGTCCCGCGATGGCCCCGTCGGGGCCGATGGCGCTGGCATAGCTCTGGGTCCCGAAGCCCGGCAATGCGCCCAGGTCTTGAACGCCCCCCACGTCGGTGTGACGAAAGGCGTGGTACCTGCCGTCGGCGATCTGCCCGGAACCGACCGCGACCCCGTCGTCGTTGATGTCCTGCACGAAGATCTGGCGGCCACCGAGCGAGGGGATCTCGGAGATCGTCGCGAATCCCTCGGCCGGCGGGACCAGCCCGGCGGTGCAGCGCGCCCGCAGCTCGGCGTTGGCCGCCTGCGCCGCCGCCGTCGACGGCCCGGCAGCCGCGCCGGGGGGAGGCGCCCGATCGTCGACGCAGGCGCCGCACCCGATGGAGGTCGCCACCAGCGCGAACGAGAGGGTCGTTGGCCAATACGCCCGGGACGTCGCCCGATGGGGAGAGGATCGCATCACGTACACGGTTTTCGTGTGCGATCACCCTACACCCAACGCTCCGATCTCGGGCCCGAGATGTACGCGGCCACCCACATTTTACAGCGCGCCGCGTCCGACAGGATTCGCCAGATCTCTGACGCGACCTCGGGATGAAGATGTGGAGGCGCGCCGGCGCGGCGAGGTCGACGCCATCGCGCCGGCGATGCGGGCTCGCTACTTCTTGACGGCCTCGCCCGGAAACTTCGCGTGCCCCGCGTCGGGAATCGGCTGGGCTTCGGATGGCTGCGCGATCAAATTGGACCCGGCGCGCTTGAGCACTACCACCGTCTGGAGCGACTGCACGTCGTTGGACTCGCGCGCGAACACCTGGACCAGATTGCTGCCGGCCCCCAGCGGGATGTCGGCCTCGAAATCCATCTTGGTGCGATCGCCCGCCAGCCGATTCGGCTGATAGAAGGCTTTCTTCACCGGGATCTTCGCGTTGCGGTTCCAGACCCGCATGTAGACATCGCGCACGACCCGATCGTCCGTCGCGTGTCCTTTGATGTGGACCGTCTCGCCGGTCGCGATGGTCGGCGCGGTCACCGTCAGGACCGGCGGGGTAACTTCCCACTCGGGCTTGAAGGTGCCGTGCACCGTCCCGCCGGCCTTGAGGTCGGCGCTGGCGATGAACGCCGATCGGGTGCCGTCGACGTCGACGCGGGTATACGCCCCCAGTCGACCGGTGGTCTTGAAGGTGGCCCCTTTCGGTGCCCGCCCGATCAGCAGGGCGCCGTCGGCGGCCGTCTCCCGCAGGGGAGCGTCGTCGCGCGAGATCGTCGCGGTCCCGGTCAACGCTTCCGGCGCCGGTCCGGCGGGCGCGATCTTGAGCTTGATCTTGTCGGTCACGGATTCGCCCAGCGTCGTGTCACCGACGCCCAGCTCCAGCTGAAAGTCGTCGCCTTTGTAGTCGGGCCGCACCTCGTAGATGAAGGAGAAGCTCTTCGAATCTCCCGGACCGAGGTCCTTGGTCTCGAAGCGCCCGGCGCTGATCAGGATCCCTTCCTGGCCCGTGCCGTTGCGCAAGACCGCCTCGGTGTGCAGCGCGCGCCCCTGACCGATGTTCTTCACGGTGACCAGCATGCGGACCTGCTCGCCGCGCTGAACCTGCCCATCCTTGTTGGCCCCCTTCTGGTCGTCGATGGTCTGGTAGCTGTAGGCAAACATCGGGCGCTGCTTCCCCTCGATGTTGACCAGCAGGTCGGCGGCGCCCGCCTTGGCGCTCCCCCGCTGGGTGTACAGGGTGGCCTTGATCTCGTCGGTGCGGGTGAACGACGAGGTCGGCACCTTGACCGAGATCTCGTAGCTCTTCGATTCCCCGGGGCCGAGGTGGCCGAAGACCATCTCGTTCTCGTCGAAGAGCGGGTTGTCGCTGTCGAGCACGGCCCGCACCCGGTAGGCCGGCGTCTTGCCCACGTTCTTGACGGTGCCCTTGAGCCTGGCCACCGTCCCCGCCGCGATCTTCGCGTCGCCCACCGACTGGAGGGACACTTGAAGATCCGGCGCCGCGCCGGTGGCCGGACCCGCGGTCCAATCGACGCCCAGCTTCTCGAGCGCCACCGAGACCTTCTTGTCCTCGGCCGCCCGGACCTTGTCGAGGAAGCCCTTGGCCTGCTGCACGGCCTCGCGCCGGCGGCTGCTCTTGGCCTGCGCCAGAAAGTCCCGCGCGAAGTCCATCAGGAAGTCGGTCTTGTTGTCCTGATCGTCGTTGTCGGACTGGTCGTCGGCGTCCTCGTCCATTCCTTCGTCGTCGTCGTCGTGCGGGCGCGCCTTCTCGTTCGGCTTCGGCTGGAAGAAGTAGGTCACCGTCTCTTCGGGCTTCTCGCCGTGCCGGGCGCTCGGGTGCTCGAGGTGCCACTCGTAGTCCGACTCCCGCCGCTTGTGCGCCGAGGGCTGCAGGCGGATCCAGGAATGGTCGCCGTCCTTCTGGACCAAGAGGGCATCGGTCTCGATGTCGGGGACCACGCCCACGCCCTGGATCGAGATGTCGCCCGGCGTGAGGTACTGCGCCGTGGTCAGCTTGAGCCCGAGCTTGTCGTCGTCGGTGTGGTCGCCGAACGAGATCGGCGACGGGATGTCGAACAACACCTGCACCGACCCTTTGCCGAAGGTCTCCTCGCCGATCACCACGCCGCGATCGAGGTTCTTCATCGCGCCGGCGACGATCTCGGAGGCGCTGGCCGAGTTCTGGTTCACCAGCACGGCCAGCGGCACCGTCGGCTCGTGGCCGCTGTCGGTGGCCGTCTCGTCCTTGCGCTGGGCGCCACCGACGCCGACCATCGACACCAAGGTCCCCGACTTGATGAAGGCATCCGAGACCTTCTGCGCCTGCTCATAGAGCCCGCCCGGGTTGCCGCGCAGGTCCATGATGATCCCCTTGACCTTCTCCTTCTCGAACATCGTGAGCGCGTCGGCCAGATCTCCCGCGCTGTTGGCGGAGAAGTGCTGCATGTGGAAGTAGCCGACCTTGGCGACCGGCTGCCCGGGGCCCGCCGGCACCGCCAGCACGCGCGCCGGCGGATCGATCGACGGCGGCCGGATGAAGGCGCGGGTGATGGCGAACTTCTTGACGCCCGCGACGTTGTCCCGCTCGACGTAGACGTCGACGGAGGTATCGACGTCGCCCCGCAGGCGGTCGACCGCCTCGGTCAGCGTCATGTTCATGGTCGATTCGTTGTTGATCCGGACGATGTGGTCCTTGGGCTTCATGCCGACCCGCATGGCCGGCGTGTCGGGCATGGGCCGCTTGACCGTGATCCGGTTCTTCTTGTCCATCTCGATCACGATCCCCAGGCCGCCGAACTTGCCCTGGGTCTGGGTGCGCATGTCCTTGTAAGTCTCGACGTCGAGCAACACCGAGTGCGGGTCGAGCGTGTAGAGCATCCCGTTGGTGGCCGCCATCTCGATCTCGACCAGACGCCGGGCCTCTTCCTTCTCGGGCACCGGCTGCAGGTTCGGCTGCACGAAGCGGAAGATCTCCTGCAGCATGCTGCGCAGGCTCCAGGGGGCGTCCACCCGTTCGATCGAGAAGCTGCGCTGCTGTCCATTGACCTTGACGGTCACCTGCTTGGGATCGTGCTCGGGCCAGCGATCGATCAGGATCTCCGGGACGTCGCGCTGGACGAAGTCGAGCGCGCCCACCAGCATGCGCTTGGGGTCGAGGCGGTTCTTGTCGAAGTAGTTCTCGCGGACGTAGAACAGGGTCTTCGAGAAGATGGGGAGCGCCGACAGATCGTACTTCCCCGCCGCCGCGCGCGTCGCGGCGCGGAGCTGACCGTCCGCGCTCACCCGGATGCCGTCGCCGCCATGGCGAATCGTCAGGATGAGCGCCGCGCTGCAGGCGGCCGAGAACGCGAGAACCTTGCTGAACCGCCGCATGCGCGACTCCGGGGGCAATGGGGGAGGTGACGAAGAGGGATCGGGGGATGGACCGTCGATGAGATCCATGAACGTCCCTGGATGATAGCTACCTGTCCGGCGCGCTGCACGCAGAGATCGCGTTATAATTCGTGGGGTCATGATGGGGCGAAAGCAGGCCGCGACCAGCGCCCGCATGATTCCGCGCGTGAAGATCGACTCCGAGGGGGACCTGGTCCCCCTGGCGCCCGTCGAGGAAATGACCTCGGGGGCGGCCGTCGCCGACACGCTGCAGAGCGATCTGGGCGCGGCCGGCGTCTCGTTCGTCGGGCATTCGAGCCTGAGCGCTTACCTCCGGCAGCTGCGCCATCACCCTCTGCTGTCGCGCGAGGAGGAGCATGCGCTGGCCGTCCGCTACGGCGCCACCGGCGAGCGCGCCGCCGGGCAGCGGCTGGTCACCGCAAACCTTCGGCTGGTCGTCAAGATCGCGCAGGAGTACCGGCGGGTCCATCGCAACCTGATCGATCTCATCCAAGAGGGGAACCTGGGCCTCATCCAGGCGGTCGAACGGTATGACCCCTATCGGGGCGTCAAGCTGTCGTCGTACGCCGCCTGGTGGATCCGGGCCTACATCCTCCGGTACATCCTGGCCAACTGGCGCATGGTGAAGCTCGGGACCACCCAGCCCCAGCGCAAGCTGTTCTTTAACCTCCGCCGCGAACGCGAGCGGCTCGATCGGCAGGGGATCGAGGTCGACGCCGAGCATCTGGCGGCGGCCCTCGACGTGAGCGCCCAGGAGGTCGTCGAGATGGAGCAGCGCCTGGCCGCTTCGGAAATGTCTCTCGACGCGCCGCTGCCGGGTGACGGGGGACGGACGCAAGGCGATCTGGTCGCGGCCGGTCCGGACGCGCAGCCGGATCTCCAGGTCGAGGAGGGCGAGTTTCAGGAGGTGCTGCGGGTCAAGCTCGATCGGTTCGGCGCGCGCCTGCGGAACCGGGAGCTGGACCTCTTCCGCAAGCGGCTGCTCTCCGAGCGGCCGGAGACCCTGGAACAAATCGGCGGGTATCACGGCATCAGCCGGGAGCGCGCCCGCCAGATCGAGGAGCGCCTCAAGACCAAGCTGCGCCGGTACCTCGAGGCCGAGCTGGGCGAAGCGATCCGCGCCACGGTCGACGATGCGGCCGGGCGAGATCGCCCTCGGTGAAGGCGCCCGGCAGACTGACGGTGGTGGCCACGCCGCTGGGCGACGCGCGCGATCTGTCGCCGCGGGCCGCCGCCGCCTTGAGGGAGGCCGACCTGATCGTCGCCGAGGACACCCGCAGCGCGCGGCGCCTGCTGGCCGAGACGGGCGGCGGCGCCGGCCCGGCGATCGTGTCGTGCTTCGACGCCAACGAGGCGGCGCGCGCCGCCGAGGTCGAGGCGCGCCTCCTGGCGGGGGCGAACGTGGTCTTGATCTCGGAGGCCGGCACGCCGCTGGTCTCCGACCCCGGCTACCGGATCGTCGCCGCCGCGATCGCCGCTGGAGCGCGGGTGGTCCCCGTCCCCGGCCCGTCGGCGGTGCTGGCGGCGCTGGTCGGCGCTGGCCTGCCGACCGATCGCTTCCTGTTCCTGGGGTTCCCGCCCCGCAAGTCGGGGGCGCGGCGGCGCCTCTTCGGCAGCGTGCGCGCCCTGCCCTTCACGCTGGTCTTCTACGAATCGCCGCTGCGAACGCCGGCCACGCTGGTCGATCTGGCGGCGGTGCTGGGCGCCGATCGCCGCGCCTGCGTCGCGCGCGAGCTGACCAAACCGCACGAGGAGTTCGTCCGCGACAGTCTGGAGGCGCTGGCGGCCCACTACGCCGACGCCCGGCCTCTCGGCGAGGTCACCCTGGTCGTGGCCGGCGCCGACGGCGCGGGCGCCTCGGATCTCGGCGACGACGAGATCCGCGAGCGGGCGGCGCAGTTGATGGCCGAGGGCCGGTCGCCCAGCGACGCGGCCCGCGAGCTGGCGGCGCTGACGGGGCGGCCCCGACGCGAGGTCTACGCGCTGGTGGCCCAGAAGAGCGGATAGGCCGGCTAGAACATGATCGAGCCTTCGAGAAGAAGGCTCCAGATCTCGGTCTTTTCGACGTGGAAACGGCGGCCCGGCAGATCGATCGATTCTCGGTAGATCGGATTGGCCTCGGCCTTGTCCATCGAGTTGACGACCATGTCGTGGTTGGTGTCGACGCCCGCGTTCGCATCGGTGATGAAGTGGGGCATGTCGACCGAGAAGCCGAAGAGGCCTCGGAAGCGAATGTACTGGCCGACCTGGATGTTGAGCCCGAGGTCCCCACCGAAGGATCCGTAGGCATCGATGTCGGTGACGCCGGGGTACGGCGAGGGCTGCGGATTGCCCTGCGCATCGTCGACGACGTCGAGCCCCGGGCGGCAGGCCGTCCCGGTGCCGGTGGTGGTGCAGCCGGGCGAGCCCGACAGCGGCTCCCACAGCTCGCTGTAGCCGCGACCGGCGAAGTGCTCCTCGGCGTGGCCGCGGGCCTCGATGGTGACCCGCTGATCGCCGCGCGGGTTCTCCCAGGCGATCTGCTCGACGCCAATCGTGACCCCCGCCTGCTGCTGCGGGTTGACCGAGGTCTGCGTGGCCGGGTTCTCGTCCTGGAAGATGCTGCCGTTGGTCCGGATCGGCAGCATATAGTGGGCGCCGAAGTAGGGATCGAAGTGGTGGAAGCGCTTCGAGACCCAGGTCGACGCGATGAGCTGGTGGTAGCCGAGCCCGGTCGCATCGTTGCCGGTCGGGTTGGCCGGGTCGTAGCGCATGTCCTTGAAGACGTCGAGCTTGGCGTCGAAGCCGACGATCCAGGTCGGTTTGGTGTCGTCGCGGTGCTGGTTGAACACCGCCCAGTTGATGCCCAGGCCCAGGTTCTCGAAGCCCCGGCGGGTGGGGCTCTTGAAAACCTGCGGCGTCCCGGTCGCACCCGGCAGGATCTGGTCGTTGATGAAGGACGAGGTGCCCGCCGTGACCCCCTGATCGAAGTTGAGGGTGTTCGAATCGGACAGCACCAGCGGCGCCTCGATGTGAAGCCCGACGTCCCACAGGATCCCGAAGTCGGCGCGCAGGTTGAGGACATCCCGCGTCTGGGCGTACTTGAGATCCGGGGCGATCCCGGACGTCAGCATCGACTCCGACTCGCGCTTGATGAGGGCGCTCTTGGCGTCGTGCGACCAGGAGGCGGTCAGGTTGAAATCGAACCCGTTGCTGTCGTCCAGCGCGGAGACCACCCGGGTCACCTCGGCGGCCCGCCCGGCTGCCGCAAAGAGCGTCAGCGCGGCGAGAATCGCCCAAGACGTCTTCCTGAAAGTGACGGCGCTCAAGGACGTGGGCGCGACGATAACACAACGGTCATTTTTCGCGCAGACCCAGCTCCTTCATCTTGGTCTGGAGGCTCTTGCGCGAAATCTTGAGCTTGCGCGCGGCCTGGGTCACGTTGCCGCCGGTCGCATCCAGCGCGCGCTGGATCAGCTCGCGCTCCACCCGCTCGGTCTCGGCGCGAACCGCCTCCTTGAGCGAGCCTGCCGCCGGTCTCGCCTCGCCGTCCACCGCCGCGGCCGCCGACGCCGCCACCGAAGTCCCCACGATCTCGGGCGGCAGGTCCGAGACCCGGATCTCGGGACCCTCACAAAACAAGATCGTCCGCTCCATCAGGTTCTCTAGCTCGCGGATGTTGCCGGGCCAGTTGTAGGCCACCAGCTGCTCGACCGCCTCGGGCGAAATCGCCACGATCTGTTTCTTCAAGCGTTCGTTGAACTTTGCGATGAAATGGTCCGCCAGCAGTGGGATATCCTCGCGGCGCTCACGCAGGGGCGGGATCTGGATTGGCACCACGTTCAAGCGGTAAAAGAGGTCCTCGCGAAAGTTCCCGGCGCCGATCTCTTCCAGCAAGTCTCGGTTGGTGGCGGTCACCAGCCGAACATCGACCTTGATGGTCTTGATCCCCCCCACCCGCTCGAACTCCGACTCCTGCAGCACGCGCAGCAGCTTGACCTGCATCTCGACCGGGATCTCCCCGATCTCGTCGAGGAACAGGGTCCCCCCGTGGGCCAGCTCGAAGCGCCCGGGCTTGGCGCCGACCGCGCCCGTGAAGGCCCCCTTGTCGTAGCCGAACAGCTCCGACTCCATGAGCGTCTTGGGGATGGCGGCGCAGTTGATCTTGATGAAGGGCCCCGCGTGCCGCTTGGAGTTCTCGTGCAGCGCGCGCGCGATCAGCTCCTTGCCGGTCCCCGACTCTCCGCTGATGAGCACCGTCGAGGGGGTGTTGGCCACCTTTTCGACCACGGCGTAGATCTGTCGGATGGCCGGCGACTGACCGACCAGGCGGAACCGGCCGCGCTCCGAAGGCTCCTCCGGTCGCGCGTCCTTGCGCGACAGCGCATAGGTGTTGATCGCCTTGGCAACCACCTGCCGGATCTGTTCCTGCTCGAAGGGTTTTTCGAGGTAGTCGAAGGCACCCAGCTTCACCGCCTCGACCGCGTTTTCGACCGATCCGTGCGCGGTGATCATGACGACCGGCACGTCGGGGTAATCGATCGAGAGGCGCTTGAGGAGCCCCATCCCGTCCAGCCCCGGCATCTTGAGATCGGTGATGACGGTGTGAATGTTGGCGCTCATGCCGCCCAGCGCCTCGGCGCCGTTGGCGGCCGTGATGACGTCGTAACCCTCGCGCCGCAAGATCGCCTCGAGCACGCGGCGCATGTTCAGCTCGTCGTCGGCGACGAGGACCCGTTTGATCTCGGCAGCGGCTACGGTCACGGCGGCTGAAGCTTACTCTTTTCGCGCGGGGGCCGGCCGGAGTCCTTCGCGGCAGAGCTCGGGAATCCCTCCAGCGTACCCGGCGGGGGCGTCCGACGGATGGGGGGCGGCAGGCGCGCGGACGGGGGCAGCGCGGGCGGCGCCGGGGGGGGCAGCGGCGGGGGCGTGGGCGTGCGGCGCGCACTGTCGACCCGGGTGACCTCCAGATACGCGGCGTAGGCGTCGGCCTCGATGGACAGCAGCACGGTGAAGGTCGCCCCCTCTCCCGGCTGCGAGCGGACCTCGATCGTCCCCCCGTGGTTTTCGATGATGCGCTGGCTGATCGGCAGGCCGAGGCCCGTCCCCTTGTCCTTGGTGGTGAAGAACGGGATGAAGAGATTCTTGATGTCGCCGGGGGGAATCCCCACGCCGCTGTCGCGGAAGCGCGCCTCGAAGAAGGCCGCCGCGGCTCCGCGCCTGGTGGCCCGCCGCAGACCTGTCGAGATCAGGAGCTTTCCGGGCGTCTCACCGGGCGCCATGGCCTGGATCGCGTTGAGCGAGAGGTTCAGGAACACCTGGAGGAGCTGCTCCGCGTCGGCGCGCACGGGGGGCATGCGCTCGGCGAAGCTGGTCGAGATCTCGATCGCGCCCTCGAGCTGCGCCGCGGGCAGCAGCGACAGGGTCTTCTTGAGCACCTCGGAGACCTCGAGCGGACGCTGCTCGCCGCGGTAAGGGCGCGCGTAGTCGAGGAACTGCGAGACGATCTTGTTCAGCCGGTTCACCTCCTCGATGATGATGTCCAGGAACTCCCGGGTGCTCTCGCCCTTGCCCTCCTTGGCGCCCTCGCCCATCTGCCCCGGCTGGAGGAACTGCGCCGCACCCTTGATCGATCCGAGCGGATTTCGGATCTCGTGGGCCAGGCCGGCTGCCATCTGACCGAGGGCCGCCAGACGATCGCGCTCCTTCATCCGTTCGTAGACCTGGGAGTTCTGCAGCGTGATGCCGATGCTGTTGGCCACGCCACGAAACAGCTCGATCTCGTCGGATGAATAGGCCTCCCGCAGGCGATCGTCGCGGATCACGAGCGTGCCGAGGAGCTGGTCCTCGCTGGAGAAGCCCAGCGCCACCGAGCCATTCATCTGCTCGAGCGTGCGCAGGATGAGCTGGAGGGTCTCCTGCTCCTCGGTCGAGACCGTGCGGCGGGCGACCACCTCCCGCTCGATGCCTTCCAGCGAGATGACGCCGGTGCGCCGCAGCCGCTCGAAGAACGCGCGGTGGGTGATGGCGTCGAAGCGCGCCTCGGGCCTCGGACCCACCTGCCCGGCCAGCTCGTAGCCCGACCCGTCGGGATCGGCCAGGTAGATCGAGGCGTGGGTGATGCGGCGCGAGTCTTCCAGCGCGCCCAGCACCCGCGGGACCAGCACCCGCATGTCGATCACGTTCGCCAGCTCGGCCCGCAACATCTCGATCCGGCGCGACAGCTCGAACTTCTCCTGGAACATCCAGCGGCTGATCCCCCCCTCGACCCGGCTGCGCAGGGGCTCGATCAGGATCACGATGGTCGCCGAGGCCAAGAGCGTGTTGAAGAAGAACAGCCCCTGCTCGTCGGGTCCGACCCAGCGGACCAACACCCCGTAGATGAAGGTCAGGATGAAGACCAGGGTGCCGAGCACCACCATCCGACCGAGCAGCTCGTTCAGGTCGAGTAGCCGGTAGCGGATCAGGTTCTGCGACAGGAAGTAGAGGTAGACGATGATGAAGACGCTGCCGAAGCTGGGGCCGCGCGGAATCGTCTCGGCCAGCGAGGCGGTGACGGTGGCGAAACCACCCACCACCAGGTAGAGCAAGCGGGTCTTCTCGACCCGCGATGGCGTCGCCCGGTAGCGGCGGTAGAGATAGAAGACCGACAGGTAGAGTCCGGCGAAGACGTAGGCGATGAAGGCGGCGCCGAACCAGACGGTGGTGTGTACCGGCTCGATGAAGCGGGAGAAGCAGAGGATGCCGTAGAAGATGGCGGCGCCGAAGACGGTCGAACGGCTGAGCGGCGGTGGCCCAGCTTCGTCGCCCAGGAAGGCCTGAAAAAACCGCTGCGCCGTCGCGGGGAGCGAGACCGCCGCCAGCATCGACACCCAGGTGAAGATCGGCGAGTCGAACCGCTTGGCGACGAACGACAGAGCGCTCCACAGCGCGATGTTGAAGGTGAAGGTCGCGAAGAGGACGTGGGCGCGGCGGCGCGGCTCGCGCAGGAGGACCGAGCCCCCGATCGCGAAGCTGACGATGGCCGCGACCAGCGCCGAGACCGGTGCAATGCTCAAAGCCCCCGGATCTTAGCCCATATCCGCGGGATCCGCCGGGGGACCATTTTGCCGCGTCGGGGGCAGCCTGCTATGGTGTGAGGGTGACCAACGCCGCGGTCCTGGTGCTCAATCGGCACTACCAGCCGATCCACGTCACCAACGCGCGACGTGCGTTCTCGCTGCTCTATTTGGGCGTCGCGCGCGTCATCGATCCCGAGTTCAAGACTTTCGACTTCGACACCTGGGCCGATCTCTCCGTCGAGCTCGGCAACGGCGATGACGTCATGCGCACGGTCAACCGCGCGATCAAGATCCCGCGCGTGATCGTCCTGCAGCTTTACGATCGCATCCCCAAGACCAAGGTGCGCTTTTCGCGGCACAACATCTACATGCGCGACGCCAACACCTGCCAGTACTGCGGCAGCGAGCTGCCGCGGGCCGAGCTGAACCTCGATCACGTCGTTCCGCGCGCGCAGGGGGGCCGCACCACCTGGGAGAACGTGGTCTGCTGCTGCATCGACTGCAACCTGTCCAAGGGCGCCCGGACGCCCGACCAGGCGGGGCTCAAGCTGCTCAAGGTCCCGATGCGCCCGCGCTGGACGCCCACCTTCCGGACCAACGGCGGGCGGGTGCGCTACCGCGAATGGCTTCCGTTCCTGGGTCTGGCCGACGCGTCCTACTGGAACGTCGAGCTCAAAGACTAGCCGATGCCGGGGCCGTCAGAAGTCCGC
>CALAOV010000025.1 GCA_937889515.1 uncultured Myxococcales bacterium | reverse complement strand
CGTCGCGGCGACGGCCGAGCAGCAGCAGACCCAATAGGCCGAGCCAGGCGCAAAGGCTCCCGGCACCCGGCCGCGGTCCGGCGCGAAGCTCGTCGCGGTTGTCGGGCGGCAGGAGGGGGAACATCGCCGGATCGCCGCGCGGAAGCCCATGCTTGTCGTAGACGACGGTGCGGCCGGCGCGGACGGCCTCCAGGATGCCGCGCGCGGTCGGCTCGCGCGCGAACACGTAGGTTCGGCCGAAACCCGGATAGCCGACCACGTGGAAGTCCGATGCGCCGATGGCGGCCAACCTCGGTTGATAGGCGCGCGCGCTGGCGAAGAAGATCGCGAACAACCGGTCGGCGCTCCGCCGCTGGTAGATGTCGCCGTGCGCCCTCTCCGCGCCATCCAGCTTGCGGAGCGCCGCCTCGTCGAAGGCGGGCCAGAATTTCAACCCCGGGTGCGCCGCGATCGCGATCCCCCCTTGGGCGTGAATCGCGTCGATCGCCTCGCTCGCCGAATGCGTCCAGTCGACCGGATCTTCGACGCCCACCCCCGTGATGTGGAACCCGCGCGCGGTGACCTCTTCCCCGACGAGAACGATCGGTCCGCCTGGATCCCGCGCGAGCCAGCGCGCCAGGCGCGCCGGCCAGGTTCGGTTGTGGTTGGTGATCGCGAGGGCGTCGAGCCCGCGCAGGCGCGCCTGCCCGACCAGCAACCAAGGGGCGAGGGCCCCGTCGCCCAGGAAACTGTGCACGTGAAAGTCGACGGCCAGCACGAAGTACCCGCCGCGCTCGGGCGGCGCCACCGGTGGCGGCCGGTCACCGAGGATGTCCAGGACGACGCCGACGACGAGGACCGCGAACGCGAGCCGTCGCAGGGAGATCACAGCCGCATCTGCCCGAAGGGCCAGGCCTGGAACGTCATCGCCCCCATGTAAAGGTAGGCGACGCCCCAGATGACGGCCTCGTAGAGCAACATACAGGCGAACGCCCGGCGGCCATTCAGCTCCAGGACCTCCCGGCAGAAGGCGAAGATGATGGCCCAGGTCCAGACCAATGGAATGAGGGCGAGCGCCAAGACATAGAGCAGGCGCGGGACGCTGTGCGCGCCTAGGCGAAACGCCACCAGGGCCAACGCGGCAACGACCAACGTCCAGAGCAACCAGGGGCCTTGCCCGGCAAAGAACAGATCGAGCGCGGAGGTCAGACGCAGTCCGGGGCGGCGCCGGAGCGCGATCAGCGCGGCCGCGACGATCAACTGCAGGCCCGGAACGAAGCTCCAGCAGATCGTGGTGGTGATGAGCACGCGCGCGGTCGCCCCGCCCGTCGAGGTGAGCGCCACGGCGCCTCCGATCACGAGGGCCGCCAGCGCCGGGCGCCGGACCAGCGCGCCCAGGCTCGGCGCCGGCAGCTCGGCGGCCAGACGCCGGTAGGCCAGACGCGGCGCCATCATCACCTGGACTTCGTCGGAGAGCGCGATGACTCAAGGTAGCACGCGGTCCGCGTGCCGGCAGACGGCGGATCGGCCAGCTCCGAACTTGACGGCCGGCTTCAGGCGGGCTCTGTTATCGCCGTGCGGCGGGCGATTCGTGTGGCCATCTCGATCGTCGGTCTCTCGGCCGCGGCCGTCGGGCCGGCGCGGGCCGGCTGGCTGGCCCCCACCGGCTTCGAGTCACCTGCGGATTCCGTCGAGGCCGAATTCTCGCGCATCAATCTGCTCCCGCCTGGCTCGGCGCAGGGCGCCTTCGGATTGCCGCTCTTTCAGCACGACGGCGGGCCCCGCAGCGCAGAGTTCGAAGGAACATTTGGCCTGCGCTTCAAGCTTCCCGACTCGATTGCCTACCTCCCTTCGTTGCGGGGCGCAATCGTCGCCGGGTTCGGCGAGCGGCCCTTCGCAACGATGGATCTTCAGTTTGGGGGAAACGCCCTCCGCCCGCGGGGGATCGAGCTGCTCACCACCCGCGACTGGGACTTCAAGGTTCAAGCTCGGGGCGGCTTCGCCACCTTCGACGCCCCGGCCTCGCCCGCCGGAGCGCCGCCCCCCGGCAACCCGACCGGCACCACGACGCGCGACTTCGCCTCGCTGGGCCTTCCACTCGCGATGAGCGCTGGCCAGAACTTCACCTTCCGCGCGCTTCAGGATCTGGTTCGGGTCTGGTGGGGCGGTCCGCAGGCCCGCCAGTGGCAGATCAATCTCAATGCCGGACTGCTGATCAGCACCGGCGATCTGGTGAGCTTCACCTTCGACGGCGGCATCACCTCGATCCCGACCGGTTGGCGCGCGCCCGCCACCGCCGCGGCCTGGTTGGCCCTCCCGGGACACGCGAGCCTTGGGCTCGGCGGCGGATTTCCGGACCTGAGCGCGCGACTTGGCGACTGGTCATTCGGAGCCACGTTACTGGAGACCGTTCCATGAAGTTTCATCCCAAGTTTCGTCCCACGTTTCGTCCCACGTTCCGTCCATTGATCGCCGGCTTGGCGCTCATCTCCGCCTGCGCGCACGACTACGACGACGTCTTCGCGGGCGCCAAGGACTGCTCGCCCGGGACGTTCGTGCAGGAACGCTCGGTCCAATCCGGGAGTCAGCGGTTCGCCTGTTTCATCCGCGCGGGCCGCCCGGGCGAGCACCCGACCGACCCGACGGCCGCCGTGGCGAGCGGGACGGCGTCGACGGATGACCAATCGACCCGCAAAGAGAACGAGGAGACGCTGGACGCCGTCTACAAGCGCGAGCGTACGCTCCTTCTCGAGACCGGCAAGGGCGACGACAGCCCGTTCATCGGGGTCGCGCTGTCGGGCGGCGGCGTCCGGAGCGCCTCCTTTGCGGTCGGCGTGCTGCGCGCGCTCTACGATCTCAATCTGCTCCCCCGCGCCGGATATCTGTCGACGGTGTCGGGCGGTGGGTACGCGGGGGGGTGGATGATGTCGTATCACGACGTCGGCGAGAAAAAGATCCCGCCCTGCAATCTGGCGCTGACGCCCGACCGCCTGCCGGGCGGCGGCTTCGCGGCTCGCCCGCGCCTCGACGAGCTGTTTCGTCCGGGGTCCCGCTACCGGTACCACCTGGCGCAGCACGGGGAGTACCTCGGCTACGGGCACGGCCACGACTCCAAGGCGCAGCTGGCCTGGACCATCCTGAAGAGCACCGTCACCATGCCGCTCAACCTCGCGCTCAACGTGGTGCTCGGGTACGACCTGGACATCGGCCCCTACCGCCGCTTCTACCGGGATGGAATCCAGGCCGCCTTCCTGTTCGACTACACCGACGCCGGTCAGGGTCGCACCCTCCCCCTCAAACCGTATCCGATGAGCTGCTTCGGCCCCAGCGCCGAGCGCCCGTTCTGGATCATCAACATGACTTTGTCGCTCGACGACGACGACGGCGCGCACCACGGCCGGGTAGGCGACGCGTTCGAGCTGACGCCGCTGTGGGGCGGCGGCACGTCGGTGGGATACGTCAAGACGCCGGGCGAGCGGGTCGAGGATCCCTACCGCGACGTCGCGCTCGACACGACGGACAGCGACAAGGACACCGGCTACCTCTCCTGGTCACCCACGCTCCCGCGCCCGACGCGCTGGGGCCGCCAGGTCTACGCGCCGAGCGCCGACAACTACTGGATGTCGCCCTCGTTCGGGGTCCCGATCTCGGGCGCCGCGCTCGACAGCCACAACGTCACCCAGGGCCTGCTGTTCGACGCCGTGCTCGATCTCTTCGACGCCGACCTGGGTTATTTCGTCAACGGGTGGAGCACCAGCTGGTACCACGATCCCGCCGGCCGCCCGCATTCACCGACCCGGAGCTTCCTCGAGCGGATGGGCTTTTACGTCCCACTTCCGTTGGTGAACAAGATGGTCGAATCCCACCGCCGCACCGCCGGCGCGAAACGCTACTTGTTGATGGACGGCGGTATCTTCGACAACGTCGGGATCTACGCGCTCATCCGGCGCGGCGTGCGGTTCATCGTCGTCTCCGACGCGACCTCGGACGGCGCCGACGCGATCTGCAAGCGCAGCTACGACGGGCGCTGGCATCTCGACCAGGCGGCGCTGGGGAGCGCCTTTACCGACTTGCGCGCGACCGAAGTTCTCCTGCGCAGCGACTTCGGCACGACGGTGAGCTGGCACTGGGAAGATCTGTGCACGCCGCTCTCCGCGGACGCCGTGCTCGATCGCCCCCACGGCTTCGTCATGACCGGGTCGATCGGCCACCTGCCCATCGACGGCGACAAGAACCACGACGCGGTCCGCATCGTCTACGTCAAGGCGGCCTATCCGCAAGACGGCCAGGTGCTGCGCTCGGGCAGCTTCGTCGACGTCACCAAGACCAACGATCCGCAATTCGCCAACGACACCACGGTCAACCAGTTCTTTTCGGAGGATCGCGTCCTCTCCTACGAAGAGCTCGGCTATCAGCAGCTCGCGCCGGGCAGCGCCGGCGCGGCCTGTCTCGACCGCGCCTATCGCGCGTTCTGTCGGGACCGTCACGGCAACGGGAGCGCCGCCTGTCCGTCTCTCTACACGCAGGACACCTCTCATCTGAGCGACGAGATGAAAGCCTTTGTAGACCGCTGCGACGAGCTCGGGCCGCCGCGATCGGAGACGGCGATTGTGCCGGGCGCCGGCAAGGCCGCCGGCGCCGCGGGCGTCGCGAGAAAGGCGGCGGCAGCAGCGGCGGTGCATTCCCCGGCGCCGACCAGCGGCCCGCCGTCGACGCCACCACCCAGCGGCCACGAGCCCAAGGTGACCTCGCCGTTCGGGGGACCCGAGAAGACCAACGAACCGCCGCCTGGCCCATGAGTCGGATCATGACGCGCAGCACGACCCGAGGGTCGAGTGGGCACGCGCTTCGATTGCTGCTCGCCGGCGCTGCGCTGCTCGCGCCGGCCACCGCGCGGGCAGAGCTCGCCAACCTCCTGTCCCTCGATCCCTGCCGGGAAGCGGAACCCTGCCTGGCGGTCGACGTTCGCCAGATGGAGCGCGACGCGACCGCCTGCCGCGCCGAGGCCCAGAGCATGTCCACGCTCACCACCACCACCCGTCAGTGCGGTCGCGCGGTCGAAGACACGGTGAAGGTTCTGGATCGGATCCGTGTGCTCCGCTGGAACACCTCCGTCGATCCCGACACCGGACGGGCCCTCGAGCTGGTGGAAGAGAGTGCGCTGGCGACCCAGAGATTCGCCAAGCTGGAATTCGACCGCCGCCAGGCCGAGCTGCCCCGCCTGCCGATCGGCGACAGCAGCTGGGCCGTGACCACCCACATCTTCGGCTCGCTGGTGCGCGCGCTGCCGCATCCGGGCCCGGGCGAAAACTCCGTTTCGTTCTTCAAGGACTTCGGCGGGGGCGTCAAGCTCCGCTACGACATGGTCCGCGCCAACACCCGCAGCGAGATCTTCGGGGTCGAGCTGGGGCTGATGATCGACGCGACCATCTTGCAGAACGGCGCGACCGGCACCGGCTCGGCCGGCTATTCGGTGGCGCCGGTCCTCATGCTCTCGACCTTCGAGTATCTCTACGGCGGCGTGGGCCTCCGAACCATCGGCGCCCCGGTCTCGGGATTCGAGAACCGTTTGTTGTTCGTGGTCGGGTTCGGGCTCGACGGCAAATCGCTGACCAACTAGCTGCACCGCGCGTCAAATAGCGCGTCACGCGCGTCGATCGATCGCCGGATCGCCCGACCATCGAGGATTGCGGCCAGCGATTTTCTCTGAGAAACTTCGCCATATTTTCATGAACACCAAGTCTAATTTCTGGAACTTTACGGTCATTTCGCTCGCCGGCATCGCCCTCGCGGCCATCTCCTGCGGGCATCCCACCGGCAGCGGCCAAACTCCGGCATGTACCGGCAGTGCAGGCGCCGCGTTCTGCGCCTGCCTGGCGGGCAGTACCTGCAACGACGGCCTGGTCTGCGCCACCGACAAGAACGAGTGCGTCGCGATCAGCAGCGGGTCCGCAGGGACGACAGGCGCGGCCGGCACCACAGGCGCCGCCGGCACCACAGGCGCCGCCGGCACCACAGGCGCGGCCGGCACCACAGGCGGCGGCAACAGCGGCGGTGGCAACTTGATCATCAACGGTGACTTCTCGAACGGCATGAACGATTGGGGGATCCCCAACGGAACGCCGAGCAACCCGGGCGTGACCAACGGACAGTTCTGCCTGACGCTGGCTACCAACAACCCGGTGATACTCGGGTGGGGCGACACGTCGACCTTCTTCGCCGTCAACTCGGGCACCAACTACACGCTCTCCTATCAGGCGTCGAGCGCCAGCGGGCTCTCGATGTTCGAGGTCCACGTCGGCCAGGTGGTGGCGCCGTACGCTGTCGACTACAACGACAACACCGATGCCCCGGGGACGGGACTGACGACCTTCACGCACAACTTCACGGTCAACACCTCGGATCCGCAAGCGGGTCTCGCCTTTGCGATGACGGCCACGTCCGGCACCCCGAAGGTCTGCGTCGACAACGTCTCCTTGACCGCGAACTGAGCTCTAGGCGCGGCCGTAGACGGGGATCAGCGCGCCCGAGGTGACGGTCTGTTGCGGCGAGATCAGCCAGGTGATCGTGCGGGCGATCTCCGCGGGCTTGGGCCAGCGATCGAAATCGGCCGCCGGCATCGCGGCGCGGTTCGCGGGCGTGTCGATGATCGATGGTAAAATGGCGTTCACCGCGATCGCGTCCGGGGCCAGCTCGACCGCCAGCGCCTGGGTCAGCGCGCCGACCGCGGCCTTCGACACCGTATAGGCGACCGAACCGCCGGACGGCACCGCCGCCGCGCGCGAGCCGACGTTGACCAGCCGCCCGCCCGCGCCGCCACCCCGCTCGCGGATGTTGCGCGCGGCCTCGCGGCAACAGAGAAACGCCGTGATCAGGTTCAGGTCCAGCTGACGGCGGAGCTCGCCCAGCTTGGTCTCCAAAAGCGGCGCGGCGCCGTAGCCACCCGCCAGGTGGACGGAGGCCCAGAGCGGCGGGCAGCCGGCGAAGAACGAGGCGACCGCCCGCTCGTCCGTCAGGTCCACCCCTTCGACAAGCTGCAGCCGCCCATCCGACGGACGCGGCGCCCGCTCCCGGATCGGCAGATGGCACACCGCGCCCGCGGCGGCGATGGCGTCGACGATGGTGCCACCAAGACCACCGGCTCCGCCCGTGATGACGACGTGTCGCCCTTCCAGATCCGTTTCCATGGCCAGACCCCCGACAGAGAAATGACAGACCAACCATAGCTCTGCAATGCGGCAATCGTTTCCGGATCTAGCGAATTTCGCAGTCGCTGCGACGGGCGCGCCGCGGTGGCGTCGCGCGCGCGACGTATGGTAGCCTCGTCGATCTCGGCGCGTCGGGCGGGGCTTGGAGGGGATCGGCGCCGCGATCGCTCACAGCGCCCGCACGACCCAGAAGCACCCTAGCTTCGTAAGGAGAGCTTTGATGAGAGGGAAGAGTTCTGCGACGGAGATCCCCCAGACGTCACGACTCGCCGGCGTAGCCCTCGCGTGCCTGGCCGGCGTCGGGATCCTGGCCCTGGCCGACGTCTCGTGCGGCAGCCATTCGAACACCGACTGCCAGGGCCAACCGGGGCAAGAGTTCTGCGCCTGCGATTCGAACGGCGCGTGCAACGCCGGGTTCAGCTGCGTCGGCTCTCTGAATCAGTGCCTGCAGCTCGCGGGCACCGACGGACCGGCAGCGGGAACCAGCGGCGCGGGCAACAGCACGGGCTCCGCCGGAACCACCGGCACGGGCGTCGCGGGAACGGGCACCACCGGCACGGGCGCCGCGGGAACCACCGGACGCGGCGGCACCACGGGCGCCGCGGGAACCACCGGCGCCGCAGGCACCACCGGCGCCGCAGGACACGCGGGCACCACGGGCGCCGCAGGCACCACCGGCGCTGCAGGACACGCCGGCACGACCGGTGCCGCGGGCACCACGGGCGCCGCGGGCACCACCGGCGCTGCGGGCGGCGGCTCCACCAGCTGCGGAAACCTCGGAACGTCGACCACCAACGGTTCCTTCACCTGGTACTACTTTGGCCAGGGCACGCCGAAGAGCGGGCCCAACGGCACCTACCAGTCTGCCTGCGGCTACCTAGGCACGGAGTCCGGAATGAACGACACGGTGGAGGAGATCGCCACCACCTCTCCCGCCAGCGGCAGCTACTTCGCGGCAATCCCCGGGCAAAGCGGCTCGACCTTCGACACCGTCAACAGTTGTGGGGCCTGCGTTCAGGTCACCAACGGCGGAAAATCGATCATTGCCACCATCATCGACGAGTGTCCGGAGGACAGCAATCCACCCTGCCAGAGCGATCCGACTGGGCACCTCGACCTGAGCTGGTCGGCCTGGAGCGCGCTCGGCTATTCCGTCGGCAATCCCAGCGGCACGACCTGGAAGATGGTCCCCTGTCCGGTCTCGGGGAACGTGTTCGCCCGCATCAAATCGGGGAACCCGAATCAGGTGTACATCGAGAACAGCGTCCTCGCGATCACCAACGTGACGATGAATGGCTCAGGCGGGCAGCACCTCAACTACGGGCCCTGGCAGATGAACGGAAACGTCGCCGGTCAGACCCTCACCCTCACCGACAAAGCCGGGCGGACCCTGCAGATCACGCCCAACGGCAGCGCCGATCAGCAATACGACACCGGCAAGCAGTTCCCAAAGTGCCAATAACGTCGCCATCGCCGCACCTCGACGGCGCGGGCGCGGCCTCTCGCGCGTAGGCCCACCTCGATCGCCGCACCTCGACGCGAACCGGCTCGTCGGCGCGCGGTTTCTGGACTCCCGTGTTACGCTGGGGCTCCCTTTTCAACTAGGAGCGGAGCCAACATGTCGCGTAAGTCGCTGTCGGTCACTATGTCGGTCTTGGGTAGGTCTCTCTTGGCGCTCGGTTTCGTGGTGGCCGTGGCGCAAAGCTGTGGCGGCGGATCGAGCAGCGATCCCGTCGCGCTTTGCAACCAGCTCTGCAACAAGGGCGTCTCCTGCGAGCTCGACGGCGGGGCCGAGCCCGCCGCCTCGATGACCCAGTGCATGACGAGCTGCATGGCGGCGGCGCATTGCTCGAACCAGTCTCAGCTGGTCAGCGCGGCGAACGCCTGCCTGGCAAAATCGACCTGCTCCGATTTCGTGGCCTGTACGGCGGAGCTCCCGCAGTGCCAGAGCACCACCGGCAGCGGCGGCGCGGGCGCGGCGATGGGCGGCACCAACGGCGGTGGCGCGGGCACGACTGGCGCGGGTGGCACGACGGGTGCCGGAGGCGCGGGGACCGCCAGCTGCGCCAGCTGCGACAAGGCTGCCACCTGCTGCGCCGCGATCGCAGCACTGGCCGGTGGCTCCGCCGCGGACTGTACCGCCTACTCGACGTCCATGTGCAACACAGCCGGACAGGATATGGCCGCCGAAGCATCCGCCTGTTCCCAGATCCTCGCCGGTGGCGCCTCAGCGAACATCGCCGCTTGTAAGTGAGGTCCCGGCATAACGCGTCGCGTGCCGCTCAATGAGTGGCACGCACGCGAGGCGTCTGCGGTCTTCGCATCGGCGCCGGCTTCGCGCATGGCGCGACTATCTGTGCAGCAGAAACCACAGCATAGAGAAACGGGGATCGAGCGGAGGACCCCGTGCCCATCTGGGTCACGGCCTAAGGCCAGACAGTGGCGCGAAGGTGTCGGGGACTGTGACGGGCGCAGCATTTCCGCACACCCGGGCGCTGCGGCTCGACCGTAAGTGAGCGTCGCGATTGGCGCAGCTCGGCCCGATCCGGGACCTCGGATCGGCGCGGAATGTGCAAAGGCACACCCAGGCGCCATGCAACTCGGCAGCTGGGCAGGTCGGATCGGTGGCATCGAGACGCGGCCGCGCTAAGAAGAAGGAGCGATCATGAAGACCCTGGCAGTCGTCTCGTTTTTCAGTTTGGCGGCCCTCTTCGGTCTTCCGGCTGGCGCGCAGACCCTGGCCCCGCCGCTCCCGCCCATGTCGCAGCCGGCCCTGCCGCCTTACCAGCCACCGCCACAGGTCGGCCAGGCTCAGCCGCAAGAGGCGCCCCCGCAGGGCCCGGTGTACCCGCCCCAAGATCCCCAAGATTTCGCGGAGAATCAGGCGAACGAAGCGCAGCCGCAGGGGCCGCTCCCGCTGCCGGCGGGAAACGACGCCGAGCTCGGGATGGCCGCGCCGCAGCCAGCGCCGCAGTACGATCCCAACGCGACCTACGATCCGAATTTGGCCTATCCGCCCGCCGATCTCGGCCCCGACAACGACATCGCGCAGACCTATGACGACGGCTACGACCCACAGGCGTATACGCAGTTTCAGGACGCGCTCGCGCCGTACGGATCGTGGAACGACGACCCGACCTACGGCAACGTCTGGTCGCCATACGCCCAGACCGTCGGCGCCGATTTCGTCCCCTATGCGTCGTGCGGCCACTGGTTGATGTCGGAGTACGGCTGGACCTGGGTCTCCGATTGGAACTGGGGCTGGGCGCCGTTCCACTACGGCCGCTGGATCACCATCGCCGGCCGCGGCTGGAGCTGGGTGCCCGGCACCATGTGGGGACCGGCCTGGGTCTCGTGGCGCTCAGGCCACGGCTACGTTGGCTGGTCGCCGCTTCCGCCGCGCGGCACGCGCCTCTTCGCCGGAAGCGGCGGGCGATCGCCCTGGCGGTTCACGACGGCGGCCGGCCTCGGCGCCGCGCACCCGTCCTTCGTGGGCTCGCGCTACTTGCCGTCGCTGTTCGCGCGGACCACGGTCGTCGCGAACGACCGCCTGCTCACGCGCGGGCAGTGGAACGTTCACGTCAATGCCGGCCCCACCCGCGGCATCACCGCAGCCCCCGTCCACCTGGCGAGCGCCGCCCCGCACGTCCTTCCCCGCGTCGCCATTTATCCGCACGCCGGCGTCGCGCTGAGCGCACGCCCGTGGACGCAAGCCGGCGCCGCGCATTCGGGCGCGAGCGCGCAGGGCGGATACGGACAAGGCGGGCGCGGACAGAGCGGCGTCGGACAGGGAAGCGACCGGCCAGGCTGGAACGCCGGCGCCGCTGCCCAACACACGGTCGGGCGCACGCCCGCCTACGGGCCGGCGGCGGCTCGTCCCGCAGTCCGTACCCCGGCGACCGCCTGGTCGCGACCGACGCAGCCGTACTACGGGAACGCCGGGGCCTATGGTCGTCCGTACGCCGGTGGGTCTTACGGCTCGGTCGCGCCCGCTGGTCGTCCTTACGCGGCCGCCCCGAGCTACGGCGCGGCGCAGCCGGCCTACCACGCGGCGCCGGCGGGGCCACCCAGCTACTACCACGCGCCCGCCGCGTCATACGCGCCGGCCCGGCGTTCATACGCGCCGCCCGCCGCGCACTACGGAGGCGGCAGCTTCAGCGGCGGCGGGGGCAGCCACTTCGGCGGTGGCGGCGGCGGCAGCCACTTCGGCGGCGGCGGCGGTCACCGCCGCTGATTCGCGGGTCGGCCCGGGATCGCCGCGGCCGGTTGACAGTGCTTCCCGGCCGCGCTACCAAAGATCCCTCGGGCGTTTAACTCAGCGGAAGAGTGCCACCTTCACACGGTGGAAGTCGAAGGTTCAATCCCTTCAACGCCCACCCAAACTTTCGGGTACTTAGGCGAGACCTGGTCGTCGGTAAAACCGGTCAGGGACGAGTTCCGGGACGAGTTTTCTTGCGGTTCACGCACGCGATGAAGCAGTCGCCGTGGTTGTCGAGCGTCGCGCCCGCGCGCAACGCCGCTACCTCGCGAGTTCTCCCGCCGAGCGTGCAACAGAGAGCGCGGCAGCGGGCAGAGAACACGGCCAGGTGGGGTCACGGTAGACTTGCCGGGCACTCGTCTTCCGGCAACCGGCAAGCTGGCAGTAGCATCGGGGGCGTGTTCATCGACAGCCCGTTCTCGATGCTTTGGGTTCCCCATCTCCCAGCGCTCCGAGAGGCGTGTGGCTGGGCTGCCCAGTTCGAGCTTTCGGTCCGCATCACCATGGAGGCTCTTTTCGGCGCCGGCGGAACCTCGAAGGACCTCGATCGAGCTTTCGATCGCGTCGTGAACGAGCTGCGCCCCTTTCTGGCGACCGAGCAGGTCGAGGCCCTCACCGCAATCAACCTCTGCCAGCTCCGGCACGATCTGCTTCATGGTCGGCTTTCCCAGGCCTATGGGAAGCTTGGCGGGAAGACAAACGATCCCGCGGTCGCGGCGGTTATCGAGCTGCCCGCTGGCGAGCCGATTCTTCCTGTGTTGGAGCGAGCGCTCCGTGGGGCAGCCCGGCCGATTCCGGAGACGAAGACCGCCGACGCGGGCATCGTGGGCTGGGTGGCTCAGGCTGGGCAGCGCGGAATCCCTCGGTGATCACCTCGATCCGGCCATACGTGATCACCTCAAAACCGGCCATAGT
>CALAOV010000024.1 GCA_937889515.1 uncultured Myxococcales bacterium | reverse complement strand
GCCACCCAGGCGGCGTCGGGCACCCGCAGCTGGGCGTCGCAGAGATCCAGCACCGCCAGTCCGAATCCGCCGGCCGCCACCACCAGATCGGTCGCCTTGAGCGCCTGCCCGGCGGCGCACCGGATCCAGAGCAACGCGGAGAGCGCCAGGCCGCTCGCCGCGGCGGCGCGCGCGTCCAGCGTCCCCCCCGTGTCGACCAGCGCCGTCACTTCCCCCGCGGCGATCGCCGCCGCCAGCGCCGCGCGCAGGATGGCCGTTCGCCCCGACGAGCGCCGCCCGGAGATTTCGCTCAGCGCCGCGCGCGGCCACCCGCCCCCGAGCAGCCCGTCGAGCGCCGCGATCCCGGACGAGCGCCGCCCGCGCGTCTCCGCGAGCCGTTCGATCGGGACCAGCCGGGAGGCCAGCTCCGGATCCAAGATCAGCTCGAGCGCGCGGTTCGACACACCCCAGACGGTAGCTGAACAAAAGTTCAGTTACAAGGGATCGCGCCCGCGCGGCGAAAACCTACTGACAGATTCCGTAGATCGTCTGGCCGGTGACGACCGTGCAGTGGGTGCCGGCGGTCGGGCAATCGGTGGAGGGGGCGGTGCAGCTCCCGCCGACCTCATCGCAGCGACAGACGGGGCGGCAGCTCAGCGCGCCCGCTTTCGAGTTGCAGATGAACCCAGGCGCGCAGCCGGCGGAGCTGGTGCAAGTGGCGCCCTCGTGCCCGGTGCGCGAGGCCTCGGGGCAGGCACAGTCGACCTCATCCATGGCGGGCATGAGACAGGCGAGCCCGCTCGGACAGCCACTGCCATTGCTGGTCGCGGCCGCGGCGGTCGGATCGCAATTGAACGTGCAGATGCGCGACGCGGTGGTCACCCCCGGACAGATCGGGTCGCGGCAGACGCTCCCCGGTCCCACCCCGCCGTCGCCGAAGGACGCGCAGTCGCCGTCGCCGCCACAGAAGCGGAGGCAGACCTTGGCGGCGCACCCGATGCTGGTGTAGTCGTAACACTGCGTGCCGGGCGAGCAGTCGTTGGCACTCTGACAAGACCCACCGGCGGGGACCGTGCCCGCCATCGTGCACGCGTTTATCTTGGTGGTGCAGTTCACCTGGCAAGTTTGGTTTGCGACGCCGCATTGTGGGTGCACCAGATCGCAGCCGCTGAAGGCGCCCCCGTCACCGCCGTCGCTCCCGCTGCCGGCGTCGGTCGTGCAGCCCTTGCCCGGTCCGAGCGGGACGACCCGTTCGTTGACCGCGCCCTTCTTGATGGTCACGATCTGCGTGCCTTCGCCGATGTCGCAGCCCTGCGCGTCGAAGGCCGTGACGTCGAACCGGATGTCGCCGGTCTCGCCGCCCGAGAAGCTGACCGAAAGCGTGCCGCTGTTGGTGTCCGCGTCGGCGGGGAAGGTGAGATCGCCGGCGCCGTAGGTCAGCGTCTTCATCTCGGTCGTCCCTTTCGAAACCACCACCTCGAGCTCGGCCACGTTGGCGATGGGCGTGGACGTGGCCGATTCGACCACCAGCACGATGAACGACTGCGGGTTCGAGCAGCCGAGCAGCATCGAGGCGAGGGCGAACGTCCCCGCCGCGGCCACCAGGAGGCGGGGCGGACTAGAACGCACGCATGTTCCCGAGCGTCGTGGCGGGGGTGTCGGTACCCGACGAGGCGACCGAGACCAGGATGACGGCCGTCGTCAGAATCACCACGCCGACGGCGCCCCAGAACCAGTCTTTGTCGTAGAAAGGAACCGGTCGGGGGGCGGGCGTCTGCGGCGTGCGCGGATCGAGCGCCAGCGGCGGCGGCGCCTGCGTCGGCTCCGGGGTCAGCGTCGGCGGTGTGGTCGTGGTCGTGGCCGGCGGCGCGGTCGCTTCGACCGGTGGCGAGGCCGGCGAGGTCGGTGGCGTGGCGGTCGTCGCCGGAGCGGTCGCCGGCGGTTGCATCGTCGCCGGATCGGGCGCCGCGGAAGTTGCGCCTTGAGCGTGCGCGCTGGTGGCGGTGGCGGCGATGGTGGAAAGGAAGGCGATCATCGCCAGCGCCGCGAAGGAGACCGGCATACGCCGACCGGGCGCGGGGGGCGAGGTTCTCATCGTTGGCTATTGTTACGCCGGGAAGGGCCCCCGTCTAGAGGCGGTCAGGGCGCGACGGCCGACAGTCCCGGGCCGCCCACCGCGCCGGAGCGCCGGCCGGCGGCCCAATCGACGCGCGCCCGCATGTCGAGCGCACGCAGGCGATCGGCCTCGGTGGCGTCGGAGGCCAGCCGGGCCAGCGCCGCGCGGGCGCGTGGAAAATCGCCCACGCGATAGGCGGCGTCGGCGATCAGGCGCCGGCATTCGCGCGCCAGCTCGGACGGAAGCGCCGGCGGCGCCGCGGGCTCGGCGACCTCGTCGTCGCTGCAGGCGCGTTGAAGCTGGGGCAGCGCGCGGGCCGGGTCGCGGGTCAGGAGCTGGCGGCCGATCAGGTAGGGCCCCAGGCGCTCCGTCGGGAAGAGACGCGCGTATTCGAGGAGAAGGTAGAAGGTCAACACGGGATCGGTGTCGGGCGCGGTCAGATCGTCGCCCAGGAGCACGCGGCCCAGCGTGGCCCGGGCCCCGGGGCCGGCGAGACCCTTGAGCTTGGCGAACGCCAGGCGCCGCTCCGCCTCGGTCGCGGCCAGCTCGGCGGCGCGGCGCTGGTGGGCCTCCGCGTTTTCGAAGTCGCACGCGACGAAATCGATCTCGGCGGCGAGCTCTTCGGCGGCGGCGCGCAGCGGGACGGTCAATTCGGCGTCGAGCTCGAGGCGGGCGAGCACGCCGCGCGCGGCCGTCAGATCCCCGGCCGCCGCCTGGGCGTGCGCGAGCGACAATCGGTACAGCGGCTCGCCCGGATCGTCGTGACAGGTCGACTGCAGGAGCGCCACCGCGCGCGCCGGATCGGCGTGCAGGACGGCGCGCGCCTCCGCGATGCGCGCGGCGAGCTCCCGCGCGCAGACCCGCTTGAAGATGGCCGGCCGGCGAAACTCTTCGCTGGCCTGGGCGCGCTGGCGGGTGGAGAGGGGTTGTTTGGTCAGAAAGCGCCGCCACTCGCGCTCGAGATCGGGCAGCGGCGTCCGGTAGACGTCGCTGAAGTTTCCGGCCGAGCGATAGAGCGCCCGCAGCTTGTCGGCGCCGCGGGTCGCCAGCAGAAATGCCGAGAACGACCCGGCGATGGTGTAGGCGCGCGCACCGGCCAGCGTGCTGAAGCCGGCGCCCACCACCGCGGCCAGCGGGGGGGCCAGCCCCGCCGCGATCATGGCGGCGGCTTCCTGGTGGATGGTCGCGTCGCCCGACGGGGCGGCGGCGGTGGCCGCCTCCGCCACCCC